>NZ_JBSFGU010000011.1:0-205404 GCF_053596725.1 Kitasatospora sp. NPDC001660 | reverse complement strand
ACGGACACTTCCTTCGGACCGCCTTCCAGCGGGCCCTCCGGGCGCTTCGTTCTTTCGTGTTTCCAGCTTATCAGATGTTTTCCGCTCCGTTTTCCGGGGCTTCGTCATCCAACTCGCCGGTGTCTTCCAGGACTTGACGCCCCGTCCGACGTTTCAAACTCTAGCCGATCCCCGCTCCGAAAAGCGAATCCAGCCGCAATCCAATAAAACGTGCACGCCGAATACGCACCGAGCCGCGACAAGACGCAACCCAGCCCGAACCGGGAAGTGGTGTTTCAGAGGATTGGCCACTCCGGGACCGTCCGCGCCGATGCGTGTCCGGTGCTCCCTGCCGAGCGACTAGAGAACACTACCCCCGTCCGGCGCCTCGGGCAAACTGGTGCCGGGGACGATCCGGGTACAGAGCGGGCGTCCCGCCTTCACGTACTCGCCGTTCGGGTGGTCGTTGCCGGTGACCCAGTGACGCGCAGTGGACTCGTCGCGGCCGCCGTCGCGGTGGCGCCGGAGAAGGCGTTCCTCGCGGAGGGTGTCGTCGGTATCGACGTACCAGAGTTCGCGAAGCAGGCGCCGGGCGTCCGACCAAGGGGTGTCGGTGGACGCGAGGTAGTTGCCCTCGGTGATGACGAGGCGGGCGTGCGGGCGGACGACGTGGCGGGCGGCGACCGGTTCGTCCAGGGTGCGGTCGAAGTCGGGGACGTAGATGTCCTGGAAGCGGTCGGTGACGACGCGGCGAAGCAGCGCGACGTAGCCGTGGGCGTCGAAAGTGGCCGGCGCGCCCTTGCGGTGGGTGAGGCCGAGGCGGTCGAGCTGGGCGGCGGAGAGGTGGAAGCCGTCCAGCGGGACGTAGGCGGCGCTGCCGGGGCCCTCGGCCCGTTCCACCTCGGCGACCAGGTGCCGTGCGAGGGTGGACTTGCCGGCGCCGGGCGGGCCGGCAAGTCCGAGGATCGTGCGGGCGTTGCTGCCCGGGCCCCGGAGGAGTCCGAGGGCGAGGTCGGTGAGGCGGTCCTCGTTCATGGCCGCACCCTACTCATCCCGGGCCACTCGTTCCGGGCCGCTCCTCCCGGCCCCGTCCGGGCGGCCGCCTCACCGGGCGGCGAGGGCCGGCACCTCCAGGGTCAACGTGCCCGCGTCGGCGTCGAGCATGGCCGGGACGCCGAGCGGGACGGTGAGCGTGGACGGGCAGTGGCCGAAGCCCAGCTCCCAGAGCACGGGCACACCGAGCGGGCCGAGGCGGTCGAGCATCAGCTCGCGGACCCGGTCCGGCCGCCCGCAGCCCTCCCAGGAACCGAGGGCTATGCCGGCCACACCGTCGAGGGCGCCGGAGCGGAGGAACTGGGTGAGGAGGCGGTCGAGCTGGTACGGGTGCTCGTTCACGTCTTCGAGGATCAGGATGCTGCCCGCGAAGGACGGCCGGGCGGCGGGTGTGCCCCGCTCGGCCGCGAGGACGTGGACGCAGCCTCCGGCCGTGACGCCCCTGGCCCGGCCGGGGACGAGCGGTGTGGCGGCGGGTCCGGTGAGGACGGTGGTCGTGGCGGGGTCGAAGAGGGTGCGGCGCAGGTGTTCGGCCGTGGGGCCGTCCTCGACGAAGGAGGCCGCCGCGCACATCGGTCCGTAGAGGGTGGCGAGGCCGAGCCGTTGGGCGAAGGCCTCGTGCAGGGAGGAGACGTCGCTGAAGCCGACCAGGACCTTGGGCGGGACACGACGCATCGCGGCCCAGTCGAGCAGGTCGACCATGCGGTGGACGCCGTAGCCGCCGCGCGCGCAGAGGACCGCGTCGACGGCGGGGTCGAGCCAGGCGTCCTGCAGGTCGGCGGCGCGGTCGGCGTCGGTGCCCGCCAGGTATCCGAGGGAGGGGTGGGTGTCGAGGACGTGCGGGGCGACGGTGACCCGCAGCCCCCAGGAACGCAGGATCGCGGTCCCGGCGGTGAGCCGCTCGGGATCGATCGGGCCGCTGGGGGCGACCACGACGACGTGGTCCCCCGGACGGAGCTGTGGCGGACGGGTCAGCCCTCGGTCGGGCGCGGTCAGGTGCTGGTCCATGGCCGGGATCCTTCCAGGGTGCGGGCGGCGAGGCGCGAAGGGGTGAGGTGATGTCAGATCCGGCGGGGCCCGCCGCAGGTGATATGCCCCGTTCGGTTCAGACCGACCCCATGACCTCCCTGACCTCGGCGAGGGTGGCGTCCGCGATGGCGTTGGCGCGCTCGGCGCCGTCTCGCAGCACCTGCCGGAGGTAGCCGCGGTCGGCGGCGAGTGCGGCGCGGCGGGCGCGGATCGGGCGGAGGAACTCGTTGACGGACTCGGTGACGGTGCGCTTGAGCGCCGCCGCGCCGCCGTCGCCGAGTTCGGCGGCGATCTCCTCGGGGGCCCGGCCCTGGCAGAGGGCGGCCAGCAGGACGAGGTTGGAGACCTCGGGCCGGTTGGCCGGGTCGTAGGTGATGCGCCGCTCGGTGTCCGTCTTGGCAGCGCGGATCAGCCGGGCGGTCTCGTCCTCGGAGGCGCCGAAGAAGACGGCGTTGCCCCGGCTCTTGCTCATCTTGCCGCCGTCGGTGCCGAGGAGGAGCGGCGCGTCGGAGAGCACGGCCTCGGGGCGGGGGAAGACGGCGCTGCCATCGGCGTGCGGGTAGCGCTCGTGGAAGCGGCGGGCGACAGTGCGGGCCACTTCGAGGTGGGGCAGCTGGTCCTGGCCGACGGGGACGAGGTCGGCCTTGCAGAAGAGGATGTCGGCGGCCTGGTGGACGGGGTAGGTGAACATCAGTCCGCTGACGGCGGCCTGGCTGGAGTGGGCGATCTCGTCCTTGACGGTGGGGTTGCGGCTCAGTTCGGCGACGCTGACCAGGCTGAGGAACGGCAGGAGCAGCTGGTTGAGGGCCGGGACGCGGCTGTGCGCGAAGATCGTGGCGCGATCGGGGTCGAGGCCGGCCGCGAGGTTGTCGAGGACGAGGTTCTCGGTGTGTTCGGCGAGCCGGTCGGCGATGTCCCGGTCGGTGATGACCTGGTAGTCGCCGACGACGACGAACATCTCGATGCCCTGGCGCTGGAGGCGGACCCGGTTCTGCAGGGTGCCGAAGTAGTGGCCGATGTGGAGCGGGCCGGTGGGGCGGTCGCCGGTCAGGACGCGGTGGGCGGTCGGGCCGGCCGGGGCGGCAGCGGGAGCCGGGGCGGCGATCGTGGCGGTGGTCGTGGCGGTCATGCGGGTCTCTCCTCGGTACGGCGGTGGTGGTGGCCGTCCGGGGCGCGGGCCCGTCCCGATGGGGAAACGCAACAGGGCCGTCCGATCCCGGACGGCCCTGGTCAGGCATGCGTGGTGGCCGTCCTAGGACGGCCACCAGCACAGGCCCGTGAAGCGCTTCATGCCTTCGACGATAGCGTCGATCCCCCACTCAGGTCACCGGTTTTCACCGTCGGCTTCAGTCCTCGACGACGAGTGCGGGGGTGTCCCTGCGCAGCGTCTCGCCGCGGAAGAAGTCCGGCCGCACGATGCCGTACCAGGCCGTGAGCCGTCTTCTCGCTGCGCCCCGGCTACCCCTGGAGGCAGAACTTCCTGCTCTTCGCCGTCGAGATCAGCCTTGAGCAGATCGACAGGGCCGACGCCGACTGGCTCTTCTACGGTGTGTACGGATCGCCCGGTTCGACCAACCAGGAGGCGGCGCTCGGGGGCGCTCCGGAAGACCCTCGGAGAAGTCAAGTCCGGTCAGGCGCGGCCGGTTTCGGACGAGACCTGGTTCCTCGGGTTCGACGTGCTGGCGGCCGGTGCGGTGCTCGCCTACCTCAAGGGCTTCGTCGCGCCCGGCAGTTGAGCCGACACGCCGGGTAGGGGTGGGGCGTGCGCGCCCCACCCCCGGAGGGCGTGCGGATGTCCACACGGGAACCAGCGCTTGGAGCTGGTCACGCGGTGCGGGAGGATCGTCTGGACCGTCCCCCGAAGGGCCCGTGCCGATGACCTCGCTCCACCCCACCCCCACCGATCCCGCCCGACCCGGCCCGGCCGCGGACCGCACCGGGGCCCCGCACCTGCCCGCCGTGCGCTGCTCCATCACGCAGGCCTCCGGCGCGGAACCGATCCCCGGTGCGCCGGGTGGCGCCACCCGCGACGACTCGGTGCCGCGGCCGCGCAGCAGCCCCGACGACGATGGGGGCGACCACGGCGCCCCGACCGGCGCCCCGGCCGGCGCCCCGGACGAGCGGACGACGGCCCGCGTGCAGGCGGCGCTCGCCGAACGGCTGCGGGCCGCGCGCCGACAGGGCCGCTCGCTCGCCGAGTTGGCCACCGCCTGCCGGCGTCCGGTGGCGGAGGTCGCGGCGCTGCTCGGCGAGGACGTGCAAACCGAATCCGCACCGCCCGAGCACGTGCAGGACGCCTCGGCCGTCGAGCTTCCGCAGCCGGCCGCACCGGCGACGGGCGCGCGCTCGGTGCCGGTGCTGGGGGCGGCCCGCGAGGAGCCGCGGCCCCTCTCGACGCGGCGCCCCTCGCCCTCGCGCCGACTGCGCCGCATGCACCCCGAAGCCGCCCCGACCGGGCGGGAGGCGGCCGAACGGGAGACGGCCGCACCTGAGGGGGCGCTGCCGCGCAGGTCCGTACGGGGAGCGGGCAGGACGGCGGCCGGGGCGAACGGATCCGCGGGGGCGGTGGCGGCCCGGCAGCCGGCCGGCGGTCCCGGGGCCGCCCAGGCCGAGACGCCGCTCGGGATCCTGATCGGCGCCGGCCCGCACCAGCCCGAGGCGGTCGGCCGCCCGGAGGAGCGGACGCCGGTGCGGGTGACCGCCGAGCCGGTCCGGGTCGGGCGCGGCACCAGCCTCGTCGTGCTGCCCTCCTGGCGGCCCGCCATCGCGATCTCGGTGCCGACCGAGCAGCTGCTGTCGGCCACCGGGCTCGCCTTCGAGCAGCTGGCCGGTACGCAGCTGACGGTGATGATCAACCCCGGTGCGCTGCACGACCGGGAGCTGGACCTGCACGGCTGGCAGGCCGCGCGCGGCCGGCGCGGCGGGCGCGCGTAACGGGCGGGTGCAGCGAGCGGGTGCAGCGGTCAGGCCGGCTCGGCGGGCAGGCGGGGGAGGCTGAACGTCAGGGCCTCGGCGGGGTGTTCGGGACGTAGCCCAGGTGGACGGGAACCGGTTCGCGCCCGTCGACGATCCAGTCGCCCGCCCGGACCATGGCCAGCAACTCCGGGAGCCGGGGCGGCCAGAGCGCGTCGGCGTCCGGGGCGTCGAGGTCGGCCGGCGTCCACCAGCGCCAGTCGAGGATGCGGTCGGCGGCGTGCACCGCGCTGACGTCGCCGACCGGGCCGCGGCGCGGGCCGTGGGCGACGTAGATGTGCTCGTGCTGGCGGACCGGGATGCCGTGCCAGGTGAAGTCGTGCTCCCAGGTGCAGAGCAGCGGGCCCGGTTCGAGGTCGGTCCACCCGGTCTCCTCGCGGAGTTCGCGGAGGGCGGCGGTGCGCGGGGTCTCACCGGGTTCCAGTCCGCCGCCCGGCATCGCCCAGTGCACGCCGACCTCGGAGTTGTCCGAGCGGAGCAGGAAGACCGACCCGTCCTCGGCCAGGACCGCCGTTCGGGCCGCCTGCCGGGGCACGCGCTCGCGGGGGCGCCGCAGTTTGCCGAGTCCTAGCGGGTTGCGGGGGCGCTGCAGTCGTCTCATCGGATCACTCTCGCAGGGCCCGGCCACGAGCGCCGAGGAATGCCGGGGAATCTCGGAACAGGGGATGCCGTACGGCGGCACGCAGGGGCGGGTACCGGGCTCCGCCGGCGGTCGTGCCGCCGTACGCTGACGACCATGCCCGTACCAGCGATCATCTTTCCCGCCGATCCGCTCAACCCGCGCCGGCCCGACCCGCACTTCGCCTGGGAGGCCCGGCTGCTCGGGGAGTTGGGCGGCGAGCACCACCTCGTCGACCACGACGCGCTGCTGGCCGGTCAGGCCGAGGAGGCCGTCCGGCGGGTGCCGAAGGACAGCGGCCCGCTCTGGTACCGGGGCTGGATGATGCCGTCCCCGGACTACGCCGCCTTCGCCACGGCCGTGGCCGCGCGCGGCGGGGACCTGCTCACCTCCGCCGCCGGCTACGCAGCCGCACACGAACTGCCCGGCTGGTACGGCGTGTTCGAGGGGGCGACGCCGCCGAGCGTGTGGATCCCGTCGGCCGCAGGCGCGTCGCCCGAGGCGGAGCAGGGGCCGACTCCGGGACCGGGACCGGACGAACTCGCGGATGCCGTGGCCCGGCTGGGCGGGCACGGCCCGGCGATCGTCAAGGACTACGTGAAGTCGCGCAAGCACGAATGGCACGAGGCCTGCTACGTGCCGGAGTTGGCCGACCTGGACGCCGTCGGGCGGGTGGTGGCACGGTTCGTCGAGCTACAGGGCGATTTCCTGGCGGGCGGGGTGGTGCTGCGGCGGTACGAGGAGTTCGAGCGGGTGTCCGCCCCCGGCGGCACCGGTGCCGAGGGCGGGGACGCCCGGCCGGTGGAGGCCAGGGTGTGGTGGCTGGACGGCGAGCCGGTGCTCGTCGGACCGCACCCGGACGCGCCGCACCACGAGGTCGACCCCGACCTCACCGGCGTCCGCTCCCTGGTGCGGACGCTCGGCTGCCGGTTCGTCACGACCGACCTCGCCAGCCGGGCGGACGGCTCCGGCTGGCGGGTGGTCGAGGTCGGGGACGGGCAGGTGAGCGACCTGCCGCGCGGGATCGACGCGACCGGGCTGCTGTCGTCGCTGATCGCGGCCTGAGCCCGGTCCCTGGTCACCCGGCTGCGACGGCCTCCTCGACGACGGGGGCCGCGCCGTCCGGGCGGTGGTGGCCGTCCGCGATGAACGCGCGCCAGAGCCGCGCGTACACCCCGTCGCGGGCGAGGAGTTCGGTGTGCGTACCGTCCTCGACCACCCGGCCGTGGTCGAGGACGACGACCCGGTCGGCGCGTTCAGCGGTGGTCAGGCGGTGGGCGATCACCAGGGTGGTGCGTCCGCCGCTGAGCCGGTCCGCGGCGCTGTTCACGGCGGCCTCCGTCGCCAGGTCGAGCGCGGCGGTAGCCTCGTCGAGCAGCAGGATGTCCGGGTCGACCAGCTCGGCCCGGGCCAGTGCGATCAGCTGGCGCTGGCCTGCCGAAAGGTTTCGGCCCCGGCCCGTGACCTCGTGGTCGTACCCGCCCGACAGTCGGACGATCATGTCGTGCGCGCCGACCGCCCGCGCCGCGGCCTCCACCTCGGCCGCCGTCGCGCCGGGCCGGCCGTAGGCGATCGCCTCGCGCACCGTGCCCGCGAACAGGTACGCCTCCTGCGGCACGACGCCGAGCCGGTGGCGGTACTGCGCGAGGTCGTACCGGGTGAGGTCGACCCCGTCGACCCGCACGGTGCCCTCCGTCGCGTCGTAGAAGCGGGCGACCAGCTTCACCAGCGTCGACTTGCCGGCCCCGGTCTCGCCCACCAGCGCCACCGTCTGGCCGGCGGGTATGTGCAGGTCCACGCCGGTGAGCACGTCGGGGGAGCCGTCCGCGCCGCCGTTGTAGGCGAAGCCGACGCCCTCGAAGGAGACCTCGCCGCGCAGCCCCTTCTCCACCGGCACCGGTTCGGCCGCCACGGCGGTGGTCGTCGGCGTGCGCAACAGCTCCCGGATCCGGCCGAGGCCGACCGAGGCCTGCTGGTAGCCGTCGAAGACCTGGGAGAGCTGGTTCACCGGCGCGAAGAACAGGTCGATGTAGAGGAGGTACGCGACCAGCGCGCCGACCGTCAGGGTGCCGGCGTCGACCCGGGCCGCGCCCACGATCAGCACCAGCGCGGCGGCCACGCTGGACAGGAACTGGACGAACGGGAAGTAGAGGGAGATGTAGAGCTGCGCCCGGACCCGCGCCTCCCGGTAGGCGACGCCCCGGGCGACGAAGCGGTCGGTGTTGGCGTCCAGGCGGCGGAAGGCCTGGACGATCCGCATGCCCGCCACGTTCTCCTGGAGGTCGGCGTTGACGGCGCTGATCAGGTCCCGGGATATCTCGTACTGGTCCTTGGACCTCTTCCGGAACACCAGCGTGGCGATCACCAGCAACGGCAGCACCGCGAAGACCGTCAGCGCCAGGCCGGCGTCGAGGATCAACAGGGCCGCGAAGATGCCGACGAAGGTCAGCAGGCTGACCACGGCGGTGACGACACCGGTCTGCAGGAAGGACGTCAGCGAGTCGAGGTCGGTGGTCATCCGCGTCATGATCCGACCGGACAGCTCGCGCTCGTAGTAGTCCAGGCCGAGCCGGTTGAGGTGGGCGAAGATCTTGAGCCGGAGGGTGTAGAGCACGCGCTCGCCGGTGCGTCCGCTGACCCGGTTCTCGGCGCTCTGCACCAGCCAGTCCAGCAGGACGACCACCAGGGCGGCCGCGGAGGCCACGAGCACCCCGGACATCAGGGTCTTGCTCACGCCCTGGTCGATGCCGTGCCGGATCAGGATCGGCAGCACCAGCCCGGCGCCCGCGTCCACGGCGACCAGCAACAGAGCGAGGGCGAGCGGTGCCCGGAAGGGGCGCAGCAGGCGGCGGAGCGTGAAGTCCGGGTCACCGGCCTCGGCCTCGGCGCGCGGTATCGCCGGGGTGTCGGTGGCGGGCGGGAGGGCGGCGACCTTGGCCAGCAGGTCGGGCTCGGCGGTTCGGGCCGCCTTGGCCAGGGCGGGAGTGGGGAGGTCGGGCGTCCGCGCAGGGGGCGTGGACGGGTCCGGGGTGGCGGGCTCGGCACTGCGCTCAGCGGTGAGCTCGGCCTCGGGCGCGGCCCCGGGCTCGGGTCGACGGGGCGCGCGGCCGGCCTCCGGGTCGGTGATCAGGGCCCGGTACTGGGGACATCGGGCCTCCAACTCCTCGTGGGTGCCGATGTCCAGCAGCCGGCCGCGGTCCAGTACGGCGATCCGGTCGGCGAGTTGGAGGGTCGAGCGGCGGTGGGCGATCAGCAGCGTGGTGCGACCGGTCATGACCGAGCGCAGCGCGTCGTGGATCTCCGCCTCGATCTGCGGGTCGACCGCGGAGGTCGCGTCGTCGAGCAGCAGGATCCGCGGGTCGGTGAGGATCGCGCGGGCCAGGGCTATGCGCTGGCGCTGGCCGCCGGAGAGGGTGAGGCCCTGCTCGCCGACCTTGGTGTCGTAGCCGTCCGGCAGCGCGCGGACGAACTCGTCGGCCTGCGCGGCACGCGCGGCCGCGACGATCTGTTCGTCGGTGGCGTCGGGCCGGCCGTACGCGATGTTGGTGCGGACCGTCTCGGAGAAGAGGAAGCTCTCCTCGGGGACGATGCCGACGGCCGAGCGGACCGAGTCGAGGGTGAGGTCGCGCAGGTCGTGGCCGTAGAGGCGGACGGTGCCGGCCGCCGGGTCGTAGAACCGGGGCACCAGTTGGGCCACCGTCGACTTGCCGGAGCCGGAGGCGCCGACCAGGGCCAGGGTCTCGCCGGGGGCGAGCGTCAGGTTCAGGCCGTGCAGGACGGGCACGGGGTGGTCGGGGTCGTAGCGGAACTCGACGTGGTCGAACTCCAGGGCCACCTCGGACGTGCGCGGGCCGACGGTGGCACTGCCGAGGGCGTGGGGGCCGACGGTGGCACTGCCGGGGGCGCCCTCGTGCGCGTCACCGGTGAGGTCGAGGGTCACCGCGTCCGGGCGCTCCTGGACCAGCGGGCGCTCGTCGATCAGCTGGAGGACGCGCTCGACGCCCGCCCGGGCCTGCTGGCCGACCGTGATGACCATGGTGAGCATCCGCACCGGGCCGGTCATCTGGGCGACGTAGGTGGAGAAGGCGACGAAGGTGCCGAGCGAGACCTGCCCGTCCACGGCCAGCCAGCCGCCGAACGCCAGCACCGCGACCTGGGCGAGCGCGGGGATCGCCTGCATCGCCGGGTTGTAGCGGGAGTTGAGCCGGATCGAGCGGAGGCGGGCGGCGAAGAGGTTGCGGGAGGCTCCCTCCAGCTTGTCCAGCTCCTGCGCCTCCTGGCCGAAGCCCTTGACCACGCGGACACCGCCAATCGCCTCGTCCACGACGCCGGCGACGGCCGCGGCCTCCTGCTGGGCGGCCCAGGTCGAGGGGAACAGGCGCTTGCGGCTGAGCACGGTGACCCACCAGAGGGCGGGGGCCATCACGAGGGCGATGAGGGTGAGCGGCGGGGAGAGCCAGACCATCACGGCCGCCGACATGATGAACATCAGCAGGTAGCCGGTCATCATCGGCAGCATCGAGAGCAGCCCGTTGACCAGCTGGAGGTCAGACGTGGCGCGGCCGACCACCTGGCCGGTGTCCAGCCGGTCCTGACGGTGGCCGTCGAGCCGGCCGAGCGAGCGGAACAGGTCGCTGCGCATGTCGTGCTGGACGTCGAGGGCGAGCTGGCCGCCGTAGTAGCGGCGGACCTGGGTGCAGCCGAAGACCACGACGGCGGCGAGCAGCAGCACGACCGCCCAGGGGCCGAGCGGGCGGGTGTGGGTGGTGATGACGTCGTCGATGATCAGCTTGGTGACCAGCGGTACCAGCGCGGTGACGGCCATGCCGACGAGCGAGGCACCGAAGGCGAGCAGCAGGCTGCGGCGGGAGCGCAGGCAGTAGCCGACCAGGCGGCGCAGCCAGCCGCCGGTCTCGGGGGCCGCGGGGGCGGGCGGGGTCGCCGTGCTCACCGGGCGCGGCGGATTCTCGGGACCGGTCTCGGGGGTCGGTTCCGGGCTCGCGTCGGGGGCCGGTGGGCCGCTCGGGGATTGCTCCACCGTAGATCCGTGAGTCTCAGGCATATTTAGGGATGCTAACCATTCCGTCGGGACGCCGCCATGCCGTTTCCGGCCGGGCCGGGGTGTGGGGCGAGCCGGGCGCACGCCTGGCGCACGCTCGCCACAGGCTCCGGCGGAGTGACCAACAGCCTGCAGCCTGCGGTGATTCCCGACCGGTCACCCGGACGGGTCAACCGGCCCCACTGCCACCAGAGTCGTCGACGGCGGCCCGGACGCCCACCGGCCAGGGGGCAGGCGGGCGCCGTTCTTTGGACCTAGGCCCGAAGGCGGGCGCCGGCGGAACGGGGACCGGCAGCTTGAGCGCGGGCAGGCTTGAGCGCGGGCAGGCTCAGCAGTGGGTGGACGCCGATGCGGCCGCCGCCGAGAACGCGCCGTGGGCGAGACTGTGCAGCAGTGCGGCCATGCCATCGCGCTGGAGGCCGGGTCCGGGGCGCTCACCCTGGGCCGGGTTCGGGCCGAGGCTGTGCGGCGTCGAGTTGATCAGACCGAAGACCGCGTGCACGGCGGCCCGGGCGACCGGCTCGGCGGCAGGGTCGGCCAGCGCCGGGTAGGCCTGGCGGACCACGTCCACCCACAGCTCGACGTAGCCGCGCTGGAGCCGACGGACGGTACGGCGGTCCTCCTCCTTGAGGTTCAGCAGCTCGCGGTCGTGCAGGGTGATCAGGTCACGGTCGTCGAGGGCGAACTCGACGTGGCCGCCGATCAGCGCGTCCAGCGCGGCGGCCGGGCCGTCGCCGCCGCCCGCACGCCTCCGGCCCTCCTCCAGCAGGCGCTCGCTGATGCCGATCAGCAGGTCGGCGAGCATCGCGTCCTTCCCGGCGAAGTGCCGGTAGAGGCCGGGGCCGCTGATGCCGACGGCCTTGCCGATCTCGTCCACGCCCACGCCGAGGAAACCCCGCGCGGCGAAGAGCCGCGCGGCCTCCCGGCGGATCTGGTCGCGGCGTGGGAGCGCGGTGGCTTCGGGGACGTTCGGCATGCTGCCCATCGTAGACAGTCGGGTTATCGGCCGTTAACCTGGGCGCGTAAGTTAACGTTAATTAACGTGGGGAGAGCGGGCGCACCGGAAACCGGGGCCACCCGCCACCCGGTGCCGAGGGCAAGGGAGCTCTTGGGAATGGTCATCTCTACCGCCGGCGTACCCACCGGCGTCCATGGCAGCGCGGCGCGTGGCGGCGCGGCGGGCGGCACCGCGACACCGGGGCCCGTGCCGCCGGGAGCCGCCGCCCCCGCGCCCCGGCTCGGCACGGCGGTCGACCCGGCCTCCGAGGCCTACCGGTCCAACACCGAGGCGCACCGGGCGCTCGTCGCCGAGCTGCGCGAGAAGCTCGGCACGGCCGCGCTCGGCGGTGGCGCCAAGGCCCGCGCCCGGCACACCGCGCGCGGCAAGCTCCTCCCCCGCGACCGCGTGGACACCCTGCTCGACCCGGCGTCGCCCTTCCTGGAGCTGGCCCCGCTGGCGGCCGACGGGATGTACGACGGGGCCGCGCCCGCGGCCGGGGTCATCGCGGGCATCGGCCGGGTCGCCGGACGCGAGGTGGTCGTCGTCGCCAACGACGCCACGGTCAAGGGCGGCACGTACTACCCGATGACGGTGAAGAAGCACCTGCGCGCCCAGGAGGTCGCACTGGAGAACCGTCTCCCGTGCATCTACCTGGTCGACTCCGGCGGCGCCTTCCTCCCCATGCAGGACGAGGTGTTCCCCGACCGGGACCACTTCGGCCGGATCTTCTACAACCAGGCCCGGCTCTCGGCCGCGGGCATCCCGCAGATCGCCGCCGTACTCGGCTCGTGCACGGCGGGCGGCGCGTACGTCCCGGCGATGAGCGACCAGGCCGTCATCGTCCGCAACCAGGGCACGATCTTCCTCGGCGGGCCGCCGCTGGTGAAGGCCGCCACCGGCGAGGTGGTCACCGCCGAGGAGTTGGGCGGCGGCGAGCTGCACTCCCGGACCTCCGGCGTGACGGATCACCTGGCCGAGGACGATGCCCACGCCCTCTCCATCGTCCGCACGATCGTGGCCGGACTCGGCCCGCGCCCGGAGCGGCCGTGGCCGCTCGCCCCGGTCGAACCGCCGGCCGTCGACCCGGCCGGCCTGTACGGGGCCGTTCCGGTCGACCCGCGCACGCCCTACGACGTGCGCGAGGTGATCGCCCGGCTGGTCGACGGCAGCCGGTTCGCCGAGTTCAAGGCCGAGTACGGCGCGACCCTCGTCACCGGCTTCGCCCGGATCCACGGCCACCCCGTCGGCATCGTCGCCAACAACGGTGTGCTGTTCTCCGAATCGGCCCTCAAGGGCGCCCACTTCATCGAGTTGTGCGACCAGCGCGGCATCCCCCTCCTCTTCCTGCAGAACATCACCGGGTTCATGGTCGGCCGGCAGTACGAGGCGGGCGGCATCGCCAAGCACGGCGCCAAGATGGTCAACGCCGTCGCCTGCACCCGCGTCCCGAAGCTGACCGTGGTGATCGGCGGCTCGTACGGAGCCGGCAACTACTCGATGTGCGGCCGGGCCTACTCACCTCGCTTCCTGTGGATGTGGCCGGGCGCGAAGATCTCCGTGATGGGCGGCGAGCAGGCGGCCTCCGTCCTCGCCACCGTCCGCCGCGACCAGTTGGAGACGCACGGCGAGGAGTGGCCGGCCGAGGCGGAGGAGGAGTTCAAGCGCCCCGTCCGCGAGCAGTACGAGCGCCAGGGCAACGCCTACTACGCCACGGCCCGGCTCTGGGACGACGGCGTGATCGACCCGATGGACACCCGCACCGTGGTCGGCCTCGCCCTCACCGCCTGCGCCAACTCCCCGCTGCCGCCGCCCGGTCCGTACGGCGTCTTCCGGATGTGACCCAGCGCTCCCCGGGCGGGGCTCCGCTCCTCCCCTCCCCTCCCGGGGTGCCCCACTCCCGGCACGACCTTCCGGCACCGGTTCACCGCACGGACCGGCGCCCGTCCCGTCTCACCGCCACCTCCTTCGTACGGCCCCCTCGACCCGGAGGAACGCCTCCCATGTTCGACACAGTTCTGGTCGCCAACCGCGGCGAGATCGCCCTCCGGGTGATCCGCACCCTGCGGCGGCTCGGCGTGCGCTCGGTCGCCGTGTTCAGCGACGCCGACGCCGACGCCCCGCACGTCCGCGAGGCCGACATCGCGGTCCGGCTCGGCCCGGCCGACCGCAGCGACAGCTCGGCGGCCGAGACCTACCTGCGGACCGACCAGATCCTCGCCGCCGCCCGGCGCACCGGCGCCCAGGCCATTCACCCCGGCTACGGCTTCCTCGCCGAGAACGCCGCCTTCGCCCGCGCCTGCGCCGACGCCGGCCTCGTCTTCATCGGTCCTCCTCCCGGTGCGGTCGAGCTGATGGGTGACAAGATCAACGCCAAGGAGGCCGTCCGGGCCGCCGGCGTCCCGGTGGTCCCCGGCAGCCAGGCCACCGCGCCCACCGACGACGAACTCGTCGCCGCCGCGGACGAGATCGGCTACCCCGTCCTGCTCAAACCATCCGCCGGCGGCGGCGGCAAGGGCATGCGGCTCGTGCGGGACCCGGCCGACCTGCGGACCGAGATCGCCGCCGCGCGCCGCGTCGCCCGGACCGCCTTCGGCGACGACACCCTGCTTCTGGAGCGCTGGGTCGACCGCCCCCGCCACATCGAGGTGCAGGTGCTCGCCGACGCCCACGGCACCACCGTCCACCTCGGCGAGCGCGAGTGCAGCCTCCAGCGCCGCCACCAGAAACTGATCGAAGAGGCACCCTCCGTCCTGCTCAACGCCGAGACCCGAGCCGCGATGGGCGCCGCGGCCGTCCGCGCCGCGGAGTCCTGCGGCTACACCGGGGCCGGCACCGTGGAGTTCATCGTCCCCGGCATCGACCCGGACTCCCCGACCCCCGCCTCGCCCGAGGGCGTGCGGGAGTTCTTCTTCATGGAGATGAACACCCGTCTCCAGGTGGAACACCCCGTCACCGAACTCGCCATCGCCGTCGAGGACCCGGACGGCGGCCGGCCCCGCCGTCTGGACCTGGTCGAGTGGCAGCTGCGGATCGCCGCGGGCGAGCGGCTCACCTTCGGTCAGTCCGGCATCTCCTTCCTGGGCCACGCCATCGAGGCTCGCATCTGCGCCGAGGACCCGGAACGGGACTTCCTGCCCACCGGCGGACGCATCCTGGTCCTCGACGAACCGCAGGGCGAGGGCATCCGGGTCGACTCCGGGGTCGCCCCCGGAACCGTCGTCACCAGCGCCTACGACCCGATGCTCGCCAAGGTCATCGCGTACGGGCCCGACCGCCCGACCGCGCTCCGCCGCCTGCGCGCCGCGCTGGCCGACACCCGCATCCTGGGTGTCACCACCAACACCGGCTTCCTGCGGCGACTGCTCGCACACCCCGAGGTCATCGCCGGCCGACTGGACACCGGCCTGGTGGAGCAGACCGTCCAGCAGCAGCCGACCCTACTGGCCTCGCCGTACTCGCCCGCGATGGCCACCGACGAGGCCACCGACCACGCCGCCCCGGCCGACCCGGCTCAGCCGGCCACGGCCGATGAATCACCTGCGCCCGCCCGCCTCCTCTACTACGCGGCCGCGCTCACACGGCACGCGGACCTCACCCCGGCCGCCGACCCCTGCGGCTGGACCGATCCGTTCTCCCTCCCCTCCGGCTGGCGCCTGAGCGGCGCACCCGCCTGGACCACCCACCGCCTCCGGGCCCCCGGCCAGGACCCCGTTTCGGTGCGCATCCGTCCGATCACTTCCGGCAACATCGCCGAAGCCACCGACATTCCCCGCAATGTCACCCTTGAGGTGGAAATCCGACTCGGTTCCGGCCCGATCCACCGGGCGCGGGCGGTCCGCACCGCTGACCGGCTGCACCTGACGGTCGACGGCCTGCAGACCGCCTTCGCCCTGACCGTCGACGACACCCCCGGGCTCGCCGGCGCCCCGGTGGCCTGGCTCGGCGTCGAGGGTGACGCGTGGCCGCTGCACACCCACGACGCGGTCGGCGAGGGCGCCGCCGCGGCCGGCGCCCACCACGGCGCCCTCACCGCCCCGATGCCCGGCACCGTCACCGTCGTCAAGACCACGGCGGGCGAGGCGGTCCGCAAGGGCCAGGCCCTGCTCGTCCTGGAGGCCATGAAGATGGAACACGTGATCTCCGCCCCGCACGACGGCGTCGTGAGCGAGCTCCGCGCCACCGCCGGGGCCACCGTCGCGATGGAGGAACTGCTCGTCGTGGTCACCCCGGTGGAGGACGGCGCGGACGTTCCGGCGGGCGCCCCCACGGACGCGGCCGCGACCGCCGCGCGCCCGGCGGGGGTGCGGTCGTGACCACCGCCTCCCCCGCCCACGAGCCCGACGCGCTCGAACTGGGCCTGCCCGACCCCGTCCGCGCACCCGGCATGCCCGAGGAGGTCCGGATCCACGAGGTCGGACCGCGCGACGGCCTGCAGAACGAGAGCGCCCTGGTGCCCGTCGAGGTCAAGGCCGAGTTCATCGCCCGGCTCGCCGCCGCGGGGCTGCGGACGGTCGAGGCCACCAGCTTCGTCCACCCCAAGTGGGTCCCGCAGCTGGCCGACGCCGAGGACCTGATGCCCCGGCTCGCCGACCTGCCCGAGCGCCACCCCGGACTGCGGCTGCCCGTCCTGGTCCCCAACGAGCGCGGCCTCGACCGCGCGCTCGCCCACCACGCCACCGACATCGCGGTGTTCGCCAGCGCCACCGAGACCTTCGCCCGCCGCAACCTCAACCGCTCGGCGGACGAGGCGATGGCGATGTTCCGCCCGGTGGTCGAGCGGGCCGCCGAGGCCGGGGTCGCGGTCCGCGGCTACCTGTCGATGTGCTTCGGCGACCCGTGGGAGGGCCCGGTCCCGGCCTCCCAGGTGGTCCGCCACGGCCTCGCGTTGCTGGAGATGGGCTGCGCCGAGCTGAGCCTCGGCGACACCATCGGCGTCGCCACCCCGGGCCAGGTCGGCGCGCTGCTCGCCGCCTTCGCCGAGGCCGGGGTGCCGGCCGAGCGGCTCGCCGTGCACTTCCACGACACCTACGGCCAGGCGCTCAGCAACACGCTGGCGGCGCTGCGCGACGGCGTCACCACGGTCGACGCCTCGGCGGGCGGCCTGGGCGGCTGCCCGTACGCGAAGAGCGCGACCGGCAACCTCGCCACCGAGGACCTCGTGTGGATGCTGCACGGCCTCGGCATCCGGACCGGTGTCGACCTGCGCGCGCTGGTCGCCACCAGCGGCTGGATGGCCGAACGCCTCGGCCGTCCGAGCCCGTCCCGCACCGTCCAGGCGCTGCTCGGCGCCGCCCGGGACTGACCGTCCCGGAACGCCGTCCGGCGCCCCCGCCCCCGGACGACCATCTCTCCGGACAACCCTCTTTCCAGACGACCCGACCGACCGTCACACCATCGGACGGACGCCAGGTCACCCCGCACACGCCCGCGGCCACCCCGGCCGGGCGGCCCCAGGAGGAACACCGTGTTCGATCACCGGCTGAACAGCGAGTACGAGGAACTGCGGCGCACCGTCGCCGAGTTCGCCCAGGACGTGGTGGCGCCGAAGATCGGCGAGTTCTACGAGCGGGAGGAGTTCCCGTACGAGATCGTGCGCGAGATGGGGCGGATGGGCCTGTTCGGCCTGCCCTTCCCCGAGGAGTACGGCGGCATGGGCGGCGACTACTTCGCGCTCGGCCTCGCGCTGGAGGAACTCGCCCGGGTCGACTCGTCGGTGGCGATCACCCTGGAGGCGGCGGTCTCGCTCGGCGCGATGCCGATCTACCGCTTCGGCACGGAGGAGCAGAAGCGCGAGTGGCTGCCCCGGCTCACCTCCGGCGAACTCCTCGGCGCCTTCGGCCTGACCGAGCCCGAGGGCGGCTCGGACGCCGGCGCGACCCGCACGACGGCCCGCTACGACGAGGTCACCGACGAGTGGGTCATCAACGGGACGAAGTGCTTCATCACCAACTCCGGGACGGACATCACCGGCCTGGTCACCGTCACCGCCCTCACGGAACCGATCGCTCGTTCGAGCGAAGAAGGCGAATTCCGCTCGCCAGCGCGCGAGATCTCTTCCATCATCGTGCCCACCGGGACCCCGGGGTTCCAGGTATCGAAGAAGTACTCGAAGGTCGGGTGGAACGCATCCGACACCCGCGAACTGTCCTTCACCGACTGCCGCGTTCCCGCGGCCAACCTGCTGGGCGAGCGTGGCCGAGGCTACGCCCAGTTCCTGCGGATCCTCGACGAGGGCCGCATCGCGATCGCGGCCCTGGCCACCGGCCTGGCCCAGGGCTGCGTCGACGAGTCCGTCGCGTACGCCGGCACGCGTCGGGCCTTCGGCCGGCCGATCGGTGCCAACCAGGCCATCCAGTTCAAGCTCGCCGACATGGAGCTGCGCGCCCACACCTCCCGCCTGGCCTGGCGGGACGCCGCCTCCCGGCTGCTGCACGGAGAACCGTTCAAGAAGGAGGCCGCCATCGCGAAGCTGTACTCGTCCGAGGCCGCCGTCGACAACGCGCGCGAGGCGACGCAGATCCACGGTGGGTACGGCTTCATGAACGAATTCCCGGTCGCCCGCTTCTGGCGCGACTGCAAGATCCTCGAGATCGGCGAGGGCACGTCGGAGGTCCAGCGCATGCTCATCGCCCGGGAGCTCGGCGTCACGTCCTGAACCGGACCCTGCGGGGGTGACGCCCACCCCCGCAGGGACGGTAGGGGCGGGTGGTGGCAACGCCCGCGGGCGTGATCGGCACAGGCTTCCGACGGAACAGGGTGCCGACCGAACGGGGCGCCGGGCTGATCCGGCGTCAGGGAATGACGATCACCGGGCGGTTGGCGCGGCGCGCCAGCCGGCCGGAGACCGAACCGAAGATCTTGCCGAGCAGGCCGTGCGTCGTCCCGACGACGATGGCGTCGGCGGCGTACTCGCGCCCGACCTCCTCGATCTCGTGGCAGATGTCGCCGCCGCGCTCGACCAGGATCCAGGGCACGCCGGCGAGGAAGTCGGCGCAGGCGAGCTCCAGGCCGAGCACCTCGGTGCGGTGGTCCGGGAGGTCCACGAAGACGGGAGGCTCACAGCCCGCCCAGACCGTGGCGGGAAGCCGGTTGGCGACGTGCACGATCACTAGACCGCACTGCGAACGGCGGGCCATGCCCACCGCGTAGGCGAGGGCGCGCTCGCTGGACAGCGAGCCGTCGAAGCCGACCACCACGCCGTGCTGGAAGGCCGGGTCACAGGTGCGACCGGGCTCGTCCTGGACGTTCGGTTCGGTGTGCGCGCCGGACAGGCCGGACGTCTCCGGGCGGTCGGCGCCCGGGCCGAGGCGGCCGGTCACCGCGGGCTCCGTGCGGTCGGCCGCCCGCTCGTCACGCCGTCGGCGGGCCCCGGCCCGGTCGCGGCGGACGATGTTGCGCAGCGAGCGCGCGAAGCCCTGTGCGCCGCCGTGCGCGGACTCGTGGGGCTCTGCGGAGTTAGCGCTGCCAGAGGTGTCCGCAGCTGCCTGGCCGGTGTCCGCAGCTGCCTGGCCGGTGTCCGCAGCTGCCTGGCCGGTGTCCGCACGGCCGGATGATCCTGCACAGCCGACGTCGTCGCGTGGAGCGGCGTCACCTCCGGCCGCTGGGCCCGTGCTGCGGGGCGCGTCCGGTTCAACCGGTCGGGAGGACTCAAAACCAGCCATGGCTCACGGCTCTTCGCGGGAGAGGGGCCGACAGGAGAGGACAACGCTGCCCGGGGAGCAGGCCCGCCCACGGGATGACATCGGTCTGCGCCGCCCAGCACCGTATGTGACCTGTTCCTTTCAGAGTACGACGGGCATGAGGCCCAGCCCAGCGGCGAAGCCCCAGGGCGCCGTTGTTCCCGCGAAAGGAGGATGCGCCCACCGAAACCGCGCGCCCTACCCGCAGGCCATCGCGCCCCCTCCGGCAAAGGAGGTTCCCTGGAGCTTGACTGAGCGAACCGGACGGCGCAACAGGCCCCCGGAACACCGTGACCGGACTGTCATTGATCGGCGACGATCCGTTGCGGCCCGTCGCGACCCGTGATGCCCCATCCGTCCCACCAGGCCTCTTCCACCCCACCAGACCTCTTCCGCCCCACGGGCGCACTCGGCCACGGCACCCGTTTCAGCCACTCCGTTCAGGTTCGCGACGCTCTCTGGCATTTGCCAGGTGCATAGGCGCAGGCACTGGCACCATGCTCGACATGCCCCTGCTCCTGTTCGACCTCGACAACACGCTGCTCCCCAGGGACGCCGCTTTCCGGGCCTGGGCGCAGGACTTCCTGTCCGAACGCGACCTGCCGCCGGGCGACATCGACTGGTTCGTCACCCTGGACGGCGGCGGCTACGTGCCGCGCAGCACCGTACTGTCCGCCGTCCGGCGCCGCTACGGGCTGGACGTCTCTTCCGACGACCTGCTCGACCACTACCGACACGGCATCAACTCGCACATCCACTGCCCGCCCCGGCACATCGATGCGCTGCGGGCGGCCCGGGCGGCCGGGTGGACGCTCGGCATCGTCAGCAACGGCGGGACGGGCCCGCAGCTGGAGAAGATCCGCCGGACCGGGCTGGGCCCGCTGGTCGACGGGTGGGTCATCTCCGAGGAGGCGTCCTGCGTCAAGCCGGACCCGCTGATCTTCGAGATCGCCGCCCGGCGGTGCGGAATACCGCCCACCGGGGACTGGGCGGCGCACACCTGGATGGTCGGGGACCACGCGCCGGCCGACATCGCCGGGGCGGAGCTCGCCGGTCTGCGCAGCGTCTGGCTGCACCACGGCCGCCCCTGGGCCGAGAGCGGCTACCGGCCGACGCTGAGGGCCGCCGGCCTGCCGGAGGCCGTCGGTCAGGTGCTGGCCGCGCGCAACGCGCCGTCCCCCCGGCCGGGTGTCCGCGCGGGTGCCCCGGCCCGGCGGCGGGCGGCCACGCAAGCGCGCGCGGCGGGTGCGGTGGCGGGCGCAGCGGCGGGCGTCACAGCAGGCGCACAGGCGGCCGTGACGGCGCTCATCAGCGCGCGGTCCGGCGCGCGGTCGGCAGCGGCCGCCCTGGAGGGCTCGTATGCGCCTGCTCCTGTGAGCGCCGGTACGGGCGGCGCGCCTGGGCCGGAAACGGGTGCCGCTGTCCGAAACCGCTCAGGTGAGCTTGCCGCGATCGTCGCGGAGCGCACCGGGGCGGGCGCGGACGGCGCGGGCACGGCCGTCGAGCGCCCAACGGCCTTTCTCCCCACGGCGGATGGGCCCGTGCCGACCAGGTTCGCCGTGCCACTGGGCGCGCCACTGGGCGTGCTGCCGGCGGCAGCGGCCCAGTAGGGCGGCCGTGCCGGCGCTACGCCTCCGATCGAGCCGCCGACGAGGTCCGGATCCACCAGCACGTGCGGCCCTGTTCGCTGAACCCGAGCCTGCGGCAGAGCGGTTCGCGGAGGGCGGTGGTCGTCGTAAGTCGGGCAGGCGCCCGCCGGGGTACCGTCGAGGCCGCCCAGCCACACCCGGCATCCGGGCTCGCGCAACAGCTGTTCCGGGACCGCCGCGCCGCGCCACCGGGGCTGCCGGGCGGGCTGCGGGAGGCCTTCGACGATCGCACGCCCGGCCTCGGCGAGGGTGTCGCCGCCCATAGCCTCATCGACCGTCAGAGAACCGCCGCTTGCGTCCTCCGAGAGGTACGGCAGGGCCCGCGGCCCGCCCTCGCCCGGGAGGGGCTCACGGACCATCACTGGCATGACCGGCATGCGGGTGGCGCCGAAGCCGGTCAGGTCGAGGCCGCCGTACGGATCCTCCAAGGTGAAGCGGAGGGTCCACCACGTCTTTAGGAGGTCGGCCGACTCGGCTTCCAGCGCGGCCGGTTCGACGTACGGGTGAGCGATCAACGCGGTGCGGGTCGTCCGGCGTGCGGGCGCGACGGCCGTGAACCCGTCGCCGGTGCGGGTCCGCCGGCCGTGCGCCGGGCCCTGGCCGAGTCAGAAGAAGGCGGCGTTGTCGTTGGCCTGTTCGAGCCGGCGCGGATCGTTCATGGCAGGGCCGCATCCGGGGGTGTCACACCGCCCGCGGCCGCCCGGGCCCTGGCCGAATGAAGCCAGGGAGGCGCACATCCGCCGATTTGTGCGCCCTCGTGTGCACCGCCGATTTTCGGTCAATTTCTGGCCGGTCCCTCCCGCTTGGGCAAACCCGCAGCCCAGACCCGCCGGCCGGGCGCCCCGGAGCCGGACGCCCCAGGACCGGTCCCGCGACAACCAGCCACCGTTGCACCGGCCCTCTTCCCAGAAGGGTCGACGGGTGCCACGCTTCGTGATCGAATGCATCACGCCAAATTGCCATGTCGACATAGCGTCGGATGGTGAACTTGTCACAACGGCAACGGTCCACCCGATAGATTTCGATCTTGGCTAGCAGTGCCGCACCACCCACACCACACCACCGAGGGGGCTTGAGCGCCTTGAGCAGGGTGAGCAGGAGCGACGCGGGTCCTGACAGCGGCCACACGGTGGCCGGCATCGCGGGTCGCCCCGCGAGAAGCTCTGGCACCTCCGCGATCGCCACCACCCGCAACTCCGGCGCCTCCGGCACCGCTTCGTACTCCTCCCACCCCGCAGGACCGACCGCGCCGACCGCCTCCACCGCCACGCCCGGCGCCCCTTCCTACGGCGCGTCCCCGGAGCACGGCGAACCGACCGTCAGCCGAGGCACCGTCAACCCGGGCCAGGCGTACACCTCCGGCAGCGCGGGCCCGGGGTACGGCGCGGACCACCCCGTCCATCCGGGCACGCCCGGCAGCCCCGGCCTGCCCGGCGGCTCCACCGGCACGCTCGGCGGCCTCGGCCCGGGCGTCACGGGCGGGCACGGCCAGCTCGGACACGGTGGCACGCACGGCCCGGCGCACGGCGGTGCCCACGGCGGCACGCTCGGCGAGCGGCCCGGCACGAACGGCTCCGCGACCCCGGTGATGACCGCCGCGCCCCGCAAGCTGTCCGGCCGGCGCCGCCGCGAGACCGTCGCGGTGCTGATCTTCGGCGGTGCCCCGATCTTCGAGAGCTCGATCCCGCTCTCCGTCTTCGGGGTCGACCGCCAGGACGCCGGGGTGCCGCGCTACCGCCTGCTGGTCTGCGCCGGGGAGGAGGGCCCGCTCGCCACCACCGGCGGCCTCACCCTCTCGGCCCCCTACGGCCTGGAGGCCCTGGCCCGAGCCGGCACGATCGTCGTACCGGCCTGGAGGTCGATCTCGCAGCCGCCGCCGGTCGAGGCGATCACCGCCCTGCGCAAGGCGCACCACGAGGGCGCGCGGATCATCGGGCTCTGCACCGGCGCGTTCGTGCTCGCGGCCGCCGGCCTCCTCGACGGCCGCCCGGCGACCACCCACTGGATGTACGCCCCGACCCTCGCCAAGCGCTACCCGCGGGTCCACGTCGACCCGCGCGAGCTCTTCGTCGACGACGGCGACGTGCTGACCTCGGCCGGCACCGCCGCCGGCATCGACCTCTGCCTGCACGTGGTGCGCAGCGACCACGGCGCCGAGGCGGCCAACGCGCTCGCCCGCCGGCTGGTGGTGCCGAGCCGCCGCAGCGGCGGCGGGCAGGCCCAGTACATCGATCAGTCTTTACCGGAGGAGATCGGCAACGACCCGCTGGCCGAAGTGGTCACGTGGGCGCTGGAGAACCTCAACCAGCAGTTCGACGTCGAGGTGCTGGCCGCTCGCGCCTACATGAGCCGGCGCACCTTCGACCGCCGCTTCCGCACGCTCACCGGCAGTGCGCCGCTGCAGTGGCTGATCACCCAGCGGGTGCTCCAGGCGCAGCGGCTGCTGGAGACGTCGGAGCTGTCGGTGGACGACGTCGCGCGGCGGTGCGGGTTCCGTTCGCCGGTGGCGCTGCGCGGGCACTTCCGCCGTCAGCTCGGGGTCTCGCCGGCCGCGTACCGGACCAGCTACCGGGCCCGCCGTCCCGGCTCGCAGCCCGCCGGACCGGCCGGCCCGCACGCGGCGGCCGCGACGGCGGCGGGCGGGGGCATGTTCGGCGGGGCGCACGGCCAGCAGTCGGCGCACGCGTTCCCGACGGTGCCGGGCGGGCCGGTGCTGCCCGCCCAGCACGGTCAGCACGCGCAGCACGGTCAGGCAGCGACGCACGGTCAGCCCGGCAGCCACGGTCAGGCCGGTCCGTACGGCCAGCCGGGCCCCTTCGGCCCTGGTCCGGCTGGCGCGCAGGCCCCGCAGCCGCACCACGCGCGCCCCGGGCAGGCGTACCCGTACCAGCAGGCCGCGCAGCAGTCGCACCCTGGGCAGCAGGGTGCGGTGCGCGGTCCGGTGCGGCCGCCGCTCGTGCCGCCGCAGGCCGGTCCGGGCGCGGGCCGTCCGCCGCGCACGGCGGAGCACGCGGCGGCCGAGGACGGCCACCCGCAGCCGGGTGCGCGCGGCCAGGGTCAGGGCCACCGGAGCTCGGTCGAACGGCCCGCGGACGAGCCGGGTGCCACCGGGGCGGTGCGCGGTCACGGCTCGCCCGCCGGGCAGTCCGTGCCCGGCGGGGACGTCCGGTCCCGTCAGGCCCGGGCGCCGCAGGTCCGTCCGCAGGGCGGGCGCGCCGTGGCGGCCGACGGCGCCCGCGCGGCGCGGGAGGCCCGGACCGGACGGGACGGTCTCCCGGTCCGCCCGGGCCGGGAGACCGACCACGCCGCCGCCGGTGACCACGGCGACCACGCGGACGGCCTCGGACAGGACGAGCACTCCGCCGAGGCGCTCGCCCGGGCGCCCCGCTCGGCTCCACCGGTCCCCGCGGCGCGTGATCGCGCCGTAGGGTGAGTTGCGTGAATGACCGTTTGGTATGGATCGACTGTGAAATGACCGGCCTCGACCTCGACCGGGACGCCCTGGTCGAGGTCGCGGCACTGGTGACGGACTCCGAGCTGAACATCCTCGGCGAGGGTGTCGACGTCATCATCCGCCCGCCCGCGGAGGCGCTGGCGAACATGCCCGAGGTGGTGCGCGCGATGCACACCTCCTCCGGGCTGCTCGACGAGCTGGAGCACGGGGTGACGCTCGCCGAGGCCGAGGAGCGGGTGCTCGCGTACGTGCGCCAGCACGTGCCGGAGGCCGGCAAGACGCCGCTGTGCGGGAACTCGGTGGCCACCGACCGCGGCTTCCTGGCCCGGGACATGCCCGCCCTGGAGCGGCACCTGCACTACCGGATCGTGGACGTCTCCTCGATCAAGGAGCTGGCCCGCCGCTGGTACCCGAAGGCGTACTACAACAGCCCGCAGAAGGGCGGCAACCACCGCGCGCTCGCCGACATCCGCGAGAGCATCGACGAACTGCGGTACTACCGCGAGGCGGTGTTCGTCCCCCAGCCCGGCCCGGACACCGACACCGCGCGCGCGATCGCCGAGAAGTACCGGGCCGCGACGGACTGACCCGCGCGCCGGCCGGTCCGGCAGGGTCCGAGAGCGTGCCCGCGCACGCCCGAGCGAAACCCTGGCGCGAGCACCCTCTCGGATCCTGTAGAGTTCTTCCTGTCGGAACGGGAACGCGAAGAGCGGGAACGGACCGGACAGATGGTGGGCGTAGCTCAGTTGGTAGAGCACCTGGTTGTGGTCCAGGTGGCCGCGGGTTCGAGTCCCGTCGCTCACCCCACGAGCCCGAGGGGCCGATCTCTTCAAGAGGTCGGCCCCTCGGGCTTTTTCGCGTTCCCTCACATCAGGCTCCCCCACCACCCGTCGCGGACAGGCCTGTCGCCGGAAGCTACCGGGAAGTAACATCGTCGGCATGACGACACCTTCGATCGGCCAGATGCTCGACGCCACCGTCCCGATGGCGCGCACCCTCAAGCTCGAGTACCTGGAGACCACCCCGGAGCGCGCCGTACTCCGGCTGCCCGACCAGCCCGACTACCACAACCACGTCGGCGGGCCGCACGCCGGCGCGATGTTCACCCTCGCCGAGTCCGCGAGCGGCTGCATCGTGCTCGCCGCCTTCGGCGACCAGCTCTCGCGCGCCGTGCCGCTGGCCGTCAGCGCCGAGATCGCGTACAAGAAGCTCGCGATGGGCGAGGTCACCGCCACCGCCGTGCTGGGCCGCCCGGCCGCCGACGTCGTCGCCGAGCTGAACGAGGGCGGACGCCCGGAGTTCCCCGTCACCATCGAGATCACCCGCGCCGACGGCGCCGTCACCGGTGTGATGACGGTCACTTGGACCCTGCGCCCCAACTCCTGACCGCCGCGCGGGCAGCCACGGGGCGGCGGCCCCTGGCTGCCCGCGCGATGACTGTCCGTGACGGCCGGCGTGACCTCACGGCCCGTCCGCTCGTTCTCAACTCACGTGCGAGCCAATCACGCGACCAGGCACCAGGAACCCGACCCACGCGGCGTCACCGGCGCGCGGCGCGCGGCCGGCCGGTGGCTCCCCCGCGCCGTCGCCGTCTGCGGGGCACTGCTCGCACAGCTCTGGGGCATCGGCGCCACCGGCGCGTACGCGGCGGCCGCCGACCCGCTGCCCGCCCCCGCCGGCGCCGCCGTCCGGCGCGCCCCGCACGGCCCGGCGGGGCAGTACGACAGGGAGTCGGCCGAGCACACCGGAGCGCCCGCGCGGACGTCCGCCGCGAACTCCCCCGGGTTGTTCGGCGAACTCGCCGACACCACCGGGACGGTCGGCGGCGGCCTGCGGGACCGCATCCGGGCCGGCGGCCTGCCGCTCCCGGGGCAGCGGGCGGCCGTACCCGACGCCTTCGCCCTCGCGTCCGGCCTCCTCGGCCCGGCGCCCGCCCAGGGCCGGCCCACCGGGACGCACGCCACGCGCGAGGACGGGCCCGCCGAGCCGCCGTCCGCCACGGGCGAGCACGGCCGGACGAGGACCGCACACCCCGCAGGCGGCGCATCGGCGACGCGGAAGGCCGAGCCGGCCACCACCACCCCGGTGTCCGCCGTGACGTCGGGCACACCCGCCGCACCCGACGTCACGGCCGGCACCCGGCACGCCGAGCAGCCGTCCGCTCCACCCTCGCCCGCCGCACCGGGTGCGCCCGCGACCATCACGCTCGCCGACACGGCCACCGCGACCGCCACCGAGGACGGCTCCGGCACGGCCACCGCCGTCCTCGCCCCCATCGCCGCCGGACTCCTGCTCACGGGGGCGGCGATGTGGAAGCACCGCGGCCTGCCGCGGGGACACTGAGCGGGCTCAGCCGACCGGGACCAGCTCCAGCGCCGGCAAGGGGAGTTCACGGCCGGGAGCGGTCATGGACGCCTCGTCGTACCCCCAGAAGCCTTGGAGCGCAGCGCGATACCGGTGAGCAGCCCGGCCTCCTCCGGCCGCGCGGACCCGATCTGCATGGCACACCCCTCCGCTCGACACGCACGACCGCATTCCGGGCGGGCGGCAGCCGTCGTTCGCCGCGGGCAACGGAGATGCCGACGGTTCCGGCCGCAGCGGTGCGGTGGCGGCACGCGAATCCGTCGAAGCCACCGGCGAGTTCTGCCGAGGACCGAAGGCGGACGCAGCACCGGGTCTGCGGCCACAACGGCGGAACCGGTTACCGGGCTCCGGCGCCAGGCCGTCTCAGAGGCCTGCCGATGAAGGACGAACGGGCCAGCACGGGCAGTCGCGGTGGGCGGTCGCCGTGGCGTCGAACGCAGCCAAGGGGTGGCCGCGTTCGACGCGGGCGAGGGCGGCGCGACCCCACCGCCACAGGCGCGTCAGCGGAAGACCCCCGGGGGCGGGACCGGGGACGGCACGGCCGTGGCGTCGGTCACCGGGGCCGCCCCCGCGGTGAACGCGGCCAGGGAGTGGCCGTGTTCCACGCGGGCGAGGGCGGAGTCGGTGGCGACGCGGCGGGTGAGGTCGACGACCGGCAGCGGGGTGTGTGCGGCGGCGAGGACGAGGTTGCCGAAGCGCTTGC
This sequence comes from Kitasatospora sp. NPDC001660, assembly GCF_053596725.1. Taxonomy (NCBI): domain Bacteria; kingdom Bacillati; phylum Actinomycetota; class Actinomycetes; order Kitasatosporales; family Streptomycetaceae; genus Kitasatospora; species Kitasatospora sp. NPDC001660. The sequence continues at coordinate 177,843 of NZ_JBSFGU010000011.1, read as the reverse complement.
CGCGCAGGACGGCCGGATCGGCGACGAGGCAGAGCTCGGGGAAGACGGCGCCCAGGGTGGCGACCTGGGAGCGTGCGAACGGCAGGGCGGAGCCGTCGGCCATGTTCGCCGCGTACCAGCCGCCGGGGACGAGCGCGCGGGAGGCGAGGGTCGCGAACTCGACGGTGGTGCAGTGGGCCGGGGTGCGGGCGCCGGAGAACACGTCGGTGATCACCAGGTCGACGCTGCCCTCCGGGGTGCGCTCCAGCACGCTGCGGGCGTCGGCGCCGCGGACCTTGATCTGCCAGCCGCGTTCCAGCGGGAGTTCGGCGCGGACCAGTTCGGTGAGCGCGGTGTCGATCTCGGCGACCTGCTGCCGGGAGCGCGGGCGGGTGGCCGCGACGTAGCGGGCCAGGGTGAGGGCGCCGCCGCCGAGGTGCAGGACGGTGAGCGGGCGGCCGGGCGGAGCGACGAGGTCGATCAAGTGCCCGAGCCGGCGCTGGTACTCGAAGCCGAGGTGGGTCGGATCGGCGAGGTCGACCATCGACTGCGGGGCGCCGTCGATCAGCAGGGACCACGCGGCGGGGCGGTCCCGGTCGGGGCGGAGCTCGGCCAGGCCGGAGCCGACGGGGCGGGTGAGCGGGCCCTGGGCGTGGGTGCGGCCGCCGGGGCCGGTGGCGTCGGGCTGCGGCTGCGCCGTCGCGCGGCCCCGGTCGGTGCCGCGCGCGGCTCTGCTGCTTCGTCCCATGACAGCCATTATCGGCGCAGGCCGAAGGACCTCCCCCGGCCCGGAGGGACCGCGGGGCGACCGCGGGCGTGCTGGGTGGATCCGGCCGGAGTGGCGGGCGGGGGCCCGGCGGGATCCGCACGGCACGCCCGCTAGAACGGGCCGAGGCCGCCGGCGGTCAGCGTGCAGGCGGCCTCGCAGAGGGCGGAGCGGAGCACCCACGCGTCGGTGGGGCGGGCGGTACTGTCGGCGCCGGCGGGGGGCATCACCCAGCGCGGGTCGGTGACGGGCAGCAGCAGGGCGCCGGGCGTGCACGAGCTGCCGGGCAGGTGCCAGGTGTCGCAGGTGCCGGCCGGGACGTAGAAGGAGACGGTGCTGCCGTTGCGGCTCTGCAGGACGGCTCCGCAGGCGCGGCGCAGCCGCAGGATGTCGACCGTCTCCAGGCCGTGCCGCAGGGCGACCGTCACGGTGTCGTACATGGTGAGGACGGTGCCCTCGCCGCCGCCCGCGCGGCGGCCGGAGCCCCGGCCGCCGCCGCAGGGGGCGCGGCCGCCCTCGACCGGCCCCCGGCCCGGGATCCGGTCGTCGGCGGGATCGGGGAGCAGGGCGGGGACGGCGCCGGCGAGCACACCTCCGACGGCAGGTCGGTGCTGCGGCAGTCCGGCGGCCATCATGGGCCCTCCTGTCACCTCGTCGGTTCGGAAGCGGGCCGCCGGGTGGCCCCGGGAGGGAGTCCCGGGAGGTGGGGGCCGCCGGGGCGGGCGACGGGGCCGGGGGCGGCGGCCTGGATTCCACGCACCAGGACAACGCCACAACCGTGCCCCAGGCCACGGGGCGCCTTACAGCAAGGAATGGCATTTCATGGCATATCTCTGCAACTGCGACCGGTTCATACCGAATTGACCATATATCATCCGGGAACTCGCCGTGTCCGGCCGGTGACGCCGGGTACTGTCGGTGGCGGGCCTCGGTGATCCATCCGGAGCGCCCGGGCACCACCCCCCGCACCTCCACGGAGCGCACCATGGCAGCCACCCCACCGGCCGAGCCGACCCGCCCGTCACCCAACACCGTGATGCGCGCACTGCGCGGCGACCGCTCGCCGGGCGAGTTCGCCACCGCCGTGCGCCGAGCCGCCCGCGAGATCGGGGAGCACGTGTCCTGCGACGCCCGCTACGTCGGGCGGGTCGAGTCCGGCGAGATCCGCTGCCCCAACTACGCCTACGAGCGCGTGTTCCGGCACATGTGGCCGAACCTCTCGCTCACCGACCTCGGCTTCTCCCCCAGGACCTCCGTCCGCCGCCGCCCAGCGGACAGCGCCGGGGGCGCCGCGCCACCCCCGCTCCACCCGCCGTTCCCGCCCCTGCCCGCCCCGCGCTCGCCACTCTCCACCCAACTCCCGTACGCTGCCTCGCCGTACGCGGATCCGCCCGCCCCGGAGGGCCCCCCGTGGCCGAACTCCACGGCGGCGCCCCGAGGGCCCGCCGGATCGCACTTTCTCGACGAGGAGAACGACGACGTGCGTCGCCGTACGTTCCTGACCGGCGGCTCCGCCGCCCTGGCCACCGTGATCGGATTCGACCGGCCCGCCGCAGCCGCCACCGGCTCAGGCCCGGGCCACCGGGGCGACACCCTGGTGCCCGGCCGCAGCGCCCCGGTGCCGCTGCGCAGGATCGGCGCCGCCGAGGTGCTGGGCGTCGAACAGGCCGTCCGGGACATCCGGCTCGCCGACGACGTACACGGCGGCGACACCCTGTTCGAGCTGGCCGGGCAGTCGCTGCGAACGGCGTACGTGCTGCTCAACGAGGGCGAGTACAGCGCCGAGACGGAGCGCCGGCTCCAGGCCGGGGCCGGCGAACTCGCCATCTCCGTCGGCTGGTTGGCCCACGACTCGAACCGGCTCGCGGACGCCCGCTCGCTCTACGCCGAGGCGCTCGCCACCGCCCGGATGGCCGGCGACTGTGCCCTGGAGGCGCACGTCTTCTGCAACAGCGCCTTCCTCGCCCGGGACGTCGGGCGCCCCCGCGAGGCGCTGCGCGCCGCCCAGGCCGGGCAGGCCGCCGCCCGGCACCTCGACTCCGACCGGCTGCTCGCCCTGCTCGCCATGCGCGAGGCCGGGGGCTGGGCGCTCCTGCAGGACCGGTCCGCCTGCGAGCGCGCGATCGCCCGCGCGTACACGCTGTTCGACCGCGGGCCGTGCGAGGCCGACCCGGAGTGGATGTCCTTCTTCGGCGAGGCCGAGATCGCCGGGCTGCAGTCCCAGTGCTGGTCCGCGCTCGGCGACTGGGACCGGGCCAGCGAGCAGGCCGGGCTCGCCATAACGCTCCAGGAGCCGCACTTCGTCCGCAACCGGGTGCTGTACACCGCCGAGCTCGCCCACGACCGGCTCGGCCGGGGCGACCTCGCGGGCGCGGCACACCACGGCTCGGCCGCCGTGGCGCTGTTCGGCGAGGTCCGCTCCGCCCGGATCCGGAGCATGCTCGCACACACCGCCGAGCGACTGCGGCCGCACGGCGCGGTGCCGGAGGTCGGCGGGTTCCTGGAGGCGTACGACCTGGCATCCGCCGCCTGAGCGAGGATCACCGACGGCACGTCAGTGACCGGCGGCCAGGCCCTCCAGGTGGGAGAGGTCGTTCCAGACCTCGACCGCGGGCGCGCCGTACTCCCAGGACAGGACGCAGAGGGCCGCCGTGCCGAGCTTGAAGCGCTGGGCGAACTCGGGTGGCAGGCCGAGCCAGCGGGCGGTCAGGATCCGGAGCAGGTGCCCGTGGGCGAAGAGGATCACGTCCCGGTCGGCACAGTGCATGACGGTGGTGTCCGGTTCCGGGACGCCGTGCTCCTCGTTGAGGCCGGCGAGGAAGGCGTCCACGCGGGCCGCCACCTCGGAGAGCTTCTCGCCGGCCGGCACGCCGTCGCGCCAGATCAGCCAGCCGGGGTGGTCGGTGGCCCGGATGTCGGCGCCGGTGCGGCCCTCGTACTGGCCGTAGTCCCATTCGAGCAGCTCGGGGCGGTCCACGGCGCGGTCACCGAAGCCGGCCAGGGCGCAGGTCTCCTTGGCGCGGCCGAGCGGGCTGGTGTAGACGAGCGCGTCCGGCAGCCCGTTCCAGGGCGCCTTGGCCAGCCGGGCGCCGAGCGCCCGGGCCATCGCGCGGCCCTCCTCGGTGAGCGGGATGTCGGTGCGGCCGGTGTGACGGCCGGTGGCGGACCACTCGGTCTCGCCGTGGCGGACCAGCACGATTCGGGCGGGCATGGGGGGCTCCTCGCAACGGGGCGGCGGCAACGGTCGGTCTCACCCTTGAGCACCGGGCTCCATGATCCCTCACCCGGACATCGGACACGACGCGGGCCGGGAGAAGAGGCGCTGGCGGGGGCGGCGGGGGAGAAAAGAGGGAAGCCACCCGGACGGAACACGACGCGGGCCCGGAGGATAGGCCGCAACAGGGGCGGGCGCAGGAGGAACGAGGGAACGAGGCCAGGGGCCGGAAGGTGCCCGGTGGACACGGTTGCGGGCCGGAACGGAACGGGCCGCCGGGGGGCGTTCCGCGCGCGGAACGGACCGGAACGGGGTGATCCTCGCCGGATTGTCGGACCCGGATGCGACACTGGGCCGCACCATGAACGTCTCGACGAACGCCCCCTCCCGTGGGCACTCTGAGCCGCTCGCCGGGCGGCTCGCCGAGCTGCGCGGTCCGGCGCCGCAGCGCAGTCTGAACGCCCGGTCGCTCGCCGCGCTCGCCGCCAATCCGGGCTGTCACCGCAGGGCCGTGCTGGACGCGGCCGGGGTGGACAAGTCAGTGCTCGCCTCCCGGCTCGGTCGACCGGCACCGTTCGGGCAGTCCCCGTTCGCGATCGCCCGCGGCGTGATCTTCGAGTCCCGGCTGAAGGCCGACGGCTACGCCGCGCTGCTGGAGCCGCTCCGCCGCCACCTCGGCGTCCCGGCGGACGGCGACGCCCCGCTGGTGGTGCCGGACCTCCTGCACCGCTCGGGCCCCGCCGTCCGCGCGGACCGGACGGCCGAGGCGCTGGCCGCGGCCGCCGCCGACCCGGGCGCCTGGACGCTGCTGGACCACCCGCTGCTGCGCATCGACGTGGCCGGCAGCACCGCCTACCTGGAGCCGGACGCCGTCGTGGTGCACGGCGGGCGGTGCACGGTGGTCGAGATCAAGTCCTTCCCGGTGCTGGACGGCACCGCGGACCCGGCGAAGGTCGGCGCCGCCGCCCGGCAGGCCGCCGTGTACGTGCTGGCACTGCAGCACGCGGCCGCCGCCCGGGCCGGCGCGGTACTCGCGCCGGAGCCGTACACCGAACAGCGGCTGCCGGGCAGCCCCCGGCTGAACGTGCTGCTGGTCTGCCCGAAGGACTTCAGCAACCGGCCGACCGCCGTCGCCGTGGACGTCCGCCGCGAACTCGCCACCACCCGCCGCCAGTTGAGCCGGATGACCGGCATCGGCCGACTGCTGGACGCGCTGCCGGAGGGCACCGGCTTCGACCTCGCGGTCGACGAGGAGGGCGACCCGGTCCGCTCGGCCGGCGAGCTGGCCGAGTCGGTCGCGGCCGTGCCCGCCGCGTACAGCCCGGACTGCCTGTCGACCTGCGAGCTCGGCTTCCACTGCCGTGCCCAGGCCCGCTGCGGCGACCGGGTCGAGCAGCTGGGCCGGGGCGTGCGCGGCGAACTGGGCAGCATCCGGACGGTGACGGAGGCGCTGGCCGCCGCCACCGGCAACGGCAACGGCAACGGCACGGACGAGGCGGCGGAGCGGCTCGCGTACGCGGCCGCACTGCGCGCCGAAGCCCTGGGGCGGTGAGCGGACATGAGCGAGCGCAGTGAGCTCATCGTTGAAAGGCGCGCATGGGCGAATGCCCCTGCCGAGCGAAGCGGGGCGGGCGCATGAGCGAGCGCGGTGAGCTCATCGTTGAAAGGCGCGCATGGGCGAATGCCCCTGCCGAGCGAAGCGAGGCGGGCGCATGAGCGAGCGCAGTGAGCTCATCGTTGAAAGGCGCGCATGGGCGAATGCCCCTGCCGAGCGAAGCGAGGCGGGCGCATGAGCCTGCTCACCACCCTCGCCCGGCTGGAGGCCGTCCGCAGTGGGCGGGCCGAGCCGCTGGCCACCGTCCGGCACCGGCACCTCTCCGGCCGCCCGATGGTGCTCGTCCCGCTGACCGCCGCCGGTGAGGCGGGCGCGCCGCTGGCCGTCCTGCTCGGCACCGACCGGGACGCGCCCCGGCTGCACCTGGTGCCGCAGCCGCTCAACCGCACGCTGCGCTTCGACTTCCTGGCCGAGCTGGCCGCCGACCTCCTGCCCTACCTGGAGTCCTTCGGGGCCGAGGTCGAGCAGGTCGAGGGCTCCGAGAAGGATCCGGAGACCGGCGAGAAGACCCAGGTGTTCCGCGAGCTGTGCGCCGACGCGCCGCAGCTGATCGTGCCGAACGGCGCGGGCGTGCAGCACCTGGCGCTGATCGGCCGGTCGACCCGGTTCCGCCGCACGGTCGAGGACGACGAGCCGGGCCCGTACCCGGCGCCGGTGCGGGTGCCGCTGCTCGGCCGCTGGCTGACCCACCTCACCGACCGGGCCCAGGTGCCCGGCTCCAGTCTGCTGCTCCCGATGACCGGCCTGCTGGCCCGGCACTGGGCGACCGGCCAGAGCCACCTGGAGGACCAGCACCTCGCGGCCCGGCTGGCCTGGCACTTCCCGCCGGACGGCCTGACCGGCGCGGAGGCGTCCGAGCACGCCGAGTCCGCCCGGGACGACCGGGGGCAGCTGCTGCACCCGCCGGCCGGTCCGGCCACCGACCCGGCCTTCGACAGCGTCGTGCTCGGCCCGGCGATCGCCCGCTACGACGCCGCTGCGTCGGCGCTGCAGCACAGCGCCGGACAGCGCGACGACGTCGCCGCCGCGCGCGCCCGCGAGGCCGTCCGGGAGGCCGTCGAGCAGCTGCGCGAGGCGCTGTCCGGCGTGCTGCTGCCCACCTGGTACGACGTGTGGAGCGGCATCGACCTGCTGCGCTCGCTGCCGCCGGCCGGACACCTGGAGGAGCGCTGGACCGGCGACCGCTGGTCGTACACCGGCCACCGGGACCGGCTGGCGGCCGGCGAGCCGCCGCAGCCCCGGCAGGACGACGCGGTGACGGCCGCCCGCAAGCTCGCCCAGCGCGAGCGCGAGCAGGCCCGGCTGGACGTCCAGGAGGCGCTGGACGATCCGCTCGCGATGGCCGAACACCGGCTGGCGGGCGAGGCGTTCGCGGGCGTGGTGACGGACGTCGTCCTGGAGTACGACACCACCGGCCGCTCCCCCAAGCCGCGTCCGCTGGTCGTCCTCCGGACCGACGACCGCCCGCACGCCGACCTCGGCCGCGAGGCGCACAGGGTGCACGGACCCTCCGCGCAGAAGGCCGAGATCGTCGCGGTCGACCCGGCCGGGGGCACCATCACGCTGCGGGTCCTGTCCGGGATGGGCCGCAAGAAGGAGCCCGAGCCGGGCAGCCTGCCCGAGCCCGGCGACCCGGTCACCTTCGCCCTCTTCGAGCTGACCGTCCGCCAGTCCGCGCCGCTGCCCGAGCCGGACGACACCCCGTGGACGCACGGCGGCCCGCCCGGCTCCGCGCCCGAATCCCCCGTTCCCGCAACCGACTTCGACTGGGAGTGAGCAGGCCCGTGAACGAGCGATGCGAGGTGGGAGCATGAGCACCGAGCAGGCCCCGGGCGCGGCCGCCGACGCCGCGGTGGCCCGGATCCTGGCGGCGACCGTCCACCCACCGGCCGGCGCCCCGCGCGGCGTGGTGGTGGACTCGCCGCCCGGCGCCGGGAAGTCGACGCTCGTGGTGCGCGCCGCCCGGGAGCTGGTCGCGTCGGGCGAGCGGCTGATGATCGTCGCCCAGACCAACGGCCAGGTGGACGACCTGGTCGGCCGACTGGCCGACAAGGCACCGGAGTTGACGATCGGCCGGCTGCACGCCGCGGACTCCCGGCCGGGCCCTGAGGTGCTGCGGCACGCCAACGTCACGCCCTCCGACAAGGTCGCGGACCTGGTCGAGCACGACGTCGTGATCTCCACCTCCGCCAAGTGGCAGTGGGTGCGGGCCGAGGCGCCGTGGCGGCACGCGATCGTGGACGAGGCGTACCAGATGCGCTCGGACGCGCTGCTCGCGGTGGCCCGGCTGTTCGAGCGGGCGCTGTTCGTCGGCGACCCGGGCCAGTTGGACCCGTTCACCGTGGTCGGCACCGAGCAGTGGGCGGGTCTGTCCTACGACCCGTCGAGCAGCGCCGTGGTCACGATGCTGGCGCACAACCCGCAGATCGAGCCGCACCGGCTGCCGGTCTCCTGGCGGCTGCCGGCCAGCGCGGCGCCGCTGATCTCGGACGCGTTCTACCCGTACACGCCGTTCCGCTCCGGCACCGGCCCGGACGACCGCCGGCTCACCGCCGCCGTCCGGACGGACGGCTCGGCCCTGGACACGGCGATCGACCGGGCGGCCGAGCACGGCTGGGCGCTGCTGGAGCTGCCCGCCCGGCACACCGTGCGGACCGACCCGCAGGCGGTGGCGGCCGTCGCGGCCACCGTCCGCCGGTTGCTGGAGCGCGGGCTGACCGCGCACTCCGAGCAGGGCAGGACCCCGCTGACCGCGGACCGGATCGCGGTCGGCACCGCCCACCGGGACCAGGCGGCGGCCGTCCGCGCGGCCCTGCTCAAGGCGGGCGTCCCGGTGGACGGGACGGCCAGCCCGGCGGTCACCGTGGACACCGCGAACCGGCTGCAGGGCCGCGAGTACGACGTCACCGTCGTCCTCCACCCGCTCTCCGGGCGGCCCGACGCCACCGCCTTCCACCTGGAGACCGGCCGGCTCTGCGTGCTCGCCTCCCGCCACCGGCACGCGTGCATCGTGGTGGCCCGGGCCGGGATCGCCGAGCTGCTGGACGAGCATCCGTCCACCGAACCGGTGCAGTTGGGCGTCTCGGCCAGGTTCCCGGACGGCTGGGAGGCGAACCACCAGGTGCTGCACCACCTGAGCGGCCACCGGGTCCGCCTCGGGTGAGGGCGGTCAGTCCTCGGTCTCGCAGAGCGCGTACGCGGTGACGACGCCGTGGTCGGCCCGGGCCGACCAGGTGCCCGGGTCGCCGGCTTTCGGCGCGTTGACCAGGACGGTGTCGCCGGGGCGGGCCGGAGCGAAGGTGTAGCCGCCGCCGGTCAGGTGGCTGTGGGCGGGGCAGGTCGCGGTCGACCAGCCGCCGGGCGTGCTCTTCGCGCCGGTGACCACGACGGTGGTCTCGGCGGCGAAGGCCGGGGAGGCTGGGGAGGCCGCGGTGAGGACGAGGGGCAGGACAAGGGCCGACAGGGCCTTCCGTGCACGCATGGGAATCTCCTTGGGCGGGTGTCGCTGGTCGGCTTGGGCGGGTGTCGCTGGTCGACGAACGGAATCACCCGGCACAACGGCCCGCACCCGGCCGCGGTACCGCCGCCCGGCCGGGACCACCCGAAGGAGTTCGGGGTGCGCCGGGGGCGCAGCCGGGGGAATAGCGCCCGCACGCGCACCGTTCCGTTACCGGCCGCCGCCGCGAGACAATGGACGGCGGCCACAACCGGGCGGCGCGGGCCGGAGCAGCCCTGCCCGCCCCCATCGAGACCCCGGAGGTGTCCGTCCATGCCCGACTCCCGTGCAGAGTCGTCCGAGCCCACCAGGCGTCTGCGTCCGGCGCAGCTGCTGTTCGAGCCGCAGGCGGCCGAGCCGGAGGCGGAACGCTTCTTCGACCTGGAGTCGATCGACGACGCGGCGGAGCTGCTGCGCCGCTCGACCGAGCTCGCCCTGGCGTTCCGCGCCGCCGCCGAACGGGCCACGGACTTCCAGGCGGTCGCCGCCGCCCAGCTGGCGGACCCGCGCCGCTTCGACGCGCTGTCGAAGGACGAGATCGCTGAGCGCGCGGACTGGACCCCCGACTACGCCGCCAAGATGATCGAGTACGGTCGCGGCCTGCTCCAGCCGCGCCGCCACGAGGACTGAGCCTCCCGGGCGTCCGGCAGAAGCCCCCGGAAACTCGCCTCTGGCATATGCGCGGGCGGAAGGGTACGCCGCTCCGCGCCGCCCTGTCCGGCGAACGGCCCTTTCCGCCCGGCCGGGCCCACGGACCGCGCACCCTGCTGTGCGTGGAGATCTGGACCTATCAGTCGGTGGAGTACGTCACAGTGGCCGGGGAGGCCTGGCTGGCCTCGGCCAGCGAGTACCCGCGCAGCATGCGCGCGCTATGGGAGTCCCGCCCGTGGGCGCCCTCGGTGCTGCCGTGCGGGCGGGCGTTCGACGTGATCAGCATGCCGTCCCTGTTCGGCCGCCGGGTGCTGGACGAACTGTGGGCCTCCGGGCCGGGCTGCGGACCGGTCGCGGCTTACCGGGGGCGGACCCTGCTGTTCGTCCAACCGGGCGCGGCGGCCCGGCTGCGCCGGCTGCTGGCCTGGGAGGAGTGGGCCCGGGACGTGCCACCGCTGCTCTGCCACGGAAAGGGGGACACGGTGACGGTGCCGCCGGTGCAGCGGATGGTGCACGGGCCGGACTCCCCCGGGCTGGGCGCAGGCCGGTGGATCGTCGCACCGGAGGACCGGGAGCCGTGGCTGCCGGGCGCCTCGGTGGTGCTGTGGGCGTGCGTCCGGGCCTCGCGCGAGCCGGTGGCGGCCGGCGCCGCCGGGATGGCGGTGACCGGGGGGTGAACAGTGCGCGACCGATATTCGATTTTGGCGCGGGCCGGGGCCACTGCTAGAGTTTTCTCTGTCAGCAGGCGCCGCTAGCTCAGTTGGTTAGAGCAGCTGACTCTTAATCAGCGGGTCCGGGGTTCGAGTCCCTGGCGGCGCACAGACAGCCGGAAGGCCCCTCGTGAAAACGAGGGGCCTTCCGGCGTTTTCCGTGGCAGGGACGCCCAGGGGGCCGCCCGCCCACGAGGGGCGGGCGGCCCCGAACGGCTCAGCGCCCGCGCAGCGCGCGGTAGCGGGCGACCAGCTCGGCGGTGGAGCTGTCCAGCTGCTCGGCGCCCTCACCGGAGAGCAGCACCGGTTCGATCCGCTTGGCGAGCACCTTGCCCAGCTCGACGCCCCACTGGTCGAAGGAGTCGATGTTCCAGATCGCGCCCTGGACGAACACCTTGTGCTCGTACAGCGCGACCAGCTGGCCGAGCACCGACGGGGTCAGCTCGCGGGCCAGGATGGTGGTGGTCGGGTGGTTGCCCTTGAAGGTCTTGTGCGGGACGAGCTCGGCCGGCACGCCCTCGGCCTCGACCTCCTCGGGGGTCTTGCCGAAGGCCAGCGCCTGGGTCTGGGCGAAGAAGTTGGCCAGCAGCAGGTCGTGCTGGGCGACCAGGCCGGGGAGCAGGTCGGCGACCGGCTTGGCGAAGCCGATGAAGTCGGCCGGGATCACCTTGGTGCCCTGGTGCAGCAGCTGGTAGTAGGCGTGCTGGCCGTTGGTGCCCGGGGTGCCCCAGACGACCGGGCCGGTCTGCCAGTTCACCGGGTTGCCCGCGCGGTCCACCGACTTGCCGTTGGACTCCATGTCCAGCTGCTGGAGGTAGGCGGTGAACTTGGACAGGTAGTGCGAGTAGGGCAGCACGGCGTGCGCCTGGGCGTCGAAGAACGCGCCGTACCAGACGCCGAGCAGGCCCAGCAGCAGCGGGACGTTCTGCTCCGGCGGTGCGGTGCGGAAGTGCTCGTCGACGAGGTGGAAGCCGTCCAGCATCTCGCGGAAGGCGTCCGGACCGATGGCGATCATCAGCGAGAGGCCGATCGCCGAGTCGTAGGAGTAGCGGCCGCCGACCCAGTCCCAGAACTCGAACATGTTGGCCGTGTCGATGCCGAAGTCCTGCACGCCCTGGGCGTTGGTGGACAGCGCGACGAAGTGCTTGGCCACCGCGTCGGTGCCGGCCTGCAGCTCGGTGAGCAGCCAGTTGCGGGCCGAGATCGCGTTGGTGATGGTCTCGATGGTGGTGAAGGTCTTCGAGGCGACGATGAACAGCGTCTCGGCGGCGTCCAGGTCGCGGACGGCCTCGTGCAGGTCGGCGCCGTCCACGTTGGAGACGAAGCGGACGTCGAGGTCGCGCTTGGCGAAGGAGCGGAGGACCTCGTAGGCCATGGCCGGGCCGAGGTCGGAGCCGCCGATGCCGATGTTGACGACGGTGCGGATCGGCTTGCCGGTGTGGCCCTTCCACTCGCCGCTGCGGACCCGGTCGGCGAAGGCGGCCATCTTGTCGAGGACGGCGTGCACGCCGGGCACGACGTTCTCGCCGTCGACCTGGACGACGGCGCCGCGCGGGGCCCGCAGCGCGGTGTGCAGGACGGCGCGGTGCTCGGTGTTGTTGATCTTCTCGCCGCGGAACATCGCGTCCCGCAGCTCGGCGACGCCGGTGGCCGCGGCGAGCTCGCGCAGCAGCTCCAGGGTCTCGTCGGTGACCAGGTGCTTGGCGTAGTCGACGTGCAGGTCGCCGACCTGGAGGGTGTGGCGGCGGCCGCGCTCCGGGTCGGCGGCGAACAGCTCGCGCAGGTGCGTGTCGCCGAACTCGGCGCGGTGCTTGCCGAGGGCGGCCCACTGCGGGGTGCGGTCGAGCGGGGTGCGGGCGTCGGCGCGGGTCTCCGACATCGGTGTTCCTCGATTCATCTGGGTGCAGATACCGGCAGGGCCAGGCGGTGAGGGTTCGCGAGGTCGTGCGGGTTCTGGTGGTGCGCCGACTCCGTTGACGGCCTGCCCGGGGCCAGCCTATGCAACGTCGGAGGGCCCGGCGCACATTCCGTCCGGACACGTCCGGAGCACGGCGGACTTCAGCGGCCGCAGCGAGGCGAACGGCGCGTCACTTCCGTTCCGAGCGCAGGTCCAGCCCGCACAGCACCTGGTCGACGGGCTCCGGGCGACGGACGGCTGAGCGCCGCTCAGGACGAATCCGACAATGCGCCCGTCCGGGAGGACGCGCCGGGAATCGGTTGACCTCAAGCGCAGTTGAAGTCCGATGATCGGAAAGAGCCACCGTCCGAACCATCGACGCGAGTCGGTCGACGAGAGTCAGGAGCCCCGATGAAGGCAGTCACCGTCCCCGAGCCCGGCGGCCCCGAGGCACTGCGGGTCACCGAGGTGGCCACCCCCACCGCGGGACCGGGCCAGGTCCGGGTCCGGGTGTACGCCGCCGGGGTGCAGCCGGTGGACCTCGCCATCCGCGAGGGCTTCCGGCCGCCGGGGGTCGTGGTCGAGGGCCCGCTGGTCCTCGGCAACGAGTTCGCCGGGGTGGTCGACCAGCTCGGGCCGGGCGGCTACGGCTGGGAGGTCGGCGACGAGGTGATCGGCTTCCGGGTGCTGAACGGCCAGGCCGACTTCGTCGTCGTGGACACCTCGCACCTGGTCGCCAAGCCGGCCGGGATGCCCTGGGAGCAGGCCGGCTCGCTCTCCGCCTCCGGTCAGACCGCGCACATGGCGCTCGAACTGCTCAAGGTCGGCCCGGGCGACACCGTGCTGGTGCACGGGGCCTCCGGCGGCGTCGGCACGGTGGCCGTACAGCTCGCCCGGGCCCTGGGCGCGACGGTGATCGCCACCGCGAGCGAGCGCAACCACGACTACCTGCGCGAGCTGGGCGCGATCCCGGTCGCGTACGGCGACGGGCTGGTCGAACGGGTCCGGGCGGTCGCACCGGACGGCGTGGACGCCGCGTTCGACGCCGCCGGGCGGGGCGCGCTGGAGGCCTCGGTCGAGCTGGTCGCCGACCGGGACCGGATCGGCACCGTCGTCGACTACGCGACCGCCGAGCGGCTCGGGCTGCGGCAGCTGCGCGCGGAGCGGACGGCGGCCCGGCTGGCCGAGCTGGTGGAGCTGTGGGAGGCGGGCGGACTGCGGCTGGAGGTCGCCGAGACCTTCCCGCTGGAGCGCGTCGCCGACGCCCACCGGATGGTCGCCACCGGGCACGTCCGGGGGAAGGTCGTCCTCACCGCGTGACGCCCGCGGGCGGGGGCGCCCCGGGCCGATTGTGTGTTTCGGCCGCTGACCAGGTAATGTTCTCCACGTCAGCAGGCGCCGCTAGCTCAGTTGGTTAGAGCAGCTGACTCTTAATCAGCGGGTCCGGGGTTCGAGTCCCTGGCGGCGCACAGACAGCCGGAAGGCCCTTCGCGAGAGCGAGGGGCCTTCCGGCGTTTCGGCGTACGTTTCGGCGCCGCTCCCGGCGTTCGTTCCGGCGCGTCCTGGGGTCCGGCTCCGGACCAGGTGGCAGGAAAGGTGGGAAACAGGTCATTGCTGCCATCACGGCCCGCTGACAGGCTGGTCGCATGAGAACGCGCAGCGTGGTCGTCGTCCTCTACGACGGCGTGCAGAGCCTGGACGTCACCGGGCCCCTGGAGGTGTTCGCGGGAGCGGGCGCCGCCGTCGGGCAGCCGGACGCGTACCGGGTCACGCTCGCCGCGGCGGGCGGCGGGCCGGTACGCAGCTCCAGCGGGCTGCGGCTGCTGCCGGACGAGGACCTGGCCGACGTCGGGCCCGTGCACACCCTGCTGGTTCCCGGCGGGGAGGGCACGGAAGCGCCGGACCCGGCCCTGGTGGCGCGGATCCGGGACATGGCCGGCCGGGCCGAGCGGGTGGTGTCGGTGTGCACCGGCGCCTTCCTGCTCGCCGAGGCCGGGCTGCTCGCCGGACGCCGCGCGACCACGCACTGGGCGTACTGCGGCTCCCTGGCCCGGCGGTTCCCCGACGTCGAGGTCGACCCCGACCCGATCCACGTCCGGGACGGGCACGTCGCCACCTCGGCCGGGGTCACGGCCGGCATCGACCTCGCGCTCGCCCTGGTCGAGGAGGACCTCGGGCGCGACGCCGCGCTGCTGATCGCCCGCCACCTCGTGGTGTTCCTGCGCCGGCCGGGCAACCAGGCCCAGTTCAGCACCCAGCTGGCCGCCCAGGTGGCCGCGCGCCACCCGCTGCGCGAGGTCCAGCGGTGGATCGCCGAGCACCCGGAGGAGGACCTCTCGGTCGAGGCGCTGGCCCGGCGCTCGGCGCTGTCGCCGCGGCACTTCGCCCGCGCCTTCACCGCCGAGGTCGGGATCACCCCGGGCCGGTACGTGGACGGCGTCCGGCTGGAGGCCGCCCGGCGCCGCCTGGAGGACACCGGGGGCGGGGTCGAGGAGATCGCCCGCGCCTGCGGCTACGGCACCCCGGAGGCGATGCGGCGCGCCTTCGTCCGGGCCCTGGCCACGCCACCCGCCGAATACCGACGCCGCTTCCACCCCAGTGCGACCGGAGGAAACCGATGCGCATCGCCGTCCTGCTGTACGACGACTTCACCGCCCTGGACGCCGTAGGCCCGTACGAGGTGCTGTCCCGCATACCCGGCGCCGAGGTGGTGTTCACCGCGGCCGGGCGGGGGCCGGTCCGCACCGACATGAGGAGCCTCGCGCTCACCGCCGACGCCGCCCTCGACGAGGTCGACGCCGCCGACGTGCTGCTCGTCCCCGGCGGGCCCGGGACGGCACCGGCGCTGGCGGACGAGGAACTCGTCGACTGGGTACGGCGGGTGGACGCGACCACCACGTGGACCACCTCGGTCTGCTCCGGCTCCCTGCTGCTCGGCGCCGCCGGACTGCTCAAGGGCCGCCGGGCCACCTCGCACTGGGTCTGCCTCGACGCGCTGGCCGGCTTCGGCGCCGAGCCGACCGGTGCCGAGCGGGTCGTCCTGGACGGCAAGTACGCCACCGCCGCCGGGGTCTCGGCCGGCATCGACCTGGCCCTGACGCTGACCGGGCGCCTCGCCGGGGACGCGACGGCGGAGGCGATCCAGCTGGTCATCGAGTACGACCCGCAGCCCCCCTACGCGGCGGGCTCCCTCGCGACCGCCCCGGCGGGCCTCGCGGACTCCCTGCGGAGCACCAACCTCCTGCTGCGGAACGACGCGCCCTAGCCTCGGCGGGCGGGGAAGCCGCGGGTACGGGCGGCGAGGACCAGGACGAGGGCGGGGAGCACCGGCGCGGGCATCGTCCACGGCAGTGCGCCGGTGCCGAGGCGGCCGAGCACGACGCCGCCGACCACCCCGCCGCCCGCCATCGCGGCGTTCCGCAGGGTGAGCAGCATCGCCTGCGCCGCGTCGGCCCGCTCCCCGCCCGCGTCGCCGACGGTGGAGTCATCGCCGCAGTCCTCCTGCCCGCCCCGGTTGCCGGACGTGACACCCCGTCGAAAGATGGAGGGGTGACCACGCCCGGCTACCTCCGCTACCCCCACCTGCACGGGGACCTGCTCGTCTTCACCGCGGAGGACGACGTCTGGATCGCCCGGCTGGCGGACGTCGGCACCACCGACCGGGCCTGGCGGGTCAGCTGCGACCGCACCCGGGTCAGCCACCCCCGCTTCTCCCCCGACGGCCGCACCCTCGCCTGGACCAGCTGGCTCAGCCTCACCCCCGAGGTGTGGACCGCCCCCGCCACGGGCGGCGAGGCGCAGCGGCTCAGCTACTGGGGCAGCCACGACACCCGGGTGCGCGGCTGGCTGCCGGACGGCGAGGTGCTGGCCGTCACCTCCTTCCACGAGCCCTTCGGCCACTACACCTGGGCCCACGCGCTGCCGCCGGACGGCTCCCCCGGCCGCCGGATGCCCTGGGGGCCGGTGGGCGACGCCCAGATGAGTCGCGACCGGACCGTCCTGCTCACCGGCGCCGCCCCGCACGAGCCCGCCGCGTGGAAGCGCTACCGCGGCGGGGCCACCGGCCGGCTCTGGGTGGACGGCGGGCAGATCCTCCCCGACCACCGCGGCCACCTCGCCTCACCCATGCCGGTCGGCGACCGGGTCGCCTTCCTCTCGGACCACGAGGGCATCGGCAACCTCTACTCCTGCCGTCCCGACGGCACCGACCTGCGCCGCCACACCGACCACGCCTCCTACTACGCCCGCGAGGCCACCACCGACGGCACCAGGATCGTCTACCAGCACGCGGGCGACCTCTGGCTGCTGGAGAGCCTGGACGCCCCCGCACCGCACCGGCTGCACGTCCCGCTCGGCGGCGCCCGGGCCGGGCGCCGCCCGTACCAGGTCGGCGCCGCGAACCAGGTCAAGGACCTGGCCTGCGACCACACCGGCCGGACCGGGGTGATCACCGTGCGCGGCAGCCAGTACTGGCTCACCCACAAGGACGGCCCGGCCCGCGCACTCGCCGACACCCCGGGGGTGCGCACCCGGCTGCCGGTCGTGCTCGGGCACACCGGCGAGGCCGCGTGGATCACCGACGCCGAGGGCGCGGACGCCGTCGAGGTGATGCCGCTGCCCGGGCACGACGGCTCCCTCGAGTTCACGAGCCGGGAACGGCACCGCCACCGGGTGCTCGCCGCCGGGCGGCTCGGCCGCGTCCTGGAGCTCACCGCCTCCCCCGACGGCAGCCGGCTGGCCGCCGCCACCTCGGACGGGCGGCTGCTGCTCGTCGCCACCGCCGACGGCGAGGTGCGCGAGGTCGCCACCTCCGGGTACGGGCCGGTCTCCAGCGCCCGGTTCTCCCCCGACTCGCACTGGATCGCCTGGTCCCAGCCGGCGGCCGGGCACTCGCTGCGCCGGATCCGGCTCACCCGCGCCGACGCACCCGCGCCGATCACCGATGTCACCGACGGCCGGTTCGAGGACGAGCAGCCGGTGTTCACCCGGGACGGCCGCTACCTGGCCTTCCTGTCCTGGCGCGGCTTCGACCCGGTCCACGACGTCCACACCGGCGACCTGTCGTTCCCGGTCGGCTGCCGCCCCTACCTCGTCCCGCTCACCGCCGACACCCCGTCCCCGTTCGCCGCGCCCGCCGAGGACGGCGGCCCGCGCGGGGACGGCGGCGGCGACGGCACCGTCCGGGTCGACCCGCAGGGCATCGGCGAGCGACTGCTGCAGTTCCCGGTGATCGCCTCCAAGTACTCGGCCGCCGACGCCGTCCGCGGCGGCCTCGTCTGGCTGCGCTGGCCGATCTCCGGCGCCCTCGGGCAGACCTTCGCCAGCCCGGAGGACACCTCGGGCCGCCCCTCGCTGGAGTACTTCGACCTCGCCCGGGGCACCCGCTCCACCCTGGTCGACAAGCTGGACGGCTACGCCGTCTCCGGCGACGGCAGCTCGATCGCGGTCTACTCGGCCGGCACCCTGCGGATCGTCCCGATCGGCGCCCCCTCCGCCGCCACCCTGGTGGACCTGCGCCGGATCAACCACACCGTGCACCCGGCCGCCGAGTGGCGCCAGGCCTACCACGAGGCCGCCCGGATCGTCCGGGACCAGTTCTGGGACGACCGGATGTCCGGCCTCGACTGGCCCGCCCTGGTCGCCCAGTACGAGCCGCTGCTCGACCGGATCGCCGGGCCGGACGACTTCGCCGACCTGCTGCGCGAGCTGCTCGGCGAACTCGGCACCTCGCACGCCTACGTCACGCCGTCCCGGCGCGGCGAGGGCCCCTCGCTCGCCCAGCAGCCGCTCGGCCTGCTCGGCGCCAACGCCCACCGCTCCCCCGACGGCCGCTGGCTGGTCGCCCGGGTGGTGCCCGGCGAGTCCTCCGACCCGCGCGCCCATGCCCCGCTCGCCGCCCAGGGCGTGCGGGACGGCGACGAACTGCTGGAGATCGGCGGGCGCCCGGTCGACCCGGTCCGGGGCCCGCTCCCACTGCTCGTCGGCACCGGCGGCAACACCGTCGAGATCAGCCTGCGCAGCGCCCCGGACGCCCCCGTACGACGCATCACCGTGACCCCGCTGACCGACGAACGGCCGCTGCGCTACCAGGACTGGGTGGCCAGACGCCGCGCCCTGGTACGGGAGTTCAGCGACGGGCGGTGCGGCTACCTGCACATCCCCGACCTCGGCGGCTCCGGCTGGGCGCAGTTCAACCGCGACCTGCGCCGCGAGCTCGACAAACCCGCGCTCGTCCTGGACGTCCGGGGCAACGCCGGGGGCAACGTCTCCGAACTCGTCCTGGAGAAGCTCACCCGGCACGTCCTCGCCTGGGACTTCACCCGCGACCGGCAGCCCGTCCGGTGGCCGCGCAACGCCCCGCGCGGCCCGGTGGTGGCGCTCGCCGACGAGGCCACCAGCTCGGACGGCGACGTGATCATCGCGGCGATCGAGCTGCTCGGCCTCGGGCCGGTGGTGGGCGCCCGCACGTGGGGCGGGGTGGTCGGGATGACCGGACGGCACACGCTCGGCGACGGCACCCAGATCTCGGTGCCGAAGAACGCGTCCTGGTTCACCGGCGGGCTCGGCTGGTCGGTGGAGAACCACGGCGTCGAGCCGGACGTGCACGCGCTGCGCGGCCCGCGGGACTGGGCGAGCGGGCGGCACCCGGAGCTGCGCACCGCCGTCCGGCTGGCGCTGGAACTGCTGGAGGACGTGCCCGCCGCCGCGCCCCCGCCGGCCGACACCCCCCGGCCGGACCTGCGGCGCCCGCCGCTGCCGCCGCGCGGCGGCAGCGGCTAGGGCCGGGAGGTCAGTCCCAGGGGTCGCCCTCGGCGGTCATGTTCTCGGCGGCCCGCCGGTCGGCCTCCTCCTGGGCGCGCTGCTCCCTCTCGCGCAGCTCGCGGGTCCGCTCGATGTCGTCGCTGTACGCGTCGGCGGCCTCGTCGTGGGCGAGCGCAGCACGTTCGCCGGCGTCCGACCCGGCGGCGGCCTCGTGCCCCCTGTGGAAGATCCTGTCCAAGATGCCCATGACTCCTCCTCGGGACGGGTACCGGGCTGCCCCCACTCTCACACCGCGGCCGGACGGGCGCACGTTGAGCCGTCGGTCTCCGGTGGACCGCATTGGGCCGTTGGTCCCGGGGGAACGCGTCCAACGGCCGTGGTGGCCCGCCCCGGGCCGGGCGGACGGTAGAGGTGTGAGGAACGCGATCGACGAACCGCATGGCGGACCGCGCCGCCTGGTCGGGCCGCTCGCCGCGCTGGACGGGCGGCTGCCCGGCCCGCACGACCTGCTGCTCATGCAGTGCCCCAGCTCGCTGCGCCCGCTCGGCGGCGGCGACCTCCCGAACTGGGCACGCGCGGTGCTCCGCGCGCACCCGTGGGTGACGGTCGCCCGGGCGCCCGCCGTGGTCGGCTCCCCGGTGGACACCCCGCACCCGGTGCGCTGCCCCCGGGACGTCACGGCGCCCGAGCACTGGATCCCGGTGTCGGTGCGCGGCCCGGACCGCGGGCAGCTGCTGCACGCGCTCGCGCCCTGGGCGGCGGTGGCCCGCACCTTCCGGCCCGAGCAACTCGCGGCGCGGCGGGCGCTGCTGGCGCCCGAACGGGTCGCCGGGATCCCGGCGCTCGCCCTGCTGCCGGAGGTCGGCGAGCTGGCGGCGGACCACCGGCTGACCTGGGGCCCGATCGGCGCCGTCGGCTACGAGCTGGGCTCCGGCGTGCCGGTGACCGGGCCGCTCAGCCCGCTGCGGCTGGTGCTGCGCGCCCCGCAGCCGGTCAGCCGGCGGGACGCGCTCCAGCTGCGGCGTTCGCTGAGCAAGCTGCGCGTCCCCGTGCAGGCCGAGCTGGAGACCCGGCACGGCGCGGTGCTGCTGGCCGAGTACGCGGCGGCACCGCTCACGCTCACCCTGCTGACACCGGACGGGCCCCGGGAGGTCCACGATCCGTGGTTCCCCCGGGGTCCCGGATGCGGGATCAGCCGCTGACGCTGGGCGCGCCGGTCTCCAGGTGGCCGGTGAACCGCTGCGACCAGCTGCCGTCGGCGTCCACCGTGACGGTGAAGTCGTACCAGCCCTCGCCCGGGGCGCCGGCCGGGGGGCCGGCGGCGGGACGTGGTCGAAGAAGCACGCTCAGCGGTCCTGCACGGTGATGCCCAACGCGTGGGCGAACTGCGGCGCCAGCTCCAGGAGCTGGTGCGAGCTGATGATCGCCCCGCGCAGCCCCAGGTGGCCGTCGGGAAGGCCGAGGCGGGCGGCGCCGCGCAGGTCCGTCCCGCTCAGCGTGGCCCCGCGCAGGCGGACCTCCTCCAGGGTCGAGCCCGGGAAGGACACCTGGGTGAGCTTCGCGTCGGCGAAGTCCACGTCGCGCAGCAGGCAGTCCTCGAAGACGACGTCCCGCAGGACGGCCGCCCGCAGGTTGACCGCCTCCAGCTTGCAGCCGCGGAACACCACCCGGCGGATGGCCGAGCCGTGCGCGGCGATGCCGGCCAGCACGCCGCCGACGAACGCGCTGTCCTGCCACTCGCCGTCGCTCAGGTCGCAGGCCACCCAGCGGCCGGACTGCGCCCACACGTCGGTGAAGCGGGCCTGGCGCAGCTTGACGCCGCTGAGCGCGACGCCCGTGAACGCGCACTCCAGGAACGTCGCCCCGGCGGCCGACTGGTCGGTGTACGCGCCACCGTCGAAGTGCACGGTGTCGTACCGCTCGTCGCTGCGCAGCGCCCCGGTGTGCGGGCGCAGCAGGTCTGCGAAGGGCAGATCGGAGAGCCGGTCGGGGACGTCGGGCACGTGGGGGGCGGTGTTCGGCACGGCGGTGGCACCTCGCGGTCGGGCGGACGGGTCTCGCGCGCATGCTCGCACGCGGCACCGACAGAACCGGGGAGGGCCCGGCCGCAGCCCACGGCGGCCGGGCCCGTCGGGGGCCGGTCAGCCGCGCGCCCAGAGGGAGTTGACCCGGCTGCGCTCGGCGCCGTTCGGGTACGGGTTGGTGCAGGACGGGCCAGGCCCGCCGCCGGACATCAGCTCGCTGCACGGGCCGGAGTAGTGGTCGGGCAGGCCGAGCACGTGCCCGGTCTCGTGGGCCGTCACCCGCAGCGAGTCGTACTGCCGGTTCTGCTGGTAGTCGAGGAAGACGTACCCGCTCCCGTGGCCGTCGGTGCTGGCGTACGAGCCGCGCGGGTCGTTGCCCTCGTAGTAGCGGAAGTCGGCGGCCGAGCCGGCGCGCAGCTGGACGTTGCGCACCGAGCCGTTCCAGATCTGCGCGGCGTTGGCTATCTGGGTGCGGAAGGACGGGGCGCGGCTGGCGTCGTAGGTGACGACGACGGTCGCGAGGGTCGGGTCGGCGGCCTGCTTGGCCTTGGCGGAGGCCATCACGGCCTGGAAGAACGCCTGGTTGTCGGCTGCTTCGGCGGCCGAACCCGCGTACGCCGAACCGGCGTTGGCCGAGGGCGCGTAGCCCTGGGCGGCGGGCGCGGCGACGGCCGTCCCGGGCAGGGCGGCGAGGCCGGCGGCGAGCGCCAGGCCGAGGGCTGCGGACAGCACGGATCGAGACATGTGGGGGCTCCGAATCCTGGGGTGCGGGGCCGGTGGGGGCCGGCCGTGGGGGGCACCTGGTGAACGGGTGGTGTCCACAGAGCTTCGGGCAGCACGGCAGCGGGGCGGATGATGTCAACCTGCGATAATGTCGTCCAATACCCCTGTATTTCTGGACTTTTGAATGGGCTTTGGCTGGACTTGGCGCACCGGCGCCCCTGGCATTCCGTTCCGCACCGGTCGGGCTCCTGGGGCCGGCGGCGACGGGCGGAAGGTGGGGGCACCCCCGGCTTGGGGCGGGGGTGGAATTCGCTGCCCCAGACTCCCCCCGCGCGCCGTCGTCGCGGATGATGTCAATCCGCGATAGCGCCGCCCAATATCGGCGGGTGTCTGCCGCGTTGATGTATGTCATGTCCTTGGCAAGACGGGTCGACGGCGTCTATGATCCGGACGTGGAGCTCGACGTGAGACACCTCCGGGTGCTGTGCGCGATCGCCGACACCGGCAGCCTCCGCAAGGCCGCGCTCCAGCTCGGCATGACCCAGCCCTCCCTCACCACCCAGCTCCACCGGATCGAACGGGCCATCGGCGGCACCCTGTTCACCCGCGAGCAGACCGGCAGCCGGCCCACCGCGCTCGGCCACTCCGTGCTGTCCCGGGCCCGGCCGGTGATCACCGAGATGGCGGCGCTGGTCGCCGCCGCACGCCAGGAGGCCCGGGAGTCGGCCGGTGCCGGGAACCGGCGGCGGCTGCGGATCGGCAGCGTCGGCAGCCGGGTCGTGGCGGCCTGGCTGCGCCGCGTCCACGAGCGGCTGCCGGACACCGACACCACCATCCACGTGGACATCTCCGCCGGCGCGCTGCTGCGGATGGTCGCCGCCGACCAGCTCGACGTCGCCTTCGTGTACGAGAGCGAGGGCTTCCCGCTGCGCGTGCCCCCGGACGCCGAGCACCGGGTGCTGATGGCCCGCGAGCCGCAGTTCGTCGCGCTCGCCGCCGGCCACCCGGCCGCCGCCCGCCCGGTCGTCGACCTCGCCGACCTCGCCGAGGACACCTGGATGGTGGACCCGGCCGCCGACCACGAGTACGCGGCGATGCGCCGGGTGTTCAGCGAGGCCGGCCTCAACCCCCGGGTGGTGCAGGTCCGGGACAACACCACCGCCGCCGAGCTGGTCGCCTCCGGCGAGGCCGTCCGCCCCTGCCAGCCGACGTCCGTGCCCGGCCCCGGCACGGTCGTGCGCCCGGTGCACGGCGACCCGCTCGCCGTCCGCCTGCTGCTCGCCTGGCGGCCGCGCGTGCTCGCCCCGCCCGCCCTGGAGGCGCTGTACGGCGAACTTCGGGCCGCCTACCTGGACCTGGCCAAGGTCAACCCGGTCTACCTGGCCTGGCTCGCCCGGCACGAGCCGGTCCTGCTCGGGCCGCGCCCGGACGGCGTTCACGCCTCCCGGGCGTGCATCGCGCCCCCGACGGCCACCGGCATCGCGTACACCAGGCCGGCGGCCAGGACCCCGGGGCCGCCGAGCGCCGTGCAGGCTGGTACCAGCGCCGCGCCGGCCGGCCCGAGCACCTGCGCGGCACCGGTCCTGGCGTGCCGGGAGTGCAGCAGCCACACGGTGAACAGGTAGACGGCGGCCGGCACGGCGACCGTCCCGGTGGCCGCCGTCGCGGAGATGTCCGCCCTGTGCGCGGCCGATTCCACCGCCACCTCCAGCCCGGTGCCGGTCGCCGCTGCCGAGGCGAACACGACGTAGTGGCCGTAACCCCACGCGAACGCCCGCCGGTTGGAGCGCAGGTGCTCGTGCACCGGCCGGGCCCGGCGCACGTACCGGCGCGGGCCCGCAGACGTCGGCCCGATCCCTCCCCCTTCGCTCCTTTCTCCTTGCCGTCAGCCGCAGTTGACGCTCCGGTGCGCGAACCGGGTGACAGCGCGGCGGGTTTCCGGGCGCGCCCGCGCCGTACCGCCCGGGCCGCCGGATCGCCCCGCTAGATTCGTCCCCGGTTGGATGCGAGCGCGGGCCCTGCGGGGCCCCATGACACGGGCGGCCTGCGGGCAACGCGGAAGGTCAAGGCCGGTGGTAGGACAGCGGGGCGGCGGAGCCGTCCCACCCGTGTCCGCACCACCCGCCTCGTGATCACCGCGCTGCTCGCCAGCGCCTGCCCCGCCGCCGTGTCCGCGGCGGGGCGCTACTTCGCCCAGCCGATCTTCGTGTAGTCGGTCGTGGCCAGGCCGAACGCGCCGTAGTTCGCCAGGCCCTTGCGCGCCGCCACCACCTCGGGCCGCTGGTACAGCTCGACGGTGTGGCCGAGCTCCCAGATCTTGGCGTCCGCCTGGTTGTAGTACTTCGCGGCCTCCACCGGGTCGATCGTCCCGGCCGCCTTCTTCAGCAACGCGTCGATCTCGGGCGTGCCGAGCTTCGAGTAGTTGCCGAAGACGTTGTCCCCCTCCGGCAGGCGGAAGTTGGTCAGGCTCTGGGAGAGCGGGAACGAGTCGGTGTTGCGCCAGCTGGCGATGTCGAACTTGCCCACGTCGATGTACTTGGTGAAGAAGTCGTTCTTCGCCACCTTGTCGATGTCGACCTTCACCCCGGCCGCCAGCCACATGGCCGCGGCCGCGGTGTACAGGTCGACCTGGGCCTGCGGACTGGCGTCGTTGAACACGAAGTGCAGTTCGAGCGACTGACCGTCCTTGGTGCGCGGCTGCCCGCTGCCCGCGTCCTTCCAGCCGGCGTCGTCCAGCAGCTTCTTCGCGGCGGGCAGGTCGAACTTCGCCCACTCGCCCGAGTTGTCCTGGTAGCCGGTCTGGTTGGGCATGAAGATGTGGTTGCCGAGCGGCTCGAACTTCACCGGAACGCCATTGTTGGCGATCTTGATCAGCGCGTCGCGGTCGAGCGCCTTGCCGAGCGCCTGACGCACCTTCTGGTCCGCCAGGGCACCGCCGCCGCCGAAGGAGATGTGCACCTCGTCCCACGGGCTGGCGGTGCGGATCACCGTGTCCTTGTTGTCCTTGAGCTGGCCGTACGCGGTCGCGGTGCCGGCCGTCGCGAAGTCGATCTCGTTGTTGAGGAACGCCTGGGTGGTGGCCGCCTGGTCCATCACCCGGAAGGTGACCTTGTCCAGCTTGGGCTTGGCACCCCACCAGGCGGGGTCGGGGACGAGCGTGAGCGTCTGGGCCGTCTTGTCCGCGACGCCCGGCTTCAGCGGGCCCCCGGTGATCGGGATCTTCTCGATCCAGCCCTTGTTGAAGTCGTCGGCGGTGGCGATCCCGGCGGCCGGGATCAGCGGCCGGAACAGGTTCTGCCAGTCCGCGTACGGCGCCGAGAAGGTGACCTTGACCTCGGTCGGGTCGGCGCCCTGCTCGACGGAGGAGATCAGCTCGTAGCCGGCCGAGTCGGCGATGTTGTAGCCGTCCTTCTTGCCGTTGCTGGCCTCCCAGTCGGCCTTGAAGTCCAGGTAGCCGAGCGGCTTCCCGTCCGACCACTTGGCCTTCGGGTTGAGCTTGTAGGTGATCACCTGCGGCGAGGTCGAGGTGACCCTGGCCTCCGCCAGGTAGTCCGGGTTCGCCCGGAAGGTGCCGGAGGCGTCGGTGGTGAAGAGGTCCGGCTCCACGGCGCGCATGATGTCCACCGCGTCGCCGTAGCGGCCGTCCACCTGGAACGGGTTCCACTGGGTGATCCACTGGTACAGCGGGAAGCGCACCTCCCCGCCGTCCTTCATCCCGTCCGGCGCCGTGGGGTTGATGTCGTTCGAGTCCTGTCTCGGCGGCTCGCTCTTGGCCACGTTGTCGGCCGAGCCCCCGCCGCCCGAGGTGCACGACGTCAGCGCCAGGGCGACGGCTGTCGCGAGGGCGGTGGCCCGGCCGAAGCGGCGGGCCGTGGTGGCAGCGTCCATTGAGGGGTCCCCCTGGTGAGGATCGTCGGGAAAGGGAACGCGAGTTGTGCCGCGCGAGGTGTGGCGGGGCTTGAGTATGGGCAGCCAATTCGGCACCGAGCCAGCAGAACGTAACAGTCGTTCAGTTCGACGACCAGAGGCAGGAATTGACGTCTGATCCGATCGTCACACGCCGCAACACTCGCGCAACACCGCGGCCGCACGCCGCTGGAACACTCTGACCTGCTGTTTCCCGACAGCCCGCGAACCGGCCCCACCCCGGGCCACCGACCGAAGGCCACCACCGGATGCCCACCAGACGCGTCGGCCCCGCCCCCACCCAGGGCGGCCGTTGATGCTCCGCTACCTGGCGAAGCGGCTGAGCTACTACGCCGTGCTGCTCGTCGCCGCCGTGTTCCTGGCGTACGCGATATCCGCGGCCGCCCTCCAGCCGCGCACGTACTTCGAGGCCAAGGTCCCGCGGCCGTCCGCCGAGTCGGTCGAGCACCAGCTCACCGCCCTCAACCTGAACGACCACACCCCGGTGGTCGTGCGCTTCGGCCACTGGGCCGGCGGCCTGGTCCACGGCGACCTCGGCCGGACCATCCACGACACCCCGGTGACGGACGACTTCGGCCGGCGGATCCGGGTCTCGCTGCGGCTGCTGCTGATCGGCAGCCTGCTCGGCATGCTGCTCGGCGTCGCGGTCGGCGCCTGGAGCGCCGTCCGGCAGTACCGAATATCCGACCGGCTGCTGACCCTGCTCTCCTTCGTCCTGCTCTCCACCCCGGTCTTCCTGGTCGCCCTGTTCCTCAAGAACGGCGCCATCGCCGCCAAGGACGCGGCCGGCCACGAGGTCGTCCCGTTCACCGGCTACGAGACCCCCGGACTCACCGGCGGCCTCGGCGCCCACCTCTCCGACTGGGCGCTCCACCTCCTGCTGCCGACCATGTCGCTCGCGCTGTACGGCCTCGCCACCTACAGCCGCTACCAGCGCGGCATCATGCTCGACGTGCTCGGCTCGGACTACCTGCGCACCGCCGAGGCCAAGGGCCTCACCCGCGGCCGGGCCCTGCTCAAGCACGGGCTGCGGACCGCCGTGATCCCGATGTCGACGATGTTCGCCTACAGCTTCCTCGGCATCTTCACCGGCGCGGTGTTCACCGAGACGATCTTCGGCTGGCACGGCATGGGCGAGTGGCTGATCCAGGCGATCAACGAACAGGACGTCAACTCGGTGGTGGCGGTCAACCTGTTCACCGCCGTCGTCGTCCTGGCCTCCGGCTTCCTCGCCGACACCCTGCACGCCGCCCTCGACCCGCGCGTGCGGTCCTGACCGGAGGTGACCCAGATGACCACCGTCGCCGCCGAACCGGCCGCCCCGACCCCCGCGCCCCGGGGCTCCGGCCGCGCCCGGCTCGTCCTCACCCGGCTGCTCGCCGCCCGCGGGGCACTCGTCGGGGCCGCCCTCGTCCTGCTGCTGTTCGTGCTCGCCTTCGGCGGGCCGTACCTGACGCGCTGGGACTACGCCGCCCCCGACTTCACCGCACTGCACCAACCGCCCTCCGCCCAGCACTGGTTCGGCACCAACGGGATCGGCCAGGACGTCTTCGCGCAAACCGTCCGCGGCCTGCAGAAGTCGCTGGTCATCGGCCTGCTGGTGGCGCTCTTCTCCACCGTGCTGGCCTCCCTGGTCGGCGCGTGCGCCGGCTACTTCGGCGGCTGGGCCGACCGGGCCCTGATGTTCGTCGTGGACCTGCTGCTGGTCTTCCCCAGCTTCCTGATCATCACGGTCGTCTCGCCCCGGCTGAAGAGCACCGGCTGGATCGCCTTCGTCCTGCTGCTCGCCCTGTTCAACTGGATGATCACCGCCCGGGTGGTCCGGTCGATGACGCTCTCCCTGCGCGAGCGTGAATTCGTCCGCGCCGCACGGTTCATGGGCGTCCGGCCGCTGCGGATCATCCTCCGGCACATCCTGCCGAACGTCGCCTCCTTCCTCATCATCGACGCCACCATCGCCGTCGGCGGCGCCGTGATGAGCGAGACCGCGCTCTCCTACTTCGGCTTCGGCGTCAAGCCGCCGGACGTCTCGCTCGGCACCCTGCTCGCGGCCGGCACCAGCGAGGCGCCGGTGTTCCCCTGGCTCTTCTACTTCCCCGCCGCGCTGCTGGTGCTGTTCGTCCTCGCCGTCAACCTCATCGGCGACGGGCTGCGCGACGCCCTCGACCCCACCGCCGGGGGCGCGCCCCGCCGCCGTGTTCGCAGCGTTCGGAGAAAGCAGCCGTGACCACCACCGTCGAAACCCCCCTGCTCGCCGTCCGCGACCTGCGGGTCGACTTCGCCGGGCCGCAGGGCCCGGTCCCGGCCGTGCGCGGGGTGGACCTCACCCTGCGGCGCGGCGAAACCCTCGGCATCGTCGGCGAGTCCGGCTCCGGCAAGTCCGTCACCGCGCTGTCCGTCCTCGGGCTGCTGCCCGGCACGGCCCGGGTGCAGGGGTCGGTGAAGCTGGACGGGCGGGAGCTGGTCGGACTGCCGGGCCGGGAGCTCGCCGCGATCCGCGGCCGCCGGGTCGCGATGGTCTTCCAGGACCCGCTCTCCGCCTTCACCCCCGTCTACCGGATCGGCGACCAGATCGCCGAGGCGATCCGCATCCACCAGAAGACCGACAAGGCCACCGCCCGTCGGCGCGCCGCCGAACTCCTCGACCTCGTCGGCATCCCGGCCCCCGACCGGGCCCTCGACAGCTTCCCGCACGAGTTCTCCGGCGGCATGCGCCAGCGCGCGATGATCGCCATGGCCGTCGCCAACGACCCCGACATCCTGCTCGCCGACGAACCCACCACCGCCCTGGACGTCACCATCCAGGCCCAGGTGCTCGACGTGCTGCGCACCGCCCAGCGGGAGACCGGCGCCGCGCTGGTGCTGGTCAGCCACGACCTCGGGGTGATCGCCGGGACGGCCGACCGGGTCGCGGTGATGTACGCGGGCCGGGTGGTCGAAACGGCCGACGTGGACGAGCTGTTCGCGGCCCCGCGCCACCCGTACACGCTCGGCCTGATCGGCGCGGTGCCCCGGCTGGACGGCCGCGGCGGGCCGCTCGTCCCGATCCCCGGCAGCCCGGCGCCGCTGGCCGACCTGCCGCCCGGCTGCCCGTTCGCCGCGCGCTGCCCGCTCGCCGAGCCGCGCTGCTCGTCGGCGGAGCCAGAACTGCTGGGGGACGACCGTCACGTGGCGGCCTGCGTACGATCCGCCGAACTGGCCGAACGGCGGCCCGCGCCGGCCGACGTCTACCCGGTGCCGGAGGTGCCGGCCCCCGCCGTGAGCGGAGAGCGCGACGCTCGGGCCAAGGTGCTGGCGGTCAGTGGGCTCGGCAAGACGTTTCCGCTCCTCAAGGGCACGGTGTTCAAGCGCCGCGTCGGCGAGGTCTACGCCGTGGACGGCGTAGACCTGGACCTCCGCGAGGGCGAAACCCTCGGCCTGGTCGGCGAATCCGGCTCCGGCAAGTCCACGACGCTCTTCGAGCTGCTCGACCTCGCCGCCCCCGAGACCGGCCGGATCGAACTCCTCGGGCACGACACCGCCACCCTCGCCCGCGCCGACGCCCACCGCCTCCGCGCCCGGCTGCAGATCGTCTTCCAGGACCCGATGGCCAGCCTCGACCCGCGGATGCCGGTCGGCG
The DNA here is from genome assembly GCF_053596725.1 of Kitasatospora sp. NPDC001660. Classification (NCBI taxonomy): domain Bacteria; kingdom Bacillati; phylum Actinomycetota; class Actinomycetes; order Kitasatosporales; family Streptomycetaceae; genus Kitasatospora; species Kitasatospora sp. NPDC001660. Next base: position 148,460 of record NZ_JBSFGU010000011.1, on the reverse strand, counting down.
ACATCGTCGCCGAACCCCTGCGCGCCCAGCGCGCCGCCCGCGACGAGATCGCCCGCCGGGTGCCCGAACTGCTGCGCCAGGTCGGCCTCGACCCGGACCACGCCACCCGCTACCCGCACCAGTTCTCCGGCGGGCAGCGCCAGCGGATCTCCATCGCGCGCGCCCTGGCCGTCCGGCCCAAGCTGCTCGTCCTGGACGAACCGGTCTCCGCGCTCGACGTCTCCATCCAGGCCGGGATCCTCAACCTGCTGCAGTCGCTCAAGGCGGAGCTGGGCCTGTCCTACCTGTTCGTCTCGCACGACCTCTCGGTCATCCGGCACCTCGCCGACCGGGTCAGCGTCATGTACCTCGGGCGGACGGTCGAGCAGGGCGACGTCGCCGCGGTCTTCGACCACCCCCGCCACCCGTACACCCGCGCGCTGCTCTCGGCCGTCCCGCTGCCCGACCCGGCCGCCGAGCGCACCCGGGACCGGATCCTCCTCGCCGGCGACCCGCCCTCCCCCACCCGGCGGCACACCGGGTGCCCCTTCCGCACCCGCTGCCCGGTCCACGCCCGTCTCACGGAGCCGGGAGCGCGGGCGCGCTGCGAGGAGGAGCGGCCTGCGCTCGCCGGGGACGGGCACCAGGCGGCCTGCCACTTCCCGGACGTCGCGTAGCGTGATCGGCTGAATACGATTCGGCGGATCGCCCCGGTCCCGTGTAATGTTCTCCAGGTCAGCAGGCGCCGCTAGCTCAGTTGGTTAGAGCAGCTGACTCTTAATCAGCGGGTCCGGGGTTCGAGTCCCTGGCGGCGCACAGACAGCCGGAAGGCCCTTCGCGAGAGCGAGGGGCCTTCCGGCGTTTCGGCATCTCGGCGTTTCGGCGCTCCGCCGTCGGCGGCGAGCACGGCGACCGGCAGCCCCTCGGGCACGACCCGGACGCGCCCGGCCTCGCCCGCTTCCACCCCAGCCGCACCCCGAATCAACCCAAGCCGGGAGAAAGCGGCCACCCCGGGTCCGACGTGGTTCGAGGCACCCCTCGGGACCGTGTATTGTTTTCCAGGTCAGCAGGCGCCGCTAGCTCAGTTGGTTAGAGCAGCTGACTCTTAATCAGCGGGTCCGGGGTTCGAGTCCCTGGCGGCGCACAGACAGTGGGGAGCCTCTCGCAACAGCGAGGGGCTCCCCAACTTTTTTGCCCAACGACGTCCGTTTTGCGTGCGTTTTGGATGTGATGTCGGTCTCGATTGCCGCTCCGGAGGAGCCGATCGGCCCATCCCGTTCGTCCTGGGCGGTAAACCGGAATCGGAACAAGGGTCCCCAATCACCGTCGTCCCCGTCTGTGCAGGCTGGCCCGGTCCGCCCGCAGGAAAGGCCGCGCTTTGTCCATAGATGCCCAGGGCGGCCGCCGCACGCCGTCGATCCGGCCGGTCAAGCGGCTGAAGCGCACCGATCGCGCCCCCGGCGGGCCGGCGACCGGAGGCGGGAAGCGCCGCCCCCGGCGCACCGGCTGGCGCCGCCTGATCCCGACCTGGCGCATGACGCTGCTCGGCCTGGCGACCTCGATCCTGCTCGGCGTCGGCCTGTTCGCGCTCGGGATCACGCTCGTGAAGGTCCCGGACGCGCACGCCGCGGCCACCGCGCAGAGCAACACCTGGCTGTACGCGGACGGCTCGGTGATCACCCGCACCGGCCAGACCAACCGGCAGAACGTCGGCCTGGACAAGGTCTCCCCCGCCGCCCAGCACGCGGCGCTCGCCGCCGAGGACCGCAACTTCTACCACGAGGGCGCGGTCAACCTGCAGGGCATGGCCCGGGCCGCGATCAACACCGCCAAGGGCGAGGGCACCCAGGGTGGCTCCACGATCACCCAGCAGTACGTGAAGAACACGTACCTGGACCAGAAGCAGTCCATCACCCGCAAGGTGAAGGAGCTCTTCATAGCCATCAAGGTGGACGCCACCGAGAGCAAGGACGACATCCTCTCCGGCTACCTGAACACCTCCTACTACGGACGCGGCGCCTACGGCATCCAGGCCGCCGCCCAGGCGTACTTCGGCGTCGACGCCTCCGCGCTCAACCCCGCCCAGGGCGCCTACCTGGCCACCCTGCTCAACGCGCCGAGCGCGTACGACGTGGCCACCACGACCCCGGCGGGCAAGCAGAACGCCATCAACCGCTGGAACTACGTCATGGACGGCATGGTCAAGGAGGGCTGGCTGTCCGCCGACGAGCGCGCGAAGACCTCCTTCCCCGACGTCCGCGACCCGCAGCCCAACCCCGGCCTGTCCGGTCAGTCCGGCTACCTGGTCGACGCGGCCACCCAGTACCTCACGTCCAGCGGGATCATCAGCGACAACGAGCTGGCCAAGGGCGGCTACACGATCAAGCTGAGCATCGACCCGAACCGCCAGCAGGCCCTGCAGGACGCCGTCCAGGCGCAGCTGCACGACACCCTGAACCCGGACAAGCGCAAGAAGGACGCGGCGGCCCAGGCCGGCGCCGCCTCGGTGGACCCGAAGACCGGCGCGGTCGTCGCCCTGTACGGCGGCGTCGACTACGTCAAGCACTACGTCGACAACGCGACCCGGCGGGACTACCAGGCCGGCTCGACCTTCAAGGCGATCGCGCTCGCGGCCGCGTTCGAGAACAACGCCAAGACCCAGGACGGCCGGACCGTCACCCCGCGCACGATCTACGACGGCACCAGCGGTCGCAAGGTCCGCGGCGGCAAGGGCACCCCGTACGCGCCGCCGAACGAGGGCGACAGGAGCTACGGACAGATCTCCCTCCAGCAGGCCACCGACTGGTCGGTGAACTCGGCGTTCGCCCAGCTCGCCCAGGACACCGGGCTGCAGAAGGTCAGGGACACCGCGGTCGCGCTGGGCCTGCCCGGAAACACCCCGGGGCTCGACCCGGTGCCGTCCATCCCGCTGGGCGCGGCCACCCCGAGCGTGCTCGACATGGCCGGCGTGTACACCACGCTGGACAACGGCGGCAAGCAGATCACCCCGTGGCTGGTGCAGTCGGTGGACCGCGGGGGCGAGGCCGTCCAGCTGCCCGCGCACAAGACCACCCAGGCGATCAGCGCGGACACCGCGAACCAGGTCACCTCGATGCTCCAGGGCGTGGTGAGCGACCCGGGCGGCACCGGCTTTCGGGCGAAGGCGCTGGGCCGCCCGGTGGCCGGCAAGACCGGTACCACGGACGACCAGAAGTCGGTGTGGTTCGTCGGCTACACCCCCGAACTGGTCACCTCGGTGGCGTTGTTCGGCCAGGACCCGGGCACCGGGGCGCAGGTCAGCCTGAGCGGCGTCGGCGGCATCGACGGCGCGGCGGGCGGCCAGTACCCGACGCAGATCTGGACCAGCTACATGAAGGCGGCGCTCAAGGGCCAGCCGGTGAGCGACTTCCCGGAGCCGTCGGACGGGGGTGACTCCGGCGCGGCCGACGTGCCGACCGCCCCGTCCACGCCGTCCGCCACCCCGTCGGCGGGCCCCGCGACCGGCAGCCCGAACGCCGGCGCGACCACCCCGCCGAGCGACGGCGCGGGCTCCGGCTCATCGAGCGGTGGCAGCACCTCGGACGGCTCGGGCTCCGGCGGTCCGACCACCGTGCCCACCGCGCCGCCCACGACGCAGCCGACCCCCCAGCCCACGTCGACGCCGACCGGCCGGCCCACCACCCGGCCCACGCCGACCACGCAGCCGACGACCGGCCCGACGCCGCAGCCCACCACCCAGCCCACGGGCGGGGCGGGCAACCTCGGCGGCGCGGGGGCCGGATCGGGGAACTGATCCCGGGCCCCGGGGTCGGGCGCCGGCCCGGCCCCGGGCGGGTGGCTCTCCCTGTCCGCGCCCTGCTCCCTGCTCCCTGCTCCCTGCGGCGTCCGTGCCCTACTCCCTGCGGCCGGACGGTGTGAATACTCCGCTGCGTACAGTTGCGCGCAGGACCAAATGTCGAAATGGCGCCTTACAGAACCGGCGGTATGACTGTCACAATGCGTCGGTGCACCAATCAACGGCCTCGCCCGCCCGCCCCTCGGGACGAACCCTCGGCCTCAGCCTCGCGCTGGTCTCCGCGTTCGCCTTCGGCGGCTCCGGCACAGCCGCCAAGCCGCTGATCGAGGCCGGCCTCTCCCCGCTCCACGTGGTCTGGCTGCGGGTCACCGGCGCCGCCGTGGCCCTCCTGCCGATCGCCTACCGCCACCGCGACGCCGTGCTCCGGCGCCCCGGCCTGCTGATCGGCTTCGGTCTGCTCGCCGTGGCCGGTGTCCAGGCCTGTTACTTCGCGGCGATCTCCCGCATCCCGGTCGGGGTCGCCCTGCTCATCGAGTACCTCGGCCCACCGCTGCTCATCGGCTACGTCAAGTTCGTCCAGCGCAAGCCGATCAGCCGGGGCTCGGCGATCGGCGCCGCGGTCGCCGTGACCGGCCTCGCCTGCGTGGTGGAGGTCTGGAACGGCCTGAGCTTCGACGCGCTCGGCGTCCTGTTCGCGCTCGGCGCCGCCTGCTGCCAGGTCGGCTACTTCGTGCTGGCCGACGCCGGCCGCCGGGGCGAGCGGCCCGTCGACCCGATGGCCGTCAGCGCGTACGGCCTGCTGATCGGCGCGGTCGTGCTCACCACGCTGACCCGGCCCTGGGAGGCCGACTGGAGCCCGCTGGGCGGGAACGTCGTGATGAACGGGCACTCGCTGCCCGCGTTCCTCCCGGCCGCCTGGATGGTGCTGGTGGCGACCGTCCTCGCCTACCTGACCGGCGTGGTCGCCGTCGGGCACCTCTCGCCGCCGGTCGCCGGGGTGGTGGCCAACCTGGAGGCCGTCGTCGCGACCGTGCTGGCCTGGATCCTGCTCGGCGAGCACCTGGGCCCGCCGCAGCTCACGGGCGGTCTGCTGGTGCTCGCGGGGGCTTTCGCGGCCCAGGCGAGCAAGCCGGCGGACGCTCCGGACGCCGCGGTGCCCGCGAATGGCACGGATGGCACGGATGTCGCGGTGCCCGTCGCGGTGGCGGCCGAGGCCTGGGAGCCGGTCGCCGCCGAGCGCGTGGTCAGCGGCCGACCCAGCCGAACCAGTCGAAGTGGTTGAGCGGCCACACGACGGCCGACACCGGCCCGACCACGTCGTCCACCGGCACCGCACCGCCGCCGGGGCCGCTGCGGTGGAAGCGGGAGTCGGCCGAGTCGCTGCGGTGGTCGCCCTCGACCCAGATGTGGCCGACGGGCACCGTCACCGGCCCGAAGTCCAGGCCCGCACACGAGTCGTCCCCCCGGTGGAGGTACGGCTCGTCGACCTTCTTCCCGTCCACGGTCAGCGTGGAACCGGTGCACTGCACGGTCTGACCGCCGGTCGCGATCACGCGCTTGACCAGGTAGTTGTCGTCCTTCGGCGGCACCAGCCCGACGAAGCTCAGCGCCGAGGTCAGCGCGTTGGTGACCGGGTTGCCGTCGACCGGCTGCGGTGGCAGCCAGTGGCCCGGGTCCTTGAACACGACCGGCTGCCCCGGCTCCGGCTTCCAGCCGGTCAGCGGCGCCAGCTTGTTCACCGCGACCCGGTCGCCGATCCGCAGCGTGTTCTCCATCGAGCCGGACGGGATGGTGAACACCTGGAGCAGGCAGATCTTGATCAGCAGCGCGAGCGTCAGGCCGACCGCCACCATCGCCGGGATCTCGATCCACCACGGCCGCGGCCTGCGCCCCGGCCGCCGGGCCTTGCGGACGCGCCCGCCACGGGCCCGGCGGCGGGCCTCGACGCGACCGCCGGGGGCGGCGGAACTCTCGGCACGACCATCGGCCTCGCTGGCCGTCTCGGGCAGGTTCACCGCCATCGTCGCTGCTCCACCTCTCCGGCTGGGGAAATCTGCACGCTACGCCAACCGTGGAGCCTCACGAAATCCGGGTTTTAGCCGCCCCCGACATCCCCGGGGCACGGCCCCGGAGTCGCCGCCCCTCAAGCGCGGGCGATCGCCTCGTGGTGGCGGATCACCTCGGCGATGATGAAGTTCAGGAACTTCTCGGCGAAGACCGGGTCGAGCTTGGCGCCGGCGGCCAGTTCGCGCAGTCGCCTGATCTGGTCCCGCTCCCGCGCCGGATCGGCCGGCGGCAGCTTGTGCTCGGCCTTGAGCCGACCGACCCGCTGGGTCGCCTTGAACCGCTCGGCCAGCATGTGGACCACCGCGGCGTCGATGTTGTCGATGCTCTCGCGCAGGCTGGTCAGCTCGGCCCGTACGGTGTCGTCCACCCCCTCGGGCAGACCGACGTCGGGGGTCGTGGGGTGGTCCGTCATCGCGGCGGCTCCCGGAAGGCTGGTGGTGGAAACCCGGCCGTACGGCGGCCGAGCTCGGGCCCGGGCCAATCTAACAGGGCCCCCGGGAACGGTCCCCACCGTCGCGCCCGACCGTCCACGATCCGGACAGCGCACGCACCGCCGCACCGCCGGGCGCCCGAAGTGCGCCGGAACGAGCCCGGGCTGCCCGTAGGCTGGTGCGTGCATGACCGGAAGTGACGCATCAGCAGTTCCTCAGTAATGGAGGTACCGATCGTGGCTACGACCCGCACCGCCCGCACCGCCTGGGAAGGCAACCTGCTCGAGGGCAAGGGACGGGTGACCTTCGCCTCGTCCGGCATCGGCGAGTACCCCGTCTCCTGGCCGGCCCGCGCCGAGGAGCCCAACGGCAAGACCAGCCCGGAGGAGCTGATCGCCGCCGCTCACTCCGCGTGCTTCTCGATGGCCCTCTCGCACGGCCTGACCGGTGCCGGCACCCCGCCCACCAAGCTGGACACCCAGGCCGACGTCACCTTCCAGCCCGGCACCGGCATCACCGGCATCCACCTGACCGTGACCGGCGACGTCCCGGGCCTGGACGAGGCCGGCTTCGTGAAGGCCGCCGAGGACGCCAAGGCGAACTGCCCGGTCAGCCAGGCCCTCACCGGCACGACCATCACCCTGACGGCCAAGCTGGCCTGACGCTCCGCCGGAGTCCCCCACCCGACCCCGTTTCCGCTCCCGGCGCGCAACCGGCGCTCGGGGGCGCGGGTTCGGCGTACACGCCCCTGGCACACATCATGTGATGTGTACCGGGGGCGTCTGCATGTACCGCCACGCTTGATCCCAAAGCGGGCGAATCACCCTGGCGGCGGTCACCGCGCGTTGCCGCCGCGTCCTATGATCGGCCGCAGCGCCCTGTTCTTCACGCGGGTGTCCACGCGGTCTCCCCCACGCGGCAGTTCCCCGCCGGGCGCCCCGCGCCGGACCGACCCCGAGGACCGCGACAGAGTGCGGAGCCGGCTGCCGCAGTCCCGGGTGACCGGCCGGACCAGCATCAGGCGTCAGCAGCGGACGGGAGCATGCCGTGCCGGGCCAGAACGAGGGGGCCGACGCACACCACCCAGGGGTGGTCCTGGACGAGCCGCGCGATCCCGGCCCCGTCCCGGGGCCCGGGGCGAGGCCGGAAGCGGGACCGGAGGAGGGGCCAGGGACTGGTCCCGGGGCGGGATCAACGCCGGCGGTCCGGGACGGGGCCCGGGACGTGATCCACGAAGCGGTCCCCGAGGTGCTCCTCTGCCCCACGTGCTCGGCGCCGCTGACCAACCGCGCCCACCCGGCGGACGACGGGACCGACCGGATGCTGGCCGCACTCCGGGCCAGCGAGTCCCGCTTCCGGGCCGCCTTCTGCGACGCCGTCATCGGGATGGCCCTGATCGACCCCGAGGACCGGATCATCGAGGTCAACCCGGCGTTCGCGGCCCTGATCGGACGCGGCGTCGGCGAGCTGGTCCGAACCCACCTGCACGAGATCATCGATCCGGAGGGCATGCCGCACCGGCTCTTCCCCGCACTCGTCCACGGCGGACGCGAACGGTTCCGGGTGGAGAAGCAGCTCAAGCACCGCGAGGGCCGCACGGTCTGGAGCAAGGTGACCGCCTCCCTCATCCGGGACGGCGCCGGACACCCCCTCTACACCCTCGCCCTGGTCGAGGACATCACCGAGCAGCGCCGGCTCGGCGACCGCCTCGAGTACCAGGCCCTCCACGACCCGCTGACCCGGCTGCCCAACCGGACCTACTTCTTCGAACGGCTCGACGCCGCCTGCCTCACCGGCGACCCCCGCCCCGTGGACGGGCGCCGCGTGGGCGTCTGCTACCTCGACCTCGACGGCTTCGCCGCGATCAACGAGACCCTCGGCCACCACATCGGCGACCAGCTGCTCATCGCCGTCGCCACCCGGCTGCGCCACGGCTTCTCCGGGCACGACGCCCACCTGGTGGCCCGGATGGGCGGCGACGAGTTCGCCGTCCTGGTCACCGACAGCGCGGGCAGCGACCAGCTCACCGACCTGGCCGCCCGCATCCTCGAAGCGCTGGAGCGCCCCTTCGACGTCGCCGGGCACCGCCTGGCGATCACCGCCAGCGTCGGAGTCGTCGAGCGGTCCGTGCACGAGACCACCCCGACCGACCTGGTCAAGGACGCCGACGCCACCCTCTACTGGTCCAAGGCGGACGGCCGCGCCCGCTGGACCCTCTACGACCCCGACCGCGGCGCCCACCAGCTGACCCGCCAGCTCCTCGCCACCGCGCTGCGCCCGGCCCTGGAGCGCGGCGAGTTCACCATCGAGTACCAGCCGCTGGTCGGCCTCGCGGACGGCGCGGTGCACGGCGCCGAGGCCCTGGTCCGCTGGCGCCACCCCCGCTACGGGACGCTCTCGCCGGACCGCTTCATCCCGCTCGCCGAGGAGTCCGGCGCGATCGTGCCGCTGGGCAAGTGGGTGCTGGAGGAGTCCTGCCGTCAGGCCCGGCAGTGGCTCACCGAGTTCCCCGACACCGAGACCTTCGTCAGCGTCAACCTGGCCGCCCGGCAGATCTGGGACTCCGACATCGTCGCCGACGTGGCCCGGGCCCTCGACCGCACCGGCCTGCCGGCCCGGCTGCTCCAGCTGGAGATCACCGAGAGCGCACTGCTCGGCCCCGGCGGCCGCCCGCTGCAGGCCCTGCAGGCGCTCGCCGACATGGGTGTGCGGATCGCCATCGACGACTTCGGCACCGGCTACTCGAACCTGGCCTACCTCTCCCGGCTGCCGGTGCACGTGCTCAAGCTCGACGGCACCTTCATCGAGGGCTTCCGCGACCCGGCCCCGGCCGACCGCCCCGGCCACCCGGCCCCCGGCACCCGTCGCAGCGACGCCAACGAGCAGATCGTCGGCGCGATGGTCCAGCTGGCCCACACCCTGGGCCTGACCGTCACCGCCGAGGGCATCGAGAACGCCGCCCAGGCCGAACGCCTGCGCCTCACCGGCTGCGACACCGCCCAAGGCTGGTACTTCGCCCGCCCCGGCGAAGCCGAACGCGTGGCCGCCATACTCCGCCAGTCCCGCCCCGACACCCGGTAGTCGGCAGGACCCCGAGCACCGTCCAGCCCGGACGCCCCGGCCCCCCGACGGCCACCACGCGGCAGGACCCACCCCGTACCCGGCAGGTGTCCCGTGCCGAGCGGCCCGGGGCGATTCCGCCACCAGCCGCCGCGGCCACGTACCCGGGAACCGTCCAGGGCTCGGGGCCCCGAGGCGGTCCCCGGCCACGGCGGCAGCCGAACCGGGTGGCGCCGCCGTACCGGTCGGGGCGTTATGCGGTGGCCGTCAGGCCGTAGGCCTCGGCGATCAGACCGTAGGAGCGGAGGCGGGCGTCGTGGCCGTGGATGTGGGAGGTGATCATCAGCTCGTCCACGCCGGTCCGCTTGCGCAGGGCCTCCAGGCCGTCGGCGACCTCGCCCGGGGCGCCCAGGACCACGTTGGCCAGCCAGTTGTCGATGAAGTCCGCTTCGACCGGGCTGTACGGGTAGGACTCGGCCTCCTCCGGCGTGGGGATCGGGCCGGGGGTGCCGCGGCGCAGCCGGAGCATGCCGAGGGCCGCGGAGCGGGCCAGGCGGCGGGCGGAGTCCGCGTCTTCGGCGGCGACCGCGCTCACGCCGATCAGGGCGTAGGGCTCGCTGAGGACGGTGGAGGGGCGGAAGGAGTCCCGGTAGAGGTCGAGTGCCGGGAGGGTGCCGGCGCTGCTGAAGTGGTGCGCGAAGGCGAAGGGGAGGCCGAGACGGCCGGCCAGCCGGGCGCTGAATCCCGAGGAGCCGAGCAGCCAGATCGGCGGGCGCGCGTCGCCGTTGGGGACGGCGGTCAGCCGGGCGTACGGGTGGCCGGCCGGGAAGTCGCCGTCGAGGAAGTGGGTCAGCTCGGCGAGCTGCTGCGGGAAGTCGTCGGCGCCCTCGGCGAGGCCGCGGCGCAGCGCCCGGGCGGTGGCCGGGTCGGTGCCCGGGGCGCGGCCGAGGCCGAGGTCGATCCGGCCGGGGTGCAGGGCCTCCAGCAGGCCGAACTGCTCGGCGATGGCCAGCGGGGCGTGGTTGGGGAGCATGACCCCGCCGGAGCCGAGCCGCAGCGTGGTGGTGTGGGCGCCCAGGTGGGCGAGCAGGACGGCCGGGGTGGAGCTGGCGACGCCGGGCATGCCGTGGTGTTCGGCGACCCAGAAGCGGTGGTAGCCCCACCGCTCGGCGTTCCGGGCGAGTGCGGTGGTCGCGGCCAGCGCCTCGGCGGGGGTGTGGCCGGCGCCGACGGTGGCGAGGTCGAGGATCGAGAGCGGGGCGGGTGCGGTGCCGCGGGCGGTGCCCCGGATCGCGGGGGCGGGCGGTTCGGTGCCGTGTGCCTGCTGGTCCTCGGTGGTCATGCCGCTCGCCTTTCCGTTCCTGCCGGTTGCTGCTTGCCGACCTGGGTCAACCACCCTCCCGCGCCCGCTGTTCCCCGCCCTCGGGGTGTCCCGTGGCACACCGCCCGATCTGCCATCGATCTCCCGTCGGCCTGTCACCGACCGGCCGTTCGGCTGACGCAGAGCCAGCGGCCGGACACGGGTGGCGACTTCACGCCAGAGCGGGAAGTCGCCAGCCGCAGGTGTCGCGATCGACCACCGGAGTCCGGCAGGCTGGTGATCAGGAGCGGGGCATCGATGGGAAACCCCCGCTCCGTCGACAAGGTCGCCGGGCTGGACCAGTTCCGGACGATCCATGCGAGCCCTCGGAGTGGCAACCCCGCTCCGAGGGCTCGTTCCATGTGCGGCCCGTACGCCCTGGCGGCGGCGCGGCTCCGGTGCGGCCGCGGCCCAGGTCCGGCGTCGGCTCCACGCTCAACGAGAAGTGCAGCCCCGTGGAATGTGGTGCGAATCACTCCGCTCGCGACCGCCGTCGACCACTCCGACTTCGCTCCCTGACTGTGATCCCGCGCGCACCCGGGGTGCTTCATGGCATGAAAAGTCGAGGCGCTAGCGTGGACCCCTGCAGCCACCTGCTCCCCCGGGCGGCGTGGAGGGAGTACGGGCCTTGAACTTCGTGGCGGCGATCGGATCCTCATGGATCTGCGCCCTGGCGCTCTGCGCCGTACTCGGCGACGCCCTCCTCCCGTTCCTCCCGAGTGGCACGCTGGTGATCCTGGCCGTGCTCAAGACGGCGCAGATCAACGGCGCCCCGGTGCTGCTCGGCTTGGGCGTGGCGGTGTCGTCGTTCCTCGGCGATCTCCTGCTGCTGCACCTCGCCCGGCGCGGCGCCCCGCTGCTCCAGCGGCGGCTGGCGCGACGCCCCAAGCTCGCGGCGAGCGTGTCCAGAGTGCAGCAGGCCCTGGCCGAACGCCCGCGCGGGGCCGCCGCCGCGATGGTGGTGGTCGCCCGGTTCGTGCCGGCGGGGCGGACCGTCCTCGATCTGGCCATCGGGCACTCCCCCGCCCATCCGCACCGGTTCCTGCACTGGTCGGCACTGGCGGCGCTGGTGTGGGCCGCCTACATCGTGACGCTGGGCTGGCTGAACAGCCACTGGTTCGACACCGCCTGGCTCAGCCTGGCCGTCTCCTGCACGGCCGCGACCGTGGTGAGCACCGCGATAGCACGAATAGTGCGCCGCAATCGGCGACTCGTTGCACTCTGACGGACCCCGGCCCGGCAGCGGTACGGTACTGCCCGACCGAGCAGTTGGCCGCGAAGCGTCACAGGACCGCAACAGAACCCGGATTCCCGCAGCCCGGCAGGGTGCCGCCGACGTGTTGACCCTCGTCGGGTCCGGGCGACCTTTGATCGTCATCCGGTCCACATGACATGCTAACGGCGGAATACTCATCAATTGCCCGATTTGATCGGTAAAGCCCGGCGTCGCCCGCACCACCGGCCGTCGGCACCAGGGGAGACCATGACCAGCATCTCGCGCAGGACCGTGCTCAGTGCCACCGCAGCGACCGCGGCCCTCGGAGCGGTCGCGGCCTGCTCCAGCGGCGGGTCCGGCTCGGGACCGGCCTCCTCCTCGACCGCCACCGGCGGCAACCCCGCCCCCGTCCCGACCGGCACCACCGATCCGACCCAGGCCGTGGTGCCCAAGGGCACTCCGATCGGTGACGGCTCCAACGCGGACACCGGGCCGCAGCCGAACCAGCCCAAGCCCGAGAAGCTCAACCCCGGCGAGCGTCCGCCGCAGTTCGTGGTCTTCTCCTGGGACGGCGCGGGCGGCACCGACGACGGCCAGTTCCCCCGCTTCCTCAAGCTGGCCGAGCAGTACAAGGCCACGATGACCTTCTTCCTCTCCGGCATCTACGCCCTGCCGAAGAGCAAGTCCGACCTGTACCACCCGCCGAAGCACTCGGTCGGCGCCTCCGACATCCCGTACCTGTCGGACGGCGCGGTCAAGAGCACGCTCAAGCTCGTCAGCCAGGCCTGGCTGGCCGGGCACGAGATAGGCACCCACTTCAACGGGCACTTCTGCTCCAGCCGTCCGGACAAGAACGGGGTCAACATGTGGACCCCGGACGACTGGCAGAGCGAGATCGACCAAGCGATCGCGTTCGTCACGCAGTGGCGGACCAACACCGGCTTCACCGACGTCGACCCGCTGCCCTTCGACTACAAGAAGGAGCTCATCGGCGGCCGGACCCCGTGTCTGGAGGGGCAGAAGGCGCTGCTTCCGACGGCGGCGAAGATGGGCTGGAAGTACGACGCCAGTTCCTCGGGCGGTCTGCAGATATGGCCGCAGAAGGTGCAGGACGGCAAGGTCTGGGACTTCCCGCTGCAGTCCATCCCCTTCCCGGGGCACGCCTTCCAGGTCCTGTCGATGGACTACAACATCCTGGCCAACCAGTCCAACGGCAGCACCAAGGGCGATCCGTCCAAGTACAACGACTGGCGCAACCAGGCCCGGGACGCCTACCTGGCCGGCTTCGACCGTGCCTACAACAGCAACCGGGCGCCGTTCTTCATCGGCAACCACTTCGAGCAGTGGAACGGCGGCATCTACATGGACGCCGTGGAGGAGGCGCTCAAGACCATCGCCGGCAAGCCCGAGGTGCGGCTGGTCTCCTTCAAGCAGCTCGTCGAGTGGCTGGAGGTCCAGGACCAGTCCACCCTGCGCAAGCTGCGCACGCTCAACGTCGGTCAGGCGCCCGCCGGCGGGTGGGAGACGTTCCTGGGCGCGGCCGGCTGACGGCCGCACCCGGCGGACGCTACGCGTGCGCGGCGGACAGGCGGTTCGCGATGGCCGGTCACCTACGGGCAGCCGGAGTCGGCGGAGGCCGGACCTCGACCCGAGGTCCGGCCTCCGCCCGTCCATTCGAGGTGCGGGGCCGGCGATGTGCCGGGCGCGTTAAATCCGCGTCACTATCACTTCGGGGTACCGATTTGGCTTGGAACCGTAGGATCTTCACGCTTGCGCACTGATCATTTCTCGGATCGGTTGCAATCACCGTGACCCTCCGGGAGAGTTGAGCACGCCAAGGATCCCGCGCACCCGGAGGGGAAGCTGGGAAGTGCTTCGGGATCCCGCGTTCGAAGCCGGTCACGCAGTGACGCAGATGTAGTCACACAATAAAATTGATTGCTCACGTTTTATGTGACGAACGGCCCGAAAACTGCCCGAACCACCGCAGTTCACCGGGCAGTGTTCTGCCCCGGGCGGCTCCGAAGCGGCGGCGCAGCCAGTCGACGCACGACTCCGGGGGAGCAACCATGACCATGCCGTTCTCACGACGGAACGACGCCGGGACGGCCCACGGCCGCGGCAGCAGCACACGGATCGACGGCGCCCTGGCCGACGTGCCGATCCCCGAAGCCCCTTACGACTACGCCCACTTCAGCCGACTCGCCGGGCCGGCCCACGATCCCGGCGACGGGGTCTACCGGACCGACGCCTGGACCGACACCCGAATACACCCCGGTGCCGACGCCGAGCCCCGGAGCGGCACCGGCACCGGCACCGAGCCGTACCGCGTCCAGTACCGCAGCCTGCTGCGCCGCGAACCGCACCGGATCCGCGCCGCCTTGCTGCTGATGGCCGCCCCGCTGGTCGAAGCAGTGCTGCTGGTCTGGCTGTTGCTGCCCCAGCACTGGCCCGAGCGCCCTGGCGAGACGGACGCATGGCTGCTGACCGCCGACAAGGTGATGATCGCAATCATCGCCGTCGTCGAGGTGTTCCGGCTGGTCAACGTCGTCTCCAACACCCACGCCACCCTCGCCGCCCGCGACCCGGTCCCCGTCACGCCCGAACGCGGCACCCGGGTCGCCTTCCTCACCGCCTGCGTGCCGGGCAAGGAACCCCCGGAGATGGTCCGGGCCACACTCACCGCCGCACGTGCCGTACGACACGAAGGTCCGTACGACGTCTGGCTGTTGGACGAGGGAAACGATCCTGCAATGCGGGCGCTCTGCGCCGAGCTGGACGTCCGCCACTTCAGCCGCTTCGGCCGGCCGCACTGGAACCGGCCCAAGGGCCGGTTTCGCGCCAAGACCAAGCACGGCAACTACAACGCCTGGCTCCAGGCGCACGGCGACGACTACGACTTCTGGGTCTCGGTCGACACCGACCACGTCCCGCTGCCGGACTTCTGCGAGCGCATGCTCGGTTACTTCCGGGACCCCGACGTGGCATTCGTCGTCGGCCCCCAGGTGTACGGGAACTACCGCAGCTCGGGCTCGGCGGTCACCAAATTCTCCGAGAGCCAGCAGTACCTCTTCCACGCGCTGATCCAGCGCGCCGGAAACCGCTACGGCGCACCGATGTTCGTCGGCACGAACAACGCCGTACGAATCAGCGCGCTCCAGTCGATCGGCGGGTTGTACGACTCCATCACGGAGGATATGGCGACCGGTCTGGAGTTCCACCGCAGCCGGAACCCCGAGACCGGTGCGCGCTGGAAGTCCGTCTACACCCCGGACGTCCTGGCGGTCGGCGAAGGACCGTCCTCCTGGACGGACTTCTTCTCCCAGCAACTCCGCTGGAGCCGCGGGACGTACGAGACCCTGCTCACGCAGTACTGGCGGGTGCTCTGGAAGCTCTCCCCCGGACGGCTGCTCAACTACTCGCTGATGGTGTGCTTCTACCCGATGGCGGCGCTGACCTGGCTGCTCGGGGCGGTCTCCAGCGTGCTCTACCTGGTCTTCGGGGCGTCCGGCGTCCACGTCTCCTCGGAGATCTGGATGATGCTCTACAGCGACGCCGCCGCGCTCCAACTCCTGCTCTACACCTGGAACCGCAAGCACAACGTGAGCCCGCACGAGCCGGCCGGCTCCTCCGGAGTCGCGGGCATGGTGATGTCGGCGCTCTGCGGGCCGGTCTACGCGGCCTCGCTGGTGCAGGCGGCGCTGCGCCGGCGCAGCCGCTTCGTCGTCACGCCGAAGGGCGGCTCGGCCAGCCCGGACCGGTTCTCCACCTTCCGGCTGCACCTGTTCTGGACAGTGGTGTTCGGGGCCGCGATCACCGCGTCCTTCTTCACCGGCCACGACCACGTGGCCATGCGCACCTGGGCGGTCATCGCCCTCTTCCTGACGCTGCTCCCCCTGCTGGTGACCGTCTCCGATGCCGTCCGCCGCCGGTGGGCCAGGCCCACGGCCACCCTCACCGTGACCGGGGGCCACCCCTCGGCCACCGCCGTCCGGCTCGACCAGCCCACCGTCCAGCTGCGCAGGCCGGTCCTGCTCGACCCGGCCGCACGCGACCGGGCCGCGCAAGACCAGTCGGGACTCGACCAGCCCACGCTCGAACTCAGGAGGCCGCCACAGCCCCGGCAGGCCGAGCCCTCCACCACCCGCTGAGCCCACCGCTCCGTGCCGAGCCAGCCCACGAGGGGACCAAGCACCGTGAAGATCCACAACACCGGCCGGACCAGGCGCTTCGCCCTCGGCAGCACGGTCGCCCTGACCGTGGCCGGGATGAACGCGCCGGCCGTCCTCGGCTTCGCCTCCGACCAGTACCACCAGTACGCGATCAACCGCCCCGAGTACAAAGCGGAGTACGGCCACTGGCAGACCCTCACCCTGCCCGCCGGGTTCAGGGTCAACGCCGTCCACGCCACGCTCCTGCGCACCGGCAAGGTCCTCGTCGTGGCCGGCTCCGGCAACGACGAGAAGGCCTTCGACGCGGGCACCTTCAAGAGCCTCCTCTGGGACCCGGCGAAGAACACGTACAAGCTCGTCCCGACCCCGGACGACATGTTCTGCGGCGGCCACACCTCGCTGCCCGACGGCCGGCTGCTCGTCGCCGGCGGCACCCAGCGCTACGAGAAGCTGGACGGCGCCGTGAAGAAGGCCGCCGGCACGATGCGCGTGCGCAACGAGAGCCCCGACCGCGCCCGGACGTTCCCCAGGGGCACCGTCTTCGTCGCCCCGAACGGCCGCGAGTACGCCTCCACCGCCGACGTGACCGTCCCGGCCGCGGTGAAGTCCGGCTCGGGCACCCGGACCGTCGTGACGGCCAGCGAGCAGCACGTGTTCGTCGAGGCCGTCGGGGAGGGCAAGGACTACGTCACCGATGCCCGGGCGCAGTACCGGATCAAGGGCCTGACCGGCGTGGACGCCCACAACCTGTACGGCATGAACGACAAGATGACTTTGGAGAAGCAGGAATACCAGGGCATCCGCGCGGCGTACGAGTTCAACCCGGACACCGAACTGTACGAGCAGGTCACCGACATGGCCCACGCCCGCTGGTACCCGACCCTCACCGGGCTCGGCGACGGCCGGGTGGTCACCGTGTCCGGCCTCGACGACACCGGCCAGATCCTCAACGGCAACGACAACGAGATCTACGACCCCAAGTCCAGGACCTGGGCCAAGGCCCCCGACCGCTACTTCCCCACCTACCCGTCGCTCTTCCTGACGACCTCCGGCAAGCTCTTCTACTCCGGTTCCAACGCCGGCTACGGCCCCGCCGACAAGGGCCGCGAGCCGGGCCTGTGGGACCTGACGGACAACGGCTTCCAGCCCGTGCCGGGCCTGCGCGACCCCGGCCTCACCGAGACCTCGTCCTCGGTGCTGCTGCCGCCAGCGCAGGCGCAGAAGGTCATGGTGCTCGGCGGCGGGGGCGTCGGCGAGTCACCGCTGTCCACCGCCCGCACGGACATCGCCGACCTCTCCGCCCCGAGGCCCGCCTTCACCCCGGGCCCGGACCTGCCCGCCGGCGGCACCCGGTACCTCAACAGCGTGATCCTGCCGGACGACACCGTGTTCACCACCGGCGGTTCCAGCGGCTACCGCGGCAAGAGCGGCAGCGACCTGCTCAAGGCGCAGGTCTACCACCCCGGCACCAACACCTTCACCAAGGCCGCCGAGCCGACCGTCGGCCGCGACTACCACTCCGAGGCACTGCTGCTCCCCGACGGCCGGGTCGCCGTGCTCGGCTCCAACCCGCTCTTCGCCGACGACGCCAACACCACGCCCGGCGGCTTCGAGCAGCGGATCGAGATCTACACCCCGGCGTACCTGTACCACGGCGACCGCCCGCAGGTCACCGCCGCACCGGAGGGCGCCAGGCTCGGCAGCACCGTCACCGTCGGTGCCGCACGGCCGGACGCCGTCACCACGGCCAAGCTGATCCGGCCCAGTTCGGTCACGCACGTGACGGACGTGGAGCAGCGGTCGGTGGCCCTGGACATCACGGGACGCACGGCGGACGGCGTGTCGCTCACGTTGCCGGGCAACGCCAACCTGCTGCCGCCCGGCTGGTACATGCTGTTCCTGACGGACGCCGCCGGCACCCCGTCGGTGGCGCGCTGGATCCAGGTGACGGGGTAGTGCACTCGGGGTAGCGCACGCGAAACGGTGTGCCCGGGGGAGGCGGCCCGCCCGCGGAACGGTCAGCGGGCCGCCTTCGCCAGCCCCAGTGCGTACGGCAGCCAGAACTCGCCTGCCCGGGGCTCGCCGCGGCCGCACTCGCCGTCGGACTCCCCCGGGTTCTTGATCCACAGGTAGGCGTCCACCCCGGGTCGGCCGGTCTCGGTGGTCGGTGGCTCGCCGAGCGCACGGCCGGGCGGGTTGCACCAGGAGTCACTGCCCAGCGGGCCGTTGCCGTTGCGGCTGGTGTCGATGACGAAGTGCTTCCCGCCCAGCGCGGCGGACAGCTGCCCGCCGTACGCCGCGTCGCGGTCGGTGCCGTAGAAGTTGGAGACGTTCACCGCGAAGCCGTCCGCGACGGCGATCCCGGACTTGCGCAGCGCGTCCGCCAGCGCCGAAGGATCCTGCGACCAGCCGGGGTTGCCCGCGTCCAGGTAGACCCGCACCTGAGGACGCTTCTTCAACTCCTGGACGGCGAAGGCGAGCAGGCCGTACCGCTCGGCGGCGAGGTCGCCCTTGACGCCGCACGTGTCCAGGGTGTGGGCGACGGCGTCCGGCTCCACGATCACCCACGCCCTGCGGTCGCCCAGCGCCTCCACGATGCCGCTGATCCAGGCCCGGTAGGACGCGGCGTCGGCGGCGCCGCCGGCCGAGTACTGGCCGCAGTCGCGGTGCGGGATGTTGTAGGCGACGAAGACCGGCGTCCGGTCGGCCTCGGCGGCGCGGCGGCTCACCTGCTCCACGATGCTCTGTGCGTTCTGCTCACCGAGCCACTGCGAGGACGGCTGGGCGGCGATCCGCAGCAGGTCGGCCGCCTCCGCCGTCCGGCCCTGTCCGCGCAGGACGGCCAACTGGCGGGCGGCGGAGGTCTGGTCGGAGACGTAGAAGGCCTGGTTCGGGAGTTGGGCGAGACCGCCGTCCGCCTGCACGGACGGCGGCGCGGACGCTGGCGCAGACGTCGGCCCGGCGGAGTCCGGCGGCGCCGCCGAGGGTGTCGGACCGCCCCCCGATCCCGACCCGCCACAGCCCGCCGCACCCGCCAACAGCCCCGTCAGGGCCGCCCCCACGGCCCACCGGACACCCGATATCCGCCCAACCCGGCGCACGTGCCGCCCCTCCCCGGACCGGGTCCGGCGACCCGGTGGGGCACCAGCTAAGCACACCGACCGCAGCCCGGTGGCCACACGCGGTGAACGGGCGGATGGCCGCGAACGGACGGGGCGTCAGGCCCGCCCGTCCGGCCGACCGGTGTGCTGCGGCGTCAGTCCTTCTTGAGGTTCGGGATCCGCCAGTCGATGGCGTCGGCGCCGAACTCGTCCAGCGCAGCGTTGATCTGCGAGAACGGGCGGCTGCCGAAGAACAGCTTGGCGGACAGCGGGGACGGGTGCGCGCCCTGCACCACCACGTGCTTGGTGGTGTCGATCAGCGGCAGCTTCTTCTTCGCGTAGTTGCCCCACAGCACGAAGACCACCGGCTCGTCGCGCTCGCTCACCGCCTTGATCACGGCGTCGGTGAACTTCTCCCAGCCCTTCGCCTTGTGCGAGTTGGCCTCGTGCGCGCGGACGGTGAGCACCGCGTTGAGCAGCAGCACGCCCTGCTCGGCCCAGTGCATCAGGTAGCCGTTGTCCGGGGCGGGGATGCCGAGGTCGGCGTCCAGCTCCTTGAAGATGTTCCGCAGCGACGGCGGCGTCCTGGTGCCCGGCAGCACCGAGAAGCTCATGCCGTGGGCCTGGCCGTCGTCGTGGTACGGGTCCTGACCGAGCACGAGCACCCGGACCTTCTCGTACGGAGTGGCCTCCAGCGCGGCGAACTCCTGGCCGCTCGGCGGGAACACCTGGTGCTCCGCCCGCTGGGCCGCCACGAAGGCCGCCAGCTCGGCGAAGTACGGCTTCTCCGTCTCGGCGCCCAGCACCGCGCGCCAGGACTCGGGCAGCTCCAGCCCACCGCCCGCGCCGGCCTCGACCGCGCTCGCCTCGACCGTGTCCGTCACGACATCTACCTCCCACACCGCGGCCGTTCGGCCGCACGCCCTTTTGCACCCCGAACGCTACACAGGCCCACCGACAGATCACTCCGCAGGAGCGGGGGTGGAGTGTGGGTGTGGTAGGGGTGGGGATGGGGGTGCAGAGGGCACCTCGGGCTCCGTCGCGGCCTTTGCCGGCTCCTCCGGTCCCCCGGTGGAGGTCCGTTCCACCATGAGGTGTTCCACCACGTTGAGCGCCACCAGCAGCACGGCCAGCGTCACCAGTACCGCCAGCGCGGGCAGGCTGACCATCGCGGGCAGCAGGGCCAGCGCCAGCAGCGCCGCGATGAGGCGCGTGGTCGCCACCTTGCGGAACATCATCCACCGGGTGTAGCCGAAGGTCAGCAGGTACAGCCCGCAGCCGCCGTACAGCAACGCCACCGCGCCGGGGCCGAGCGCGCGCCACGGGTCCGCGACCGTCTCCCCGAAGCCGACCGCGACGCCGATCACGCCGGCGACCAGTGTCAGGTGCCCGTACTGGAAGATCCGCCGGACGACGTCCCGGCGCGAGTCGGCGACCTCGACGGCGTGCCGCATGGCGTCCGCCGCGTAGACGAAGTACTGCCACCACAGGCCCACCGAGATGGTGAACGCGGCGGCGACGGCGGTGAGTTCGGCCGCGTCCAGCCGGGCCCGGGCGGCCGTCGCGCCGATCCCGACGATCGACTCGCCGAGTGCGACCAGCAGGAAGGTCGCGAACCGCTCCGGCATGTGCGACGGGTGGTACGCCACGGCCGCGAGCCGCCGCCGGAACAGCACCGGTGCGGCGAGGTCGCACGCCGCCGCCACGGCCCACAGCGCGAGCCGCGGCCCGTCCGGCAGCAGTCCGCCGACCACCAGCAGCGGCCCGCTGACCAGCACCCCGACCCCGTACGGGCCCCGCCAGACGCCCGGCACGCGGGCCAGCAGGACCACCAGCACCACCCGCGCGAGCCAGTACCCGGCGCCGAGCAGCACGCCCCGCCCGCCCCACGCGCCCGGCACGGCGAGCGCCATGAACAGCCCCGCGAGGCCGACGAGCAGGATGCCGATGCGGTCCCGCAGGTTGTCCACGTCCCGGATGTTGGCCTGCACCGTGGTGCCGACCCAGCACCAGTACACCGGCACGAACACGACGAGCGCCTCGGCGACGCCCCTCCCGTCGTGGTGGTGGTGCAGCAGCCCGGAGACCTGCGTGATCGCGAAGACGAAGACCAGGTCGAAGTAGAGCTCGGCCCAGGTGACCCGCTTCTCCTCGACCGCCGGCTCCCCCGTGGTGACCATCCGTCCGTTCCTCCCCACACGTACGAGTTCCGCGCACGAAAAGGGCTCCGCCTCCGGCCGTCGGCCGGAGGCGGAGCCCGATTCGGCACCGCGAACGCTAGACCAGCTCGACCAGGTCCGCGATCGACTTGACCACGCGGGTCGGCCGGTACGGGAAGCGCTCCACGTCGGCCGCGGCGGTCAGGCCGGTGAGCACCAGGATGGTCTCCATGCCGGCCTCCATGCCCGCGACGATGTCGGTGTCCATCCGGTCGCCGATCATCACGGCGGTCTCGGAGTGGGCGCCGGCGGTGTTCAGCGCCTCGCGCATCATCAGCGGGTTGGGCTTGCCGACGAAGTACGGCTCGACGCCGGTGGCCTTGGTGATCAGCGCGGCGACCGAGCCGGTGGCCGGGAGCACGCCCTCGGGGGATGGGCCGGTCTCGTCCGGGTTGGTGCAGATGAACCGGGCGCCCTGGTTGATCAGGCGGATCGCCTTGGTCAGCGCCTCGAAGCTGTAGGTGCGGGTCTCGCCGAGGACGACGTAGTCCGGATTGTTGTCGGTCAGCACGTACCCGGCCTGGTACAGCGCGGTGGTGAGACCCGCCTCGCCTATCACGTACGCGGTGCCGCCCGGGCGCTGGCCCTTCAGGAACTTGGCGGTGGCCAGGGCCGACGTCCAGATGCACTCCTCCGGGACCTCCAGGCCCATGCCAGCCAGGCGGGCGCTGAGGTCGCGCGGGGTGTAGATGGAGTTGTTGGTGAGGACCAGGAACGGCTTGCCGGACTCCCGCAGCCGGCGCAGGAACTCCTCCGCGCCGGGGATCGGCGTGCCCTCGTGGATGAGGACACCGTCCATGTCGGTCAGCCAGGACTCGATGGGCTTGCGGTCTGCCACGTGCGTGTCTCCCGAAGTGTTGCAACGTCTTGCGATGGCCCTGACGCGGCACAGCCTAATCGGCACATCCGAACGACGGCGGCACTGTCCGTTCACCGGAACGGGACCGGTGCGCAGGTGAACGCGGTTCGGTGCGCAGCCCGAGCGCGGGCCGGTGCACAGCCGAGCGCGGGCCGGTGCGCAGCCGAGCGCGGCCGAACGCGGCTGCCGGTCTCCCCCGGAGCGGTCGTGATTGAGTGGGCGCATGAGCTCCGAGACCCCCCGCCCGTTCCGCGTCGGCCTGATCGGCTACGGCCTGGCCGGTTCCGCCTTCCACGCCCCGCTCATCGCCACCACCCCCGGGCTCCGGCTGGACGCCGTGGTCACCGCCAACCCGGAGCGTCGCGCGCAGCTGCACCGCGAGCACCCCGACGCCCGCGCGGTCGACACGCCCGAGCAGCTGCTGGCCGACCCGGACGCGCTCGACCTGGTCGTCATCGCCACGCCCAACCGCACCCACGCCCCGCTCGCCCGCGCCGCCCTGCGCGCCGGGCTGGCCACCGTCGTCGACAAGCCGCTGGCCGGCACCGCCGCCGAGGCGCTGGAGCTGTGCCGGCTGGCGCAGTCGCAGAACGTCCTGCTCTCGGTCTTCCAGAACCGGCGCTGGGACGGCGACTTCCTGACCGCCGCCCGCCTCGTCCGGGGCGGCGCGCTGGGGCGGGTGCACCGGTTCGAGTCCCGGTTCGAGCGGTTCCGCCCCAAGCCGAAGCCCGGCTGGCGCGAGCTCGCCGACCCGGCCGAGGCCGGCGGCACCCTGTACGACCTGGGCAGTCACCTGGTCGACCAGGCGCTCACGCTGTTCGGGCCGGTCGAGACGGTGTACGCGGAGATCGACGTCCGCCGGGACGGCGCGGTCGTGGACGACGACGCGTTCCTCGCCCTCACCCACGCCTCCGGCACCCGCTCCCACCTGTGGACCAGCGCCCTCACCCCGCTGCTCGGGCCCCGGCTGCGAGTGCTCGGCGACACCGCCGGGTACGTCAAGTCCCGCATGGACCCGCAGGAGGCCGACCTCCGCTCCGGCCTCCGCCCCGACGGCACCCGCCCGTGGGGCGCCGACCAGCCCGCGTACTACGGCACCCTGGGCACCGACGAGTCCGCGATCTCCCTCCCCACCGACCCGGGCGACTACCCCGCCTACTACGCCGGCATCGCCGCCGCCCTGGCCGACCCCGGCACCCCGGCCCCGGTCGACCCGCACGACGCGGTCGCCACGCTCACCGTCCTCGAAGCGGCCCGCACCTCGGCCGCCACGGGCACGACGGTCCGCCTGGGCTGACGGGCGGCGCCGTACGAGGCCGGGCTCGACGACGCGACGGGGACAGCGGCCGTCACACGCCGATGATCTCCACGGCCGAGCCCAGGCCCCGGAAGTCGGCCACGTTGCGGGTGTAGAGCGGCAGGCCGTGGGCGGAGGCGACGGCGGCGATCATCAGGTCGATCCGGCGCGGGCGGGGCTGGCGGCCTGCCGCGATGGTGAGGGTGACGAGGGTGCCGTAGCGGGCGGCGGCGGCCGCGTCGAACGGCAGCGGGTCGAAGTCGGCCATCGCGGCGCCGAGCACCTCCAGGCGGGCCGCCCGGCTGACCGGGTCACGGGCCATCGACACGCCCTGCTGGAGTTCGGCGAAGGTGATCGCGGTCAGCTCCGGCACGGTCGGCAGGTCGGCCGGGTTGAGCAGCGCGAGGTCGATGTAGACGCACGTGTCCAGGACCCCGGCGGGACGGCGCCGGGAGGCCCGTCGCCGCTCAGCCACGCCGGCGCTCGAACGGGTCGTCGCCCTCGTCCCCCACCAGCTCGTCGGGGCCGAAGTCCTCCTCGGCCTCCTTGCGCATCTGCTGGTAGTCCACGCGCGGCAGCTTCACGTGCCGTGCGACCAGCTCCTCCGCCGTGAGCCGCCGCCGGCTCGACACCGGCCGCAACTCGGCGACCTCGACCCCGTTCCTGGTGATGTGGAAGGTCTCGCCCGCCTCGACGGCGTCCATCACCGCGGCGGAGTTGTTCCGGAACTCCCGCTGGGTAATCGTCTTCACCCTTCCAAAGTAGCCCCGCGTAGCACGCCTGGCTACACCTCGGCCGCGCCTCTGCGCGCATCCGCCCGGGTATCTCGTGTACGCCGGAACCCGGGACGTCGTACGATCGTCGTCACTGTCCTGCGAGTCCGTCAGGCACCGAGCGAAGGGAGCGCACCGTGACCGTGATCGCGATGCTGCTCGGCCTGCTCCGGGTGCTGACCGGCGAGGTGCTGACCGAGGGCGGATCGCTCGCCTCGGTGGCGACCGTCGCCGCCGTGGTGCTGCTGGCCGGTGCCGTCGCCGGCACGCTGGCCGGGGCGCGGCTGCTGGGGGCGCGAGCTCCCGCCGCCGTCCGCAACGGGGTGCTGCGACGCCACGCGTTCCGCACGGCCTTCCTGTCCCGGCGCGATCCGGACGCCCGGGGCCGGCGACGCCCCAGGGCACCCGGCGCGGCCCCGGCGGCCGCGTAGCACCCGGGTACGTCCGGCTCGGTTCTCCAGGTCGGTCTTCCGGCTGGGTTCCCGGCTCGGTCTTCCGGCCGGGCCTTCCAGCCCGGTTCCCGTGTTTCCGCCGTTCTTCGCGGCCGCCCTCCGCCGATCACCCATGCCATGAGACCCCGGAGGGCTCGCTCCACCATGTCCGTTCTCGCCGTTCTCGACCCGGCCGTCGCCGTCGCCCACACCGTCGTCGCCGGGCTCGCCCACGTCGTCCCGACCGCGCTCGCGATCATCCTGTTCACCGCCGCCGTCCGCCTCGCCCTGCACCCGCTGGCGCGGGCCGCGGCGCGCGGGGAGAAGGCCCGCGCCCGGCTCGCGCCGAAGATCGCCGAGCTGAACCGCAAGCACAAGAACCGCCCGGAGAAGCTCCGCGAGGCGATGGCGGACCTGCACCAGAAGGAGCAGGTGTCGCCGGTGGCGGGCTGTCTGCCGGCGCTCGTGCAGATCCCGTTCTTCTCGGTGATGTACCGCCTGTTCACGACCTCCGACGACCTGCAGAGCCACACCCTGTTCGGCACCCCGCTCGGCCTGCACGTCGCGAACGCCCACGGCGCCGGGCAGCTGGCGGTGTTCGGCGTGCTGTACGCCGGGCTGGCGGCCGTCGCGTACGTGAACTTCCGCCGGGCCCGGCGCGCGGCGGCGGCGCAGCCGACCGCCCAGCCGGGGGCGGCGTTCCTGCCGTACCTCTCGTTCGGGACGGTCCTGTTCGCGGCACTGGTGCCGCTGGCGGCGGCGCTGTACCTGGTGACGTCGGGGGTGTGGACGACGGCCGAGCGGGCCCTGCTGCACCGGGGCGGCGCACCGGTGCCGGCCGTCGCGGTGGCGTGAGGCGCTGGTCCGTTCCCCGCGTGCCCAGTCGCCCGGGCGCGTGAAGTCCCACGCGTACACCACCTGCCGCGTCTCCGGGTCGCCGCCGGCGGCTCCCACCGGTTTCCCACCGGATCTCCATGATCCCGACGCCCGGGGTCCAACCGTCCGTGCGCGGGCCGGGTCCCGGCAGGTTCTACCCTGTGGTGGATCGTTCGATGATCGTTTCGGTACGGACGTCCGGCGGGTCCCCGCCGGACCGGTGGAGGGATTCGTCATGGTGGCTGCTCCGGCGCTTTCGGAGCTGCGCGAGGTGTGCCAGCCGCAGGCCAAGCTGCAGAGTCGCAACGGTGAGCACTGGGCGGGCCGGCTGTACATGCGCCGCCTCTCGTTGCGCACGACCCGGCAGCTGGTGCGGACCTCGGTGTCGCCGAACACCCTCACCTGGGTCATGGTGGTCTGCGGCGTCGGCGGCGGGGCGGCCCTGCTGATCCCCGGTGTGACGGGGGCCGTGCTGGCGGTGGTGCTGTTCCAGCTGTTCCTGCTGTTCGACTGCGTGGACGGCGAAGTGGCGCGCTGGAAGCGCCAGTTCAGCATGGCCGGGGTCTACGTCGACCGCCTCGGCGCCTACCTGGCGGATGCCGCGCTGATGATCGGCGCGGGCGCGCGGGCTGCCCGGGGCGGGTCGGAGCTGTGGGTGTCGGTCGGGCTGGCGGCGGCACTCGGCGTGGTGCTGCTGAAGGCCTCGACGGACCTGGTGGACGTCGCCCGCGCCCGCAGCGGCATGCCCCCGGCCGACGAGGAGTCGACCCAGCCGCGCTCCCAGGGCATCGCGACGGCCCGTCGGCTCGCGTCGGTGCTGAAGATCCACCGCGTGACGAACGGCATCGAGGCCTCGCTGGTCCTGCTCGCGGCGGCCGTCGCGGACACGGCGGCGGGCGGCCTCACGCCGACCCGGGCCGCGCTCGCGGGGATCGCGGTGATCACTTGGGGCATGGTGGTGGCGCACCTGGCGTCCATCCTGTCGTCGTCGCGCCTGCGCTGACGCCGCGCGGAACGGCTGGAGCCCGTCACCCGGGAGGGTGGCGGGCTCCTTCTCGTGCGGCACCTGCGATCAGGCCCGGCGCGGCACGCGGCGCAGCCAGAGGGCGCCGGCCCCGAGGGCCGTGAGGGCGAGGCCGCCGCTGGCAGTGTGGTCGGCGCCGGTGGAGGCGAGCTGGACGGACGTGGGCGCGGCGGGCTGCGCGGCATCGGCCGCGGGGGCCTGCGGGGCGGGGGCCTGCGGGGCGGGAGCGGTGGACGGGGCCGCCGCCGGGGCACGGCTCCTTATGCCTCACTGAGGAGGACGCGCTTCCCGGCGATCGGTTCGCAGGCGCTTCTGAAGAAATTTTCTCCGATCCCGGGGCCTCACCGGCTCCTCGATCGCCTCCGAGCGCCCGAACCGCCACCCGCACCCCTCCGGAACCGCCTCGACTACATATGACGCTAGACGGCATATATAGTCAGGCGACATCGGGGGCGGCCCCGCCCCACGCACACGGCCGCACCATCAGGGGAGGGGTTGGCACATGCAACTGACGTCCGCACCGGCCACCGAGGAAGGCCGGATCGTCGAGCGCGATCCGCACCGCACGGAGCATCGGGCAGGCCCGAGGCGCCGGCTCTGGATCTGGGCACTGCTCGCCGGGTACCTCGGCGAAGTCCTGTTCCGGCTCTACCTCGTGCGGGACTTCAGCTACCCGTCCGTCCACCCCGACGAGGAGTCGTACCTCGTCCTTGCCCGGGTCCTGGCCGGACACCCCACGACCGAGTTGCCCGTCGGCGTCGTCATCCCGGGCGGCTACCCGCTGCTCATCTCCCCCGCCCTGCGGATCGCCCACGACCCGTCCACCGCGTACCACCTCGTGATGGGCATCAACGCCCTGCTCAACGCGCTCGTCTTCCCGCTGGCCTGGGTCGGCCTGCGCCGCCTCGGCCTCGGCCGGCCGCAGGCGTACGCGTTCGCCGCAGCGACCGCGCTGCTGCCGCCGCTGGTCTTCTACTCGGAGTTCGCGCTGACGGACACCGTCATGCCGGTGCTCGTCCTGGCCTGGCTGCTCTGCCTGCACGGCTGGCTCGCGGACGGTCCGTCCCGCCGCCGCGCCCGGCACGCCGTCGGCGCGGGGCTGGCCGCCGCCTACGCGATGGCCACGCACGACCGCGGGGGCGTCGTCGTCGCCCTCACCGGCGTGGTGTTCGTCGCGGTCCTGCTGCTGCGCTGGGCGCCGTGGCGCTCGACGGTGGCGGGCCTCGGCGCGCTGGGGGCGGGCGTCCTGGGCGCCAAGCTGCTGAGCGCCTGGCTGCGCGCGCAGTTCACCGTGCCGGCCAGCGACGTCGGCGGCTTCCTGTGGAAGGGCCTGACCGACCCGCAGGCAGCCGGAAGGACTCTGGCCCGGACGGCCGGTCAGATCTGGTACGTCATCATCTCCACCTGGGGCGTCGCCGGACTGGCCATCGTGGTCTGCCTGTTCGCCGTCTTCGACAAGCGCGTCGCCCGGCCGTACCGGATCGCGGGCGGGGTGATGGTCGCCTTGCTGGTCGGCATCGCACTGGCGGCGGCGGCCGCGTTGCCGGACGACAAGCGGATCGACGACTGGGTGTACGCCCGCTACGCGGCGTGCCTCGTCCCGGCGACCTTCATGGTCGGCAGCGCCGCGCTGGCCCGGCTGCGGGGCCGCGCCCTGGGCCGGACGCTGGCCGGGGCGGTCGGGCTCACGGTGGCACTCGGCGGCGCGGTGGTCCTGTCGGCCGGCTCGCTGCTCAGGACGCAGGCCTTCATCGCCTGGGGCATGCCGGACGCCCTGTTCCTCGGCGCCGACTGGGGCGCGCTGCGCATCATGCGGACGACCGCCGTCGCGTTCGCCGTGCTCGGCCTCGTGGTGCTGCTGCGGGCGATCACCTCGCGCCGGACGGTCTGGCTCGGCGTCGCGCTGGCGCTGGTCGCCGGGTTCGCCACCGTCACCATCACCGATCAGATCAGCTACCCGCACTCGAACTGGCGCCGGAGCCTCGCCACTGGCTTCACCGAGCGGGCCGGACTCCACCCGGGCGACAGCGTCGTGTTCAGCTGGGACGGTGACTGGGGGATCCGCAGCACGCAGGCCTTCGAGGTCTACCAGGGCCGCGTCTGGTACCTGGACCCGCGCAACAGGCCGATCCCCGCGGCGGCGACAGCGGTCGTCACGCCTCCGGCCACCGAGGGTGCGGAGCCGGAGGCGGCGTGGCCGGGGCACCCTGCCGAGTGGTTCGTCGAGCGGGTCGACCGGCAGCAGGGGTGGATGGTCTGGCGCCGGCACTGAGCGCAGCGCCGTTCGCCTCCGGGGTCACGCACCTCCGGGGTCACGCACCTCCGGGGTCACGCGCCGCCGGGCTCTTCCAGGGGCTCGGCGGCGCTCTCGTACGCGGCGAGGACGGTGCCCAGCAAGCCCGGGAAGCGCCCCTCCAGGTCGACCGAACGCAGGGCGGTGAGGCGGCGGTTGGCCTCCTCGCGCTGGCGGATGAGGCCGGACTCGCGCAGCACCTTGAAGTGGTGGCTGAGTGTGGACGGCGCGACGTCCACCGGGAAGGTGCCGCAGGCGCGTTCCGGCTCGGCGGCGAGGGTGCGCACGATCGTCATCCGGGTGGGGTCGGAGAGCGCGTGCAGCACGTCGAGCAGGTCGATCTCCTCGACCGCCGGGTGCGCGAGCGCCGACCGGCGGCGGCTGGTGCTGCGGGGCACGGGCGGACCTCCAGGTTCGGTGTTCTTCCACGTCGACGTTCCATGTTCCACGCTCCATGTTCCATGTTCGACAAACATCGAAGAAGAGTGGTACTAATTTCGTCGTTCGTAGAACATCGTAGCTCCAGGGGGGCCCGACATGCGCGCACTGGTGATGACCGCACCCGGCGGGGCGGAG
The DNA here is from genome assembly GCF_053596725.1 of Kitasatospora sp. NPDC001660. NCBI lineage: Bacteria > Bacillati > Actinomycetota > Actinomycetes > Kitasatosporales > Streptomycetaceae > Kitasatospora > Kitasatospora sp. NPDC001660. The sequence continues at coordinate 118,930 of NZ_JBSFGU010000011.1, read as the reverse complement.
AACTCGCAGGTCAAGGACGTCGAGACGGCGAAGCCCGGCCCCGGACAGGTGGCCGTCGACGTCGCCTACGCCGGGCTCAACTTCGTCGACGTCATGGTGCGCCGCGGTGACGGCGGATACACCTCCGAGTGGCCCTACCTGCCGGGCAAGGAGGTGGCCGGGACGGTCCGGGCGCTCGGCGAAGGCGTCACCGGGCTCGCGGTCGGCGACCGGGTCGTGGCCGCACCGGCAGGCGGCGGGCTGGCGGAGGTCGCCGTCGCCGAGGCCGTGCTCACCGTGCCCGTACCGGACGGGGTCGCGCTGCGCGAGGCCGCGGCCGTGCCGCTGGGACTGGCCACGTCCGTACTGCTGCTCACCGACGCGGGGCGTCTCGCGGCCGGGGACACCGTGCTCGTGCACTCGGCGGGCGGCGGGATCGGCAGCGCCATCGCCCAGTTGGTGCCACTGCTGGGCGGGGGCAGGCTGCTCGGCACGGTGGGCCGGCCCGAGAAGGCCGCGGCGGCCGTCGCGGCCGGGTACGACGCGGCGTTCGCGCGCGACGAGGACCTGGTCGAGGCCGTCCGGGAGGCCACGGACGGGCAGGGCGTCGACCTGATCCTCGACCCGCTCGGCACCTCGGCCCTGCCGACCGACCTCGACCTCGCCGCCCCCGGCGGCCGGATCGTCCTCTTCGGCAACGCGGGCGGCGGCGCCGTCGACGCCCTGCCGCCACTCGGACGCCTCATGGCCGGCAACCTCACCATCACCGGCTTCAGCCACCGCGGCCTGGCCGCCACCGCCCCCGCGAAGCTGGCACGCGCGATCCGTCGCGCGGTGGACTTCCTGGCCGGAGGCCACCTCACCCTCCCCGTCAACGAACTGGCCGACCTCGCCGATGTCCCCGCCGCCCACGACGCCATGGAGGCGGGGCGGGCTCTGGGCAAGTACGTGGTGCGGGTGGCCGGCTGAGCAAGAAGTCGGCGGGGTCGACTTCCCACGCCCGGCCACCCGGCGGGACCACCGAGCGGGGCCACCGAGCGGGCCTGCGGATGAATGCCGCACGAGAAGTCGGAGCTGTCGACTTCCTGCACCGCCGCGCCGAACCCCCCGCGGCAGCCACCACGCAGCGACGCCGCGCAGGAAGTCAACCGCGTCGACTTCCTGCGCCCGGCCCTCCTCCCGCAAGCCCGCAGAAGCGTTTGTAGGTCTGCCCGTTGTGGCCGGCCTCGGCGGTGAGGGCGGCCACAGCCACCTCGGCGATGTCCTCGGCGTCGATGAACGGCGTCCGGCCGTCGCCGGCGGGGAGAACGAGGTTTCCGGCCTCGATGCCCGGCAGACATCGAAGAAGCCCCCTGCGAGGAACACGGATCGCACAGGAAGTCGGGGCGGCCGACTTTCTGTGTGGGTGAGGACTATCTTGGGCGCTTCGAGAGAGGGGGTGGGGTGGCGTGTTGCTCGAGTTCGTTCGGCGGGTGGATGGCCTTACTTATCGGTTCCTCCGTGATGGTGTCTTCCATGGCAGGCCCTCGTTCAAGCGGGTCGATCTGGATCTCTGGTGCCGCTGGTTCCCCGAGCGGGGATGGTGCACCGTCGACGCACACGGAACTGCCAACTCCTGGCCCCTGCTGGGGCGTACGGGCGGCGACGAGTCGTTCCCGCCCCTTGGCCCCTGGCGCAGTTGGAAGGCCTGCAAGTCCTACCTCTACGACCTCCGCCACGCCGACGACCGCGGCATCCGGTGATCGGAAACGGGAGGCCGAATTCGCGACTCTCGGAGCGCAGTTCGACGATCAGTTCGGTGATCTGGCGGGCGGCGAGGTGGCGGATCGCCGGGTCGGACGGGTGGATGGGGTGGAGGGCGTTCACGCGGCACCGTCCAGCTCGAACCAGACGGCCTTGCCGAGCTTCTGGGGGTCGACGCCCCAGCGGCGGGTGAGGCCGTCGACGAGTTGGAGGCCGCGGCCGGTCTCGGAGAGGAGAGAGGGGTCGATAGGTGGATTGCTGGACCCTTCCGGGGATCGCGATGGATGCTTGGGGCATGCCACCACGAACTACCCCATCGGCACGGCAGGAACGGTAGGTACCGAGCTGCGGAAGATGCGCGACTGCGCCGGCCGCACAACCGCCCAAGCTGCCGCGCTGTTCGGGTTCGCCAGGACGAAAATCACGCAGGTCGAGAAGGGGAACTACCCGATCAGCGCCGAGCGCGTACGCATGCTCGCCTCCGAGTACGAGGAGAGCGACGGGGCGTACGTGGAGGCACTTGCGGCCATGGCCGAGGAACGCCACCGAGGTTGGTGGGAGGAGTACCGGGGCTCTGTGCCGACTGGATTCCTCGACATCGCGGAGATGGAGTACTTCGCCGGAGGAATGCGCACGTACCAGGTGTCGCATGTGGCCGGAGCCATGCAGACGGAGGAGTACGGGAGAGCAATCTTCAAGGATCTCTACCCGCCACTCTCGCCGCGTCTGCTGGAGGCCCGTGTCGAGCACCGAATCCAGCGATCGACGTTGCTGATGAGCGAAGGAGCTCAGCCGTACTCGGCTCTGGTCCACGAGGCCGCACTGCGCATGCTGTTCGGCGGCCGAGACGCAGCCAAGCGCCAGCTGGACAGGATGCTTGAGTACTCGGAGCTTCCACACGTGACGCTGAGAGTAGTGAGCTTCAGCTCCAACGGATTCATGGGTGCCGGGCAAGGCATCATCTACGCGAAAGGGCTGGTGCCCCGGCTCGACACCGTCCAGCTCGACGCGGTTGGCGGCCCAGCCTTCCTGCATGAGCAGAAGCAGCTGGAGAATTACCGCCACATCATCGACACGATGACGGAGCGGTCCCTGACGGAGACACAGTCTCGCGATGTGATCAGGCTGATCAAGAAAGTGATCTGATGAAAGCACTTCACTGGAAGCGGCCAGAAGCATGCCCCGATGGAGCGAGCTGCCCCGAGATAGCCGTCTCTGAAGACACCGTCTATGTACGCAGCAGCCTCAAGCCCTCCGCCATCGCCCAACTCACCTCCTCCGAATGGCGGGATCTCGTCGCTGCGATCCGATCTGGGGAGTTCGACCTCTAACAACGGGGTAGCGAGCCCACCATGAACACGACCATGCGAAACGTGCTTGTGACCATCGCTACCGTCGCGGCCCTCGGGGCCGTCGCCGCCCCGGCGGCCTCCGCCGCTCCCGCCATCCACGCCCAGACCCGCAACCCCTCCACCGTCAAGGCCGCCGCCTACAACCAGGCCCGCAGCATCCTCGCCCAGGCCGGCAGCCAGACCGCCGCCAAGTCCCACCCCATCCACGGCAAGAACGACGTGCCCGTCTCCTACGGCACCTCTCTCCTCGCCTCCGCGCGGGACGAGTTCCGTGCGGCCGACAAGCACCTCCCCGCCAACCAGAAGAAGTCCGACATGTCGATCCCCCACTACAACGCCATCCACAGCGCCGCCAACACCATGGGCATCGACCGCTGGTAGCAACGCCGAAGGCCCGGGCGACCTTTTCGTCGCCCGGGCCCCACCGGCGGTACCCCTGTCACCGCCGGTGGAACACCTTCTTCGACCACACGAACCCCACCACCGTGAGCCCCGTGCACCACGCCAGCGCGCTCCACCCGCTGTTGCCGATCTCCGTCCCCATCAGCAGCCCCCGCAGGGTCTCGATGATCGGCGTGAACGGCTGGTACTCCGCGAACCACCTCAACGCCGTCGGCATCGAGTCCGGCGGGACGATCGCGCTGCCGATGAACGGCAGGAACGTCAGCGGCAGCGGCGTGTTGCTCGCGCTCTCCGGTGTCTTCGACACCAGTCCGATCCCCGCCGATATCCACGTCAGCGCCAGCGTGACGAACCCCAGCAGCCCCGCCGCCGCCAGCCACTCCGCCGGCCCCGCGTGCGGCCGGAACCCCATTGCGAGGGCCGTGCCGATCACCAGCACCAGCGCGACCATCGTCTGTACGACGCTCCCGACCACGTGCCCCGCGAGGAACGCCGACCGCGATATCGCCATCGTCCGGAAACGGTTGACGATCCCCTCGGTCATGTCGACGCAGACGCCCACCGCCGTGGCCACCGACCCCCCCGTCGCCGTCATCAGCACGATCCCCGGCGCCACGTAGTCGATGTAGCTCCCGCCCCCGATCCCCGCACCCAACGCCCCGCCGAACCCGTAGTTGAACAGCGCCAGGATCATCACCGGCATCAGCACGACCGAGAACGTCATCGCCGGGTACCGCAGCGCGTGCTTCAGGTTCCGCCGCAGCATCGTGAGCGAGTCGCTCACCACGTACGTCGCGCTCATCGCGCACCCTCCCCCGTCAGCGTCAGGAACACGTCGTCCAGGTCCGCCGTCTCCACGACCAGCGACTCCGCCCGCACGCTCGCGTTGTCGAGCGCGTCCAGCACGGCCTTCACCGTGAGCACCGAGTTGTCGCCCGGAATGTCGAGCCGCAACGCCTCGGCGTCCACCGTCGCGTACTCGAACAGCTCCGCCGCCGCTCCGAGTTGGCCGACGTCCGCGAACTGCACCCGGATCCGCCCGCCGGGCACGATCCGCTTGAGTTCCTCGGCCGTGCCCTCCGCGACGATCCGCCCGCCGTCCAACACCGCTATTCGGTCAGCGAGTTGATCCGCCTCCTCCAGGTACTGCGTGGTGAGGAAGATCGTCACCCCGTGGTCCACGACCAGCCCCCGGATGATCTCCCACATCGTCCGCCGGCTCCGCGGGTCAAGCCCCGTGGTCGGCTCGTCCAGGAAGATCACCCGTGGATCCCCGACCAGCGTCATCGCCAGATCCAGCTTCCGCCGCATCCCGCCCGAGAAGGTGGACACCGGCTTCCGCGCCGCCTCCGCGAGGTCGAACCGCCGCAGCAGCTCCTCCGCTCGCCTCCGCCCCTCCCGACGGCGGAGGTGATTGAGGTCGGCCATCAGCATCAGGTTCTCTTCGGCCGTCAGCAGGTTGTCCACCGCGGAGAACTGCCCGGTGACCCCGATCGCCGCCCGGACCCCGTCCGCCTCCCGGACCACGTCGTGCCCGGCCACCTGGGCCATCCCACCGTCCGCCGGGATCAGCGTCGACAGGATCTCCACCGTCGTCGTCTTCCCGGCCCCGTTCGGCCCCAGCAGGGCGAACACGCTTCCCGCCGCGATTTCCAGGTCGATGCCGTTCAGCACGACCTTCTCGCCGTACGCCTTGGTCAGCCCGACCGCCGAGATCGCCGCCATCACGACCGCCGGATGGTGATGTCGCCCATGTCGGTCTGGCCGTGGACCTCGACCGTCTCCCGGGCCTCGCCCGGGCCCTCCGTCGCGCCGAGCTCGTTGCGCAGCCGGCCGTACTTGCTGTGCACGTCGAGCCAGGCCGCCGTGCCCTCCGCGATGCCGACCTCCAGCTCCCCGAGGGCCGTCTGCAGCGATACCCGGCCGCGCTCCACCCGGCCGATCCGGATCGGGCCGTTCGCCGTCTTGGCGTCCACCCCGGCGTGCGCGGTGCCGATCTCGATCCGGCCGAAGGAGGCGTTGGCCTTGATCTCCCCGTGGACCTCGCGAACCTCCGTGTCACCGGTGCTGTTCTTGACCGTCAGCACGCCCGTGACCGTGCCGATCTCGATCCGGCCGAGCCCGGAGACCTCCGCGTCGCCGTCGGCCGACTCCAGCCGGACGTCCCCGTTGTCGGTCTTGAGGAACGCGTTCGCCGCGCTCTCCACCTGGATCCGGCCGAGCGAGGTCTTCAGCCGGCAGTCTCCGAGCGGGCCCTCGGTGACGAAGGTGGCCAGTGGGGCATCACCGTGGACCTCCGAGCCGGCCGGCAGCTCGATCAGGACGTCCACCGAGCCGACCCGGCCGAACACGTTGCGCTTGCGGGGACCCTTCAGGGTGAGCCGCCCGCCGGCGAAGTCGACCTTGGTCTGCTGCGCGGCCTTGACGTCCAGCTCGGTGGCGGCGTTGGAAGGCGTGACCTCGACGACGGCATCGGTGCGCTTGCTCGCGCTGACCCGCACGGAGGCGATGTCGAACTCGATGACGGCGGTGATCGGTCCGTTGGTCTCGTACGTAGGCATGGCTGTCCCGTCCTCTTGGCTTCGATGGGTGTTCCCGCTGGTCGGAGCGGGGGTGACGTTGGTGTTGCGGAAGCAGAAGCGTTACTGGACCCAACCGGTGAAACCCTGCCCGCCTCCGCGCCGGGGCTGGGGCCGGAAGGCCGGACGGGCGACCGGCCCACCGCCCTCCAGCGCACCCGCGACGACCCGGACCAGCCAGGCGTTGAGCGAGAGGCCCTCCTGCCCGGCGGCCTCCTCGGCCCTGGACTTGAGGTGGGCCGGGAGCCGGAGGTTGATCCGGGCGGTACCGCCCTCGTCCGCCTCCGACACGGGCGGCACCACTGGCGCCACGGGTGATGCCATCGGCGGCACCACCGGCTCCACCCGGTGCGGGAAGGCGTCGGTAGCGGGCGGCACGCTGACCACGAACTCGGGGTTCATCCCGCGCAGCCGCACATCCACCGAGCCCGGCGCGAGCTCGCGGGTGATCTCGCTGGTGGCGGCCGAGAGCGCGTTGAGCAAGGTGAGCCGCACGGCCGACTCCAGCGGCAGCGTCAGCCGCTCGGCCAGCGCGCGGGCTTCTTCCCCGCCCGTGCCCGCGGCCACCGCGAGCTCGTTCCGAAGGTTTTCGACGTACGGCGTGAGGTCCATGACTGAAAGCATGGCATGGATGTGGCGCCATGTCGAGCCATTTCTGGCGCCACTTTGGCACCATGCAATGCGCGATGCGGGCGCCACCCGCGAAACCGTGGCGCCACACAACGCGGAACCGCCCTGCCGGCCGAGGCCGACAGGGCGGTTCACCAGGGAGAACGTCGGGAAACGCCGGGCGCTAGCCCTGCTGCCACCCCGCCAGGTACGCGTCGATCTCGCCGACCAGCCGCGCCTTGCCGGCCCGGTCCAGGAACGACGCCTCCACCGCGTTGCGCGCCAGCCCGGCCACCCCGGCCTCGTCCAGGCCCAGCAGTCGCGCCGCCACCGCGTACTCGGTGTTCAGGTCGGTGCCGAACATCGGCGGGTCGTCGCTGTTGATCGTGACCAACAGCCCGGCGTCCACCATCCGCTTGACCGGGTGGTCCTCGATCCGCCCCACCGCGCGCGTCGCGATGTTGGAGGTCGGGCAGACCTCCAGCGGGATCCGGTGCTCGCCCAGGTGGTCGAGCAGCGCCGGGTCCTGGACGGACTGCGTGCCGTGGCCGATGCGCTCGGCGCCCAGGACCCGCAGCGCGTCCCAGACCGTCTCCGGCCCGGTGGTCTCACCGGCGTGCGGGACGGAGTGCAGGCCGGCCGCGCGCGCGCGGTCGAAGTAGGGCTTGAACTGCGGGCGCGGCACCCCGATCTCCGGGCCGCCGAGGCCGAAGCTGACCAGGCCCTCCGGGCCCAGCTCGGTGGCGAGCCGGGCGGTGACCTCGGCGGCCTCCAGGCCGGCCTCGCCGGGGACGTCGAAGCACCAGCGCAGCACGACGCCGAGCTCCTTCTCGGCGCGCAGCCGGGCATCCTCGATCGCCTCCATGAAGGCGACCTCCGGGATGCCCCGCTTGACCGAGGAGTACGGGGTGATGGTCAGCTCGGCGTACCGGATGTTCTGGCGCGCCATGTCCTCGGCGACGCCGTAGGTGAGCGCGCGGACGTCCTCGGCGTCGCGGACCAGGTCCACGACGCTCAGGTACACCTCGATGAAGTGCGCGAAGTCGGTGAAGGTGAAGTACTCGGCGAGCGCCGCCGGGTCGGTCGGCACCTTCGACTGCCCCGCGTGGCGGGCGGCCAGTTCGGCGACGACCCGCGGCGAGGCCGAGCCGACGTGGTGGACGTGCAGTTCCGCCTTGGGCATGCCGGCGATGAACGCCTCGATGCCCCCGGCTCCGGTGGGGTTTCCGATCCGACTTCCGTCCGGCTGGACCACGGTGGTTCCCTTCCTTCCTTCCGCGCTTCTACGCGCGTTCGCTGTGCCGCCCAGGATAGGCGGCCCGGCGCGGGGGCCGGGGTGGGCGGACGGCCCGGCACAGGCGGCGCGGCCGCGCGGCCGCGCGGCCGGGGTGAGCCGCGCGGCCGGGCGGCGAGGACGGGCTGCGAGGACGGGCTGCGAGGACGGGCCGGAGCGGCGTTCAGCCGCCCAGCGCGACCGCCACGGTGTGGATCAGCAGGCCCGCCATGGCGCCGACCACGGTGCCGTTGATCCGGATGAACTGCAGGTCGCGGCCGACGTTGGCCTCGATCTTGCGCGAGGCGTCATCGGCGTCCCAGCTCGCGACCGTCTCGGAGATCAGCGAGGTGATCTCGGTGCGGTAGGTGTCGACCAGGTACTGCGCGGCGTCCTGGAGCCAGCCGTCCACCTTGGCCTGGAGCTTGGGGTCGGTGGCCAGGCGTGCGCCGAAGCTCCGCACGCCGTCACGGATGCGCCGACGCAGTTCGCTGTCCTCGTCCTCGGCGGCGGTCAGCACCAGGGTGCGGACGGCCGCCCAGGTGGAGGCGATCAGGTCCTGCACCTCGGGCCGGGCGAGTATCTCGACCTTGGCCAGCTCGACCCGGGCGATGGTCTCCGGGTCGGTCTGCAGCTCGGTGGCGAAGTCGGCGAGGAACCTGTCGACGGCGCCGCGGGCCGGGTGGTTCGGGTCGTCCCGGATGTCGGTGACGAACCGCATCAGCTCCTTGTAGGCCCGCTCGCCGACCTGGTGGTCGATGAACTTCGGCGTCCAGCCCGGCGTCTTCTGGGAGACCCGCTGGACGACCTCCTCGTGGTTGGCCGTCAGCCAGCCGTGCGCCCGGACGGCCACCAGGTCGACCACGCCGTGGTGGCCGCCGTCCGCGACCACCTTGCCGAGCATCCGGCCCATCGGCTCGGCCACCGACGTGGCCACCGCCCGCCTGGTCACCGCCTCGCCGACGACCGCCTGCACGTCGTCGTCGCGCAGGACGGCGAGCACGCCGCGCAGCGCCGCCGACGCCTCCTTGGTGACCCGCTCGGCGCTGCCCGGCGCGGCCAGCCACTCCCCCAGCCGACGGGCGATGCCGAGCGCCACGAGCCGGCCGCGGACGACGTGGCCGGCGAGGAAGTTCTCCCCGACGAAGTCGCCCAGCGTGCGCCCGAAGGCGTCCTTCTTGGTCGGGATGATCGCGGTGTGCGGGATCGGCAGGCCGAACGGGCGGCGGAACAGCGCCGTCACCGCGAACCAGTCGGCCAGCGCGCCGACCATGCCCGCCTCGGCGGCGGCGGCCACGTACCCGGCCCAGGCGCCCGCGCCGGCCGCCTTGGCCCACGTGGAGAGGGCGAAGACCAGGGTCGCGAAGGCCAGCAGGCCGGTCGCGATGGTCTTCATCCGGCGGACGCCGCGTCTCTTCTGCTCGTCGGCCGCGGTGAACCGGACCCCAGGGCCGGTCCCGCTGAAGGCTTCGTCACTCACCCCGCCAGTCTGCCCGTTGGGCGGCGCGAACGGAGGGCGCGTCCCGAGAGAGCGCCCCATCTGCCTGGACTCACGCCCCGCCCAGCAACCTCACACCCCGCAACCTCACGCCCAGCAACCTCACACCCCGCAACCTCACGCCCAGCAACCTCACGCCCAGCACCATCACGCCTTGCCCAGCACGATCCGCCGCAGCCCGCGGCGCAGGTGCTCCGGGACGATGCCGCGCCACAGCTGCTGGGCGAGGTTGAGAGGCGGGGGCGCGGCTTCCTCCGCCACCTCGCGCAGGAAGAACAACTCGTCGGGCAGCCCGAGTCCGCCGTCCCGGAAGGCCGGGTAGCCGGCGTAGTGGCGGCGGCCCTCCACGACCACCGGCGGCTCGCCGTGCGCCGCCTCGTACCGGATCAGGTCGCGCAGTGCCTGCGGCCGTCCGGCGGCGGCGAGTTCGAGGCGCAGCCGGTCGGCGACGGGCAGCCGGTGGTAGACCGCGCGGGCGCCGAAGCCCTCGACCAGCCGGCCGACCTCGGCGCAGACGCGGTGCTGCACCTCGGCGTCGAGGAGCAGAAAGTCGTCCCGGAGCAGGCGCGGCACGTCCCACGTGAAGCTGCGGGCACGGATCGCGTCGAGCTCCTCCCCCGGTTCGGCGAGGTCGGCGGCGACGTGCTGGAGGGCGGCGATCCCGCGCAGCCGGTCCAGGACGCAGGCGCGCTCGGTGACATCGCCGAGGTCCTCGCGCAGCACGAGGAAGTGGCAGTCGTAGTCGTAGTCGTAGTCGGCGAGGACGAAGACGCGATCTGCCCGCGCGCAGGCCTCCGGGGCGAACGGCCGGCCGGAGAAGACCTCCGGCCCCTCGTCGCGGCACAGCCCGTGCCGTCGGGCGAGGTCCGGCCGGAACGGCTTGGTGTCGGACAGCGCCCAGACGAGCGCCGAGTCGCCGAAGCCGACGGACCCGGCGTCCGTGTGGAAGGTCCCCTGTGGCACCGGCCGGCCGTTCACCCCGGCCTGGTTGGGCACGACGGCGTCCGAGCCCCACGCGTCGGCCGCCGCCACCAGCCGCTCCAGCGCCTCGGCGCCGAGCCGGTCGTCCGCGCCGAGGAACAGCACGTACCGGCCGCGGGCCAGCGCCAGGGCGCGGCTGGTGGGGGCGTCCGGGCCGCGAGAGTCGGGCTGGTGCACCACCCGGAACAGGCCGGGGTGGCGGGCCGCGTAGTCGGCCAGGACGGCCGCGCCGCCGTCCGTGGAGCCGTCGTCCGTGGAGCCGTCGTCGACGACCACGACCTCGAACCGGCCCGGGGCGAGGGTCTGCGCGACCAGCGAGTCCAGGCAGGCGATGAGGTGGGGCATGGTGTTGCTGACCGCGACCACCACGGTCACGTCGGGTCCGGTCATCGCCTCGTGCTGCCCCTCGGGTGTGCGTTCCGCCCATCGACGCAGGCTCAACCCGCGCACCCGCCGGGGAGTCACGTGTGCTCCCCGGACGGGTGACGGCGGTCAACCGGATGCCCGTCCGGTCAGCCGGTCCGCGGGGCGGACGACCCGGTCGGCCAACCGCGCGCTCAGCCGATCGCGACCTCCGCGTACATCCGGGCGATCACGTCCTCGATCGCCGGCTCGCGCACCGACAGGTCCACCAGCGGGTACCGCGCGGCCACGGCCGCGACGATCGGCGCGGCGCTCTCTTGCGCCGGGAAGGCCAGCCACTGCCGCGGCCCCTCGACCTTCACCACCCGGGCGCCGGGCACCTCGATCTGCGGGCGGGCGTCGGCGAGGTCGACGACCAGCGTCCGCTCGCTCTCCCCCGCCTCGTGCAGGCCGGACAGCCCGCCGTCGTACACGACCCGGCCGTGGTCGATGACCATCACGCGGTCGCACAGCTGCTCGATGTCGGTCAGGTCGTGCGTGGTGAGCAGCACGGTCGTGCCGCGGTCGCGGTTCACCTCGCGGAGGAACTCGCGCACCCTGCTCTTGCTGACCACGTCGAGGCCGATGGTCGGCTCGTCCAGGTACAGCACCTGCGGGTCGTGCAGGAGCGCGGCCGCGAGGTCGCCGCGCATCCGCTGGCCGAGCGAGAGCTGGCGCACGGGGGTGTCCAACAACCCTTCGAGGTCGAGCAGTTCGACGCAGCGGCCGAGGTTCTCGCGATATCGCCGATCCGGGATCCGGTAGATCCGGCGGGCGAGTTCGAAGGAGTCGCGCAGCGGGAGGTCCCACCAGAGCGTCGTGCGCTGGCCGAAGACCACGCCGATCCGTCGCGCCAGCGCGACGCGTTCGCGGGCCGGGTCCACCCCGGCGACGCGCAGCCGCCCGCCGCTGGGGACGAGGATGCCGGTGAGCATCTTGATGGTGGTCGACTTGCCGGCGCCGTTCGGGCCGATGTAGCCGACGCACTCGCCGGCCTCGACGGTGAAGCTGAGCCCGTCCACCGCGCGCACCTCGCGCTTCTCGCGGCTGAACCGGCCGGTGCGGGCCCGGACGGTGAAGGTGCGGCGGACGTCTTCGAGTTCGATCAGTGCCATGGGAGGTTCCTCCGGGGGGAGACGGGTTCAGCTGCCGGTGCCGCGGTACGCCCGCAGCCCGGCGCGCCAGGCGAGGCCGGCGGCGGCGACGCAGAGCGCGGCAGCCACAGGGGAGGCGTACTGGAAGGCGGTGGGCAGGCCGAGCGGGTCGGGGCGGCCGAGGATGCGCAGCGTGGGCAGCCAGTTGACGAAGGCCAGCGGGACGCCGAAGACGACGCCGGCGACCAGCTCCTTCGCGAAGATCGTCGGCGGGTAGTGGAGCAGGGTGGCGCCGCCGTAGGTGACGGAGTTCTGGATCTCCTTGGCCTCGCCCCACCAGAACTGGACGGTCGCGGTGCCGATCCAGATCGCGCCGAAGATGACGCAGCCGCAGACCAGCAGGACGGGCACCAGGAGCACGCGGTCCCAGGTCCACGTCACGTCCAGCTCCGCCAGCGACCAGACCAGCACGGCGAGGGCCTGGACCGGGCGGCCGAGGCGGCGCAGCGAGAAACGCTCGGCGCACAGCTGGGCGAGGGCGGGCGCGGGCCGGATCAGCATGGTGTCCAGCGTCCCGTTGACGATCCGCTGGCCGAGGCCGTCGATCGAGCCGACCAGCAGGTTGGCCATGCCGAGCGAGAAGGTCGCGGTGGCGTAGAGGAAGGCCAGCTCGGGCAGGGTCCAGCCGCCGAGCTGGTTCGTGTGCCGGAACATCAGCACCAGGACGACGAAGTCGAGCGAGTGCGTGACCAGGCTCGCGCCGAGCGTCAGCGCGAACGACGCCCGGTAGGCCATCGTCGAGCGCATCCACATCGCGGCACACAGCCACCAGGAGCGGACCGCCCAGCCCGCGCGGACGGACAGCGGCTCGGTGAGGGTCTCAGCCACCCTGGACCACCACCCGGCGGGTCGCCAGCAGCTGGGCCGCGCGGCCGGCGGCGAGCAGCGCGACGGCCCAGGCGAGCTGGAAGCCGAGCGGACCGAGCAGGTCGGCGCCGGTGCGGCGCTCCAGGAAGACGTCGGTCGGTGCCTGGATCAGCGCCGCCCACGGCAGGACGTGCGCGAGCGCGCCGAGCGGGCCGGGGAAGAGCGCGATCGGCAGGAGCATCCCGGAGAAGAACATCGAGACGACGAGCATCACCGAGCGCACCCCCTCCGAGTCGTGCAGCCAGAAGCCGGTGATCGAGACGAGGAAGCGCAGCCCGAAGCTGACGACGACCGCGAGCAGCGTCGAGAGCAGGAAGACCGCCCAGGTCAGGGGGTGTTCGGGCAGCCGGGTCCGGAAGACCAGCGCGCCGACCAGCATCGGCACGGTGCCGCGGACCAGCAGTTGGAAGGCGGCCCGGCCGAGGTCGGTGGCCAGCCACCAGCCCTGGAAGTCGACCGGACGGTAGAGGTCGATGGCGATGTCCCCGCTGCGGAAGCGGTCCTGGACGTCGTCCTGGAAGCCGCCGCCCCACACGGCGACGGTGACCAGCAGGGACTGGCTCACCCAGATGTAGGTGACGGCTTGGCTCTGGTCGTAGCCGCCGAGGCCCGGGCGGGCCTGCCAGAGGGCGAGGAAGGAGGAGGCCAGGATGATGCCGAAGACGGTGTTGGTGAAGGTGCCGGCCAGAGTGGCGGCCCGGTAGGTGGAGTACCGGCGGAAGGCGCCGCGCGCGATGGCGGCGTAGAGACCGGGCGCATTCGGCATATTGTCTCCTTGTCGACAAATACAGGCACAGGGGTGCCTGCAGGCGTCCGCGCACGCCCCAGCGGCTCCGACCTGCCGGACCCGGGGGTACCGGGCCGATCGGGCGGAGCTGCCAGAACCGGGTGCGCTATGTGGTTTGCACCTTTCACCGTACCGCCGGGCCCCTACCCCCGCACCCGGTTTTCACAGGCCCACGTCGGACGCGGAAGAGACCGCCGTCGGCCCCCTCGCCCACCACGAGCACACGCGCCCCGGGGAAGACAGCCTCTGAGCACTAGTCAAATAGCACATAATCTCGGCATGACCGTGAGCACCCGACGCCAGGCCAAACGGGCCACGCGACGCCAGGCCCGCCGCGCCCTCCCGCTCTGGCGCCGACTCCTCCCCACCTGGCGAGTCCTCCTCGGCACCGTCGTCAGCCTGCTGCTGCTCGCCGTCGGCGCCTTCGCCGTGCTCTACGTCATCGTCCCGGTGCCCGACCCCAACGCCCACGCCGTCGCCCAGAACAACATCTACCTCTACTCCGACGGCACCACCGAGATCGCCCGCACCGGCGCCGTCAACCGCACCGACGTCGCCCTCGACAAGATCCCCCTCGACACCCAGCACGCCGTCGTCTCCGCCGAGGACCGCACCTTCTACCAGAACCGCGGCATCGACCTGAAGGGCATGCTCCGCGCCGGCTGGAACACCCTCACCGGCAAGGGCACGCAGGGCGGCTCCACCATCACCCAGCAGTACGTCAAGAACTACTACCTGACCCAGGACCAGACCATCGCCCGCAAGGGCCGCGAACTCTTCATCGCCCTCAAGGTCGACCAGCAGCGCGACAAGAACGAGATCCTCGCCGGCTACCTCAACAGCAGCTACTTCGGCCGCGGCGCCTACGGCATCCAGAGCGCCGCCCACGCCTACTACGGCGTCGACGTCTCCGAACTCACCCTCGCCCAGGGCGCCTACCTCGCCGCACTGCTCCAGGCCCCCAGCTCCTACGACGTCAAGACCGCCAAGCCCGCCAACCGCGACAAGGCCATCGCCCGCTGGAACTACGCCCTCGACGGCATGGTCCAGCTCGGCTTCCTCAGCGCCGCCGACCGCGCCGCCGAAACCTTCCCCGAGCCCATCGACCCCCAGCCCGCCACCGGCCTCTCCGGGCAGGCCGGCTACCTCGTCGGCGTCGCCGACGACTACCTCACCTCCGCCGGCACTATCGACGCCGCCACCCTCAAGGCCGGCGGCTGGCGCATCACCACCACCTTCGACAAACCCAAGCAGGACGCCTTCACCAAGGCCGTCCAGCAGGAACTCACCGACAACCTCGACCCCAAGACCCGGCCCACCACCGACACCGACGTCCGCGTCGCCGGCGCCTCCGTCGAACCCGCCACCGGCCGTGTCGTCGCCGTCTACGGCGGGCCCGACTACGCCAAGCAGCCCTACAACGACGCCCTGCGCCAGGACAACCAGATCGGCTCGACCTTCAAGCCCATCGACCTCGCCGCCGGCCTCATCGCCCAACACGCCATCGACGGCCACCCGATCACCCCCGACACCCGCTACGACGGCACCAGCGAACGCCCCGTCACCGGCGGCCCCACCCCGTACGCACCGCCCAACGAGGACGACATCGACTACGGCAACATCACGCTGCGCTACGCCATGGTGAAGTCCGTCAACTCCGTGTACGCGCAGGAGGGCGTGGACGCCGGACTCGCCCGCGTCCGGGACACCGCCGTCAAGCTCGGCATCCCCGACAACGTCCCCGGCATGGACCCGGCCAACACCTCGATGACCCTCGGCACCGCCACACCCAGCGCCCTCGACCTGGCCGGCGTCTACGCCACGTTCGCCAACCACGGCCAGGCGCACACCCCGTGGTCCGTGGTCAAGCTCGAACGCGTCAACACCGGCTCCGGCTCCGTCGACGTCCCCAAGATGCCCGACCACGCCGCCACCGACGCCCTCGACCGCCAGATCGCCGACACCGTCACCGACGTCCTGCGCGACGTCGTCAGCACCCGCGGCACCGGCGCCGCCGCCCTCGACCTCGGCCGCCCCGCCGCCGGCAAGACCGGCACCACGGACGCCAACCTCTCCGCGTGGTTCGCCGGCTACACCCCCCAACTCAGCACCACCGTCGGCCTGTTCCGCGAAAACCCGAAGACCCACGCCAAGGAGCCGCTGGCCGGCACCGCCGGCCTCACCCGGATCAACGGCGGCACCTTCCCCACCAAGATCTGGACCGCCTACATGACCGACGCCCTCGACGGCACCGAGGTCAAGCACTTCGACCTCCAGACCGGACGCGGCAACGGCGGCGGCCAGTACAACTGGCCCACCAACAACGCCTCCGCGAGCACCACGCCCAGCACGAGCAGCGCGCCCACCCCCGGCACCACGCACCCGAGCAACGCGCCCGCGCCCACCGCCACCGCCGCACCGGCCCGGCCCAGCGCCACCAGCGAGCCGACGCCCGCCCCCGTCGTCCCCAGCCCGCAGGCACCCGCCCCGAGCCCCACCCAGGACCAGCCGACCACCGCGCCCCGGCCCACCCAGACGCACCTGCCGAAACCGACACCCCCGCCGTCCACCACGGCGGCGGCCACGGGGGCGGCGACGCCACCGGCGGCGCAGTGACAGCAGGTAGGAGCGCGTGGTGATCGGCGCATGCCCCTAACGACCTACTTCGCGACCAACTCCCGCTCCAGCGGCGTCCGGAAACGCGGCGTCACCCGCACCTCCCCCAGCCAACCCGCCAACCGCGCCGCCTCCCCCGCGATCGCCGCCACCGCCTCCGCCCCGACATCCGCGAACAGCCGCCACACCACCTCACCGTCGGCACGCTGCGCCCAGCCGCCGACCACCCGGCCGCACCACCACACCGTCGGACCGGCGTTGCCCGCCCGGTCGAACAGCGCCGGAACGTCCTCCGGCCGCAGGTACCAGTCCCGCCCGCGCCAGCCCATCACCGTCGGATCCAGCGCCGGCAGCAGCGCCGCCCACGGCTCCGGACCGCCCACCGGCTCCGCATCCCCCGGCAGGACCAGCGCCGGCACCCCACCGGACAGCTCCACCGCCTCGGCGCCGACGTCCGCCAGCGCCTTCCGGGTGTCCCCCAGCGTCCAGCCCGTCCACCACTTCACGTCCTCGACGGTGGCCGGCCCGTACGCGGCCAGCCAGCGGCGCACGACCTCCGCCTTCGCCTCCCGCACCGGCACCTCCGGCCACTGCGGCACCGGCGCCCACGGGTAGCTGCTGCTCAGCCACGACCCGCGCGGACGGCCCCGGCGCACGTGCCCGTCCGCGGCCAGCAGCCGCAGCAGCCGGCTGCCGACGCTCTGCCTGTTCTCGTACGGCTTGCCGGCCGACATCAGCATCTGCTCGCGCAACTCCGGGACGTCCTCGCCGAGTTGCTGCGTCGTCGCCTCGCCGCGACGGGCCAGCGCGGCCAGCACCGCGCGCTCCGCCGCCGCCAGCCGCGCCCCGTCCCAGCCCACGGCGTGGTCCCGCAGGTGCTTCAGCAGCGTCGCACGCTCCTTGGCGGCGATCGCCCGCGCCGTCGACGAGCTGACGTACGGCGCGAACTCCTCCGTCACGGCGAATATCGTCCGCCGCATCGACAGCAGCTTCACCAGCGAGACGTCCTCGTAGAGCGCCCGCTCCACCTCCGCCGACGACGGCTCCACCAGCCGCGCGCACGCCGACAGGTACACCGTCGCGGCGTCCGTCGCGTGCAGCCCGACGACCGCGTCGGCCGCCTCCTCCACCCACGCCACGCGAGCGGAGGGCGCCAGCAGATGCCGCCACCCCACCCGGGCCCGCCGCTCGTCGTCCCCGATCACCGGCACACGCGTCGTCATGCCGGGACCGTACCGCCCGGCACCGACAATCCGTGGGCGGCCCGGCCCGGTCGGTCCGGTCAGACCGAAGGGGCCTCGCCCAGGATCGTCCACTCCGGGCCGAGCTCCCGGCGCAGCGCCTCCAGGGCGGCCCGGGCCCGGGTCTCGAAGTCAACCCTTTCCATCACCGACCACGGCGCCGGGCCCGCCGGGTTCGCCCAGTCGATCGAGCGTTGGAACAGCCTGGTCAGCTCCTCCAACTCGGCCACCAGCCCTGCGCTGATCGGCAGGCGTTCGAGTTCGGCCGGATACCCGTACGGGCTCTTCAGGTCGAACGGCCACAGCATGGTGCCCACGACGCCGGGCTCGAAGAGGACCTGCAGAGGCTCGGGGGTCACAGGTAGAGCCCGGTCGAGCCCTCGGTGTCACCGAAGCGCATCGCCGCGACGGCGTGCAGGTCGCGCTCGCGCAGCAGCACGTAGGTGGCGCCGCGGACCTCCACCTCCAGCTTGTCCTCCGGGTCGTACAGCACGCGGTCGCCCGGCTCCACCGCGCGCACGCTCTGGCCCACCGCGACGGCCTCGGCCCAGGCGCACCGCTTCGACAGCTCCGCGGTCGCCGGGATGATGATCCCGCCCGTCGAGTGGCGCTCTCCCTCGCCGCTGTCGAGCTTCACCAGGACGCGGTCGTGCAGCATCCTGATCGGCAGCTTCTCGCCGAGGCGGTCGTGCCGGGGCGCGTCAGGGGCGGTCTTGGCAGTCGGTTCGTCGTTCGTACTCACGATCCCGAAGGTACCGCCCCCGGGCGGGCGGCGTGACGCTGGCCCGGCATACGGAAGGCCGGGCGCTCACCCCGCGCCCGGCCCGTCAGCAGCACCCGGTCGACCCCGATCAGCCCTTGCGGCGCTTCCGCGCCGAGGCGACCAGCAGCACCAGGCCCACGCCCACCAGCGCCACCGGAACGATCCGCTCCTTGCGCGGCTGCCCCTTCTCGTCCACGAACTGCGCCCGCAGCTTCTCCACCGCGCCGCTGGCCGCCACGTACGCGCGGGCGGTCTTCTCCTCGACGGCCGCGACGGCCTTGGCCTTGACCTGGGCGCTGATGGTCGTCGGGTGGACGCGCATGGCGAGTTCGTCCAGGGTCTCCGCCAGCTGGGTACGGGTCCGGGAGATGTCCGCCTCGATCTGGGCGGTCGTCCGCGCCGACTTGTCCTGCGTACTCGCCTCGCCCACTCGGGCCACCCCATTCACTTCACTGATGTTGTCCTGTACGGCTGCCCCAGTCTGTCAGCTGCCGGGCAGCGCCGCGCGGCCCCTCCCACCATCGGAGGTAAGTTTGCCGTGGCACGACCCCGTCCACGCAACAGGAGAGTCAGACCGTGACTGAGCGCCTCCAGCCCGGCGACACCGCGCCCGCCTTCACCCTGCCCGACGCCGACGGCAAGCAGGTGTCGCTGGCCGACCACCGCGGCCGCAAGGTCATCGTCTACTTCTACCCGGCCGCGCTCACCCCCGGCTGCACCAAGCAGGCCTGCGACTTCACCGACAACCTGGAGGCCTTCGCGGGCGCCGGCTACGACGTCATCGGCATCTCGCCGGACAAGCCGGAGAAGCTCGGCAAGTTCCGCGAGACCGAGGACCTCAAGGTCACCCTGCTGTCCGATCCGGACAAGGAGGTGCTGACGGCCTACGGCGCGTTCGGCGAGAAGAAGCTGTACGGCAAGACCGTCACCGGCGTCATCCGCTCCACCGTGATCGTGGACGAGCAGGGCGAGGTCGAGCACGCGCTGTACAACGTCAAGGCGACCGGGCACGTCGCCAAGCTGCTGCGCGACCTCAAGGTCGAGGCCTAGGCACGACGAGGCGGTGCCGGCGCGCCCCCCGACCGGGGTGCGCCGCCACCGCCGTCCGTCACCCCGGCTATGAGCCGGACCGGGCCCAGGAGGGATGCCGCCGCCTAACCGTCTTTTCACCGGCGGAAAGTGACCACGGCAGGATCCGCGTGCCGGTAGGCTTGCCTTGGCGTGCGCCCGTACTCCAGCTGGCCAGAGAGGTGCGGTTTAGGTCCGCAGTGTCGTGGGTTCGAGTCCCACCGGGCGTACCGAGTGAGATGGCCCGTCGACCTTTGATTCGAAGGTCGACGGGCCGTAGTTGTTCCTACGGGCCGTCAGCCGAGGAGTTCCTTCACCACCGGCGCCAGAGCCCGGAAGGCATGGCCGCGGTGGCTGATGGCGTTCTTCTCGGCCGGGGTCAGCTCCGCGCAGGTGCGGGTTTCGCCGAGGGGCTGGAGGATCGGGTCGTAGCCGAAGCCGCCGTCGCCGGCGGGGGCGGTGCGCAGGGTGCCGAGGAGGCGGCCCTCGACGACGCGTTCGGTGCCGTCGGGGAGGGCGAGGGCGGCGGCGCAGGAGAAGTGGGCGCCGCGGTGCGGGGTGTCGATGTCGGAGAGCTGGGCGAGCAGGAGTTCGAGGTTGGCGCGGTCGTCGCCGTGCTTGCCGGCCCAGCGGGCGGAGAAGATGCCGGGGGCGCCGCCGAGGACGTCGACGCACAGGCCGGAGTCGTCGGCGACGGCGGGCAGGCCGGTGGCGCGGGCGAGGGCGTGGGCCTTGAGGAGGGCGTTCTCGGCGAAGGTGACGCCGGTCTCGGGGACGTCCGGGATCTCGGGGTAGGCGTCGGCACCGACGAGTTCGACGTCCAGGCCGGCCTCGCCGAGGATGGCGCGGAGTTCGGCGACCTTGTTGTGGTTACGGGTGGCGAGGATCAATCGGGTGGACATATCGCCCACCCTATCGGCAGCTTTCCGGTCGTCAGCCGGTGCAGATCGAGGTGAGGTTGCCGGCCGCGTCGGCGAGCGGCTTGAGGTCGGGCGCCTCTTTGCGGTCGGCGGCCTGCTGGATCTTGTCGGCCTGGGTGCGCAGGTCGTTGACGGCCTTGACCACGTCGGTGTTCTTGGAGTTGCGGCCGAGTTGGTCAAGGTCGGTGCGCAGTTTCTGCAGGGCCTTGGCCGCGGCGGTGCCGGAGTCGTTGCTGGTGTTGCCGTAGGCGCTGGTGACGTCGGCGATGTCGGTGGTGACGCGGGCAGCGGTGGAGCCGCAGTCGAGGGCCTTCTGGGCGGCGGAGCAACTGACCGCGCTGAGCGGGAGGATGATGATCAGGCCTGCCACGGCGAGGGCGGCGGGACGGGCGATGCTCGACGGCATCCGGTCCTCCTGGGGGCGCGGGTTCCGTACGGGAGGACGCGCCCCGGCCGGGGCACGGTTCCCGCAACGGGGTGCTGCGGGAACCGTACGGGCTCGGGGCCCGGCGTGTACAGGCGGCGGCCGAAGGGGCGGGTCAGCCCTCCAGGGCCTTGCGCTGGATCGCGTCGAGTTCGGCGCAGCCGAGCGTGCCGAGGTCGAGCAGTTGGTCGAGGAGGGCGCGGTCGAAGGGGGCGCCCTCGGCGGTGCCCTGGACCTCGACGAAGCGGCCGTCGGAGGTGCAGACGATGTTCATGTCGGTCTCGGCGCGGACGTCCTCCTCGTACTGGAGGTCGAGCATGGGGATGCCGTCGATGATGCCGACGCTGACGGCGCTGACGCCGCCGGTGATGGGCTGGCCCTTGGCGCGCAGGAGCTTGCGATCGCGGGCCCAGGCGACGGCGTCGACGAGGGCGACGTAGGCGCCGGTGATGGCGGCGGTGCGGGTGCCGCCGTCGGCCTGGAGGACGTCGCAGTCGAGGACGATGGTGTTCTCGGCGAGGGCGCGGTGGTCGACGACGGCGCGCAGGGAGCGGCCGATGAGGCGGCTGATCTCGTGGGTGCGTCCGCCGATGCGGCCCTTGACGGCCTCGCGGTCGCCGCGGGTGTTGGTGGCGCGCGGGAGCATGGAGTACTCGGCGGTGACCCAGCCCTCGCCGCTGCCCTTGCGCCAGCGGGGGACGCCCTCGGTGACGCTGGCGGTGCACAGCACCTTGGTGTCGCCGTAGGAGATGAGGACGGAGCCTTCGGCGTGCTTGCTCCAGCCCCGTTCGATGGTGACGGGGCGGAGCTGGTCGGGGGTGCGGCCGTCGATGCGTGACATAGGCACCGAGCGTAGTCGCTCGGGCGGGGTGTTCCGGATGCGCCTGCGGATGCGCCTCGGCCCGCCGCCCTCTCGGGGAGGGGCGGCGGGCCGAGTGGTGAGCCGTGGTGGCTCAGCTCACATCATGTCCTCGATGTCGGCGGCGATCGGGTCGGCGTCCGTGCCGATGACGACCTGGATCGCGGTGCCCATCTTGACGACGCCGTGGGCGCCGGCGGCCTTGAGTGCGACCTCGTCGACCAGGGAGGCGTCCTTGACCTCGGTGCGCAGGCGGGTGATGCAGCCTTCGACCTCTTCGATGTTGTCGATGCCGCCCAGACCGGCGACGATCTTCTCAGCCTTGCTGGCCATCTGATTTCTCCCTTTGTCTCGGCCTGCCGGCTGCTCTGCCGGGCGCCGTCCTGCGCTGTGCTGGTACCACCCGGCCGGGGCCGGCGAGGTCGCTGCCGGTGGCTGACGCGGGTTCAGCTGTGGTCGCGCTGCTGGGCAGCGCGACAAGCATCGCCCGGGTCGGTCCGGTCCGCCACGTCAGTCCACTTTCGGCCCAGTCCGGCGCGCACCGTTGCGGATCCTCGCCCGAGGATGACGATCAGCGGGGTTCCCGTTCCGGCGTGCGGCCTGCGTCCTTTAGTGGTCTACACCAATATATGTGTACTCCGATGAACGCAGGAAGGACCCCGGGTGTTCCTGGCCCCGTCCGAGGGTCCCGCAGGGGGGCCGGCGGTGGGCAAATGCTCCCGGAGGGCGACGCATGAGTTCGGCAGGAGCCGCGGCCCCGCAGTCGGCGTGGTGGCACACCTTCTACGGCGGCCTCCAGAAGATGGGCCGCTCCCTCCAGCTCCCGGTGGCGGTGCTCCCGGCGGCGGGCATCCTCAACCGGCTGGGGCAGCCCGACGTCTTCGGCGCGGACGGCCTCGGCTGGACGGACGTCGCCGAGGTCTTCGCCTCGGCCGGCGGTGCCCTGCTGGACTCCACGCTCGGCCTGCCGCTGCTGTTCTGCATCGGCGTCGCGATCGGCATGGCGAAGAAGGCGGACGGCTCGACGGCGCTCGCGGCCGTAGTCGGATTCCTCGTCTACTACAAGGTGCTGCACGCCTTCCCCGAGCACTGCAAGCCGCCGACGGTGCTGGTCAGCGACCAGTGCGTGGACTACACCTCGGCGAAGTCGGCGAACGCGACGTACCAGAACCCGGGGGTGCTGGGCGGCATCCTGATCGGCCTGATGTCGGCCTGGCTGTGGGTGCGCTTCCACCGCACCAGGCTGGTCGACTGGCTGGGTTTCTTCAACGGCCGCCGCCTGGTGCCGATGATCACCGCGCTGGTCGGCATGGCCACCGCGGTCGTGGCGTTGTGGGTGTGGCCGCCGATCGGCCGCGGGCTGGGCGACTTCAGCCAGGACCTGGCCGACCTCGGCGCGGGCGGTGCCGGTGTCTTCGGCCTCTTCAACCGCGCGCTGCTGCTGATCGGCATGCACCAGCTGCTGAACACCTTCGTCTGGTTCCAGTTCGGCGAGTTCACCAAGCCGGACGGCACGATCGTGCACGGCGACATTCCGCGATTCCTGGCGGGCGACCCGACGGCCGGGCAATTCCAGTCCGGCTTCTTCCCGATCATGATGTTCGCGCTGCCCGCCGCCGCGGTCGCGATCGCCCACTCGGCCAAGCCGCACCGCCGCAAGGAAATCTACGGCCTGATGCTCTCGGTGGGCCTGACCTCCTTCGTCACCGGCGTCACCGAGCCGATCGAGTACTCCTTCGCCTACATCGCCCCGGCCCTGTACGGCGTGCACGCGCTGCTGACCGGCGCCTCGATGGCCGTCACCTGGGGGCTCGGCGTGCACGACGGGTTCAGCTTCTCGGCCGGCCTGATCGACTACGTGATCAACTGGGGGCTGGCCACCAAGCCGTGGCTGATCATCGTCATCGGACTCTGTTTCGCCGCGGTGTACTACGCGGTCTTCCGTTTCATCATCGTCAAGTTCGACCTGAAGACACCGGGGCGAGAGGACGAGAGCGAAGTCGAGGACGTCACCAAGGCCTGAACGGGGCATCACCCGGCATCACCGGCAATGGCCTCCGGATCCGTCGACCCGGAGGCCTTCGACTTATCGGAAAAGGACCGAATAGCCGGACGGCAAAACAATTCCGGCACCCGCTTCGGGACGCTCCGGCGCGATCACCCGGCCTGGCCGCGGCAGGCGGGCATGACGGACGTCGCAGCACGCCCGTCGGGAGCGCCGGTGGCCGTTCGTTCACTCTCCGGCCCCGACTCGACACCGATCCGACACCAGACCGACCCGACCCGACCCCGCTCACCGGGGCCGGGCCTTTTTGTTGCGCAAATAGCCAAAACCCCGCTCCCGGCGGGTAATCATGATCGGCGTTCCGAAAGTAGGTTTCGATTTCATAGCGCTTCCCGGCGACACCGCTTTCCGGGGTTCCCCCACTTCTCCGCCCGTGCTACAAAACTGGTCTACACCACCCGTGGTGTAGACCAGTTCGCGGTCCGGCCCCCTGTGCACCCTCCCCCGACCGACCGCCATGCCGTTAGGAACCCACCCCCATGAGTCAGTCAGCGCAGGCACCGGCGCCCGCCACGGCTCCGGCCACGCCAAGCCCCGCCAAGAAGTTCGGCCAGAACCTCCTCCAGGGTCTGCAGAAGATCGGCCGCAGCCTCCAGCTGCCCATCGCCGTTCTCCCCGCGGCCGGCCTGCTGCTGCGCCTCGGCCAGGACGACGTGTTCGGCAAGGACGGCCTCGGCTGGGACAAGGTCGCCGCGGTGTTCAACACCGCCGGCAGCGGCGTCTTCGACAACCTGCCGCTGCTGTTCGCGGTGGGCATCGCGATCGGCTTCGCGAAGAAGGCGGACGGCTCGACCGCGCTCGCCGCGCTGGTCGGCTTCCTGGTGTACAGGAACGTGCTGACCGCGTTCCCGATCACCGAGGGCCACATCGCCGACGGCAAGTGGGTCGCCCCGACCTACCAGAACCCGGGCGTCCTCGGCGGCATCGTGATCGGCCTGCTGGCCGCCGTGCTCTGGCAGAAGTACCACCGCACCAAGCTGGTCGACTGGCTCGGCTTCTTCAACGGCCGCCGCCTGGTGCCGATTCTCATGGCCTTCGTCGGCACCGCCGTCGGTGTCCTCTTCGCCCTGACCTGGGGCCCGATCGGCGACGCCATCAAGAGCCTGAACGACACCCTGATCGGCGCCGGCGCGCTCGGTGCGGGTGTCTTCGGCCTGGTCAACCGCGGTCTGCTGCCGGTCGGCATGCACCAGTTCGTGAACTCCTTCGCCTGGTTCCAGACCGGTGACTTCACCAAGCCGGACGGCACCGTCGTCCACGGCGACCTGACCCGCTTCTTCGCCGGCGACCCGACCGCCGGACAGTTCATGTCGGGCTTCTACCCGATCATGATGTTCGCGCTGCCCGCCGCCGCGCTGGCCATCGCCCACTGCGCCAAGCCGCACCGCCGCAAGGCCATCACCGGCATGATGCTCTCGCTGGCCCTGACCTCCTTCGTCACCGGCGTCACCGAGCCGATCGAGTTCGCCTTCGTCTTCATCGCCCCGGCCCTGTACGTCATCCACGCGGTGCTCACCGCCGTCTCGATGGCCGTCACCTGGGCGCTCGGCGTGCACGACGGATTCACCTTCTCCGGCGGCCTGATCGACTACGTGCTCGCCTGGAACAAGGCCACCGAGCCGTGGCTGATCATCCCGATCGGTCTCGCCTTCGCCGCGCTGTACTACTTCCTGTTCCGCTTCGCGATCACCAAGTTCGACCTCAAGACCCCCGGTCGCGAGGACGACGACGAGATCGAGGACGTCACCAAGGCCTGAGGTCCCGACCGTCCCCGACCAACGGCCCCGCCCCGCCGCTCTTCCTGCGAGCGGCGGGGCGGGGTCGTTCCCGGGCCCGCGGTGAGCGGTCAGATCTCGTACACCGCGCCCGGGCGGGCGAGGTCGACGGGGCCGGGGTAGACGGCGGCCGCGTCGCGGCGGTTGTGGTCGGCGTCGGTCCACGGGGGGATGTGGGTGAGGACGAGGCGGCGGGCACGGGCGGCGACGGCGTGTTCGCCGGCCTCGCGGCCGTTGAGGTGGACGGCGCGGTAGGTGTCGCGGCCGTCGACGTAGGCGGCCTCGCAGAGGAACAGGTCGGTGCCCCTGGCGAGTTCGACGAGGTCGGCGCTCTCGCCGGTGTCGCCGGAGTAGACCATGGACCGGCCGCCGTGTTCGAGCCGGAAGGCGAACGCGTCCACCGGGTGGTTGACCTGGGCGACGCCGATCCGGAACGGGCCGAGGTCGAAGACGCCCGGGGTGAGGGTGCGGAAGTCGAAGACCTCCTTCATCCCCGGGTTCTCCGGCATGTCGTAGGCGCGGGCGAGCCGTTCGGCGGTGCCGGCCGGGCCGTACACGGGCATCGGGTCGGGGCAGCCCTCGGCGCGGTAGTTGCGGGCGACCCAGTAGGCGCACAGGTCGACGCAGTGGTCCGCGTGCAGGTGGCTGAGCAGGACGGCGTCGACGTCGTACAGGCTGGTGTACTTCTGCAGGGCGCCGAGCGCGCCGTTGCCGAGGTCGAGCACGACCTTGAAACCGTCGGCCTCGACGAGGTAGCTGGAGCACGCGGAGTCGGTGGACGGGAAGCTCCCCGAGCACCCCACCACGGTCAGTTTCATCCGAGCCCCTCCGCCCCGACACGTCCTGACTGCTGCTGGAAAAAGGCAGGACAGACCGGTGAACCGGTCGGTAGCACTGCGCTCGCGTGTCGAGGGTAAGGGCGGAGCGGCCCTTTGCCCCCGTCCCCGTGCCGGGCTGTGGCTGGAATCACCAGAACGCCGAAACACCGGGCGGGGCGCCGGATCAGCGGTTGCCGGGGCGTCTGCGGGCCCAGGCGCGGATGGTCTCCGGGTACCAGCGGGGGTAGCCGTTGCCGTCGATGACGTCCGGTTCGGGCAGCAGCCGGTGCCGACGGTAGTTGCGGACGGTCTCGGCTCGGACGTTGATGTGGCTCGCGATCTCGGCGTAGGACCACAGCTCTCTACTCACGATGGCACCTCCGAAGGGGCGGGGGCGGGCGTTCGTGAGAGCAGCCTTTCCAAGCCCCGCCCTGCTCCCCGGCACAGATCGGGCGTCGTGGTCGATCCGTGACGAACCGGGAGCAACACGCGGACAAATACTCAACTGTCACAGCACTCACAGTGGTGGGCTTCACCATGCGCCCGGTACGGTTCGCCGCATGAGCGAGGTGGGTGCGTGAGCGGGCGCAGCGAGCGAATCATCGAAAGGTGCGCGTGGGCGAATGCCCCCGCCGAGCGGAGCGAGGTGGGCGCATGAGCGGTACGACCGGCATCTGGGTGGTCCTGGCGGTGGCGGGCGTCGCCGTCGTCGCGGCGGTCGCGTCGGCGCTGGTGAGGCGTGCCCGGCCGTCGTCCCGTCCGACGACGCGTCCGGCCCCGCGCCCGGCCGGGCCGGCCGGTCCCCGGCCCCGCCCGGCGGGCACCGGCCGCCCCGGGCCGGCGCCGCAGGAGATCTGGTGGGCCGACGTGCCGTTCGAGGACGGCCCGGGGTCGAAGGACCGCCCGTGCCTGGTGCTGCGCGTGGACGGCCGGACGGCCACCGTCGCGAAGATCACCAGCAAGCACCACGCCGAACGCCCCGGCGTGCTGCCGCTGCCGCCCGGTTCGGTGGGCGACCGGCAGGGCCGGACCAGTTGGCTGGAGACCGACGAGCTTCGCCACGTGCCGCTGTCGGCCTTCCGCCGCCGCGCCGGCACGGTGGACCGTCAGGTCTGGGCCCGCGCGCAGCGGGCTCTGCAGAGCAACTAGCCCTGCGGAGCGGCCGGCTAGGCCCAGAGCTGGCCCTGCAGCGCCTCGACGGCCGCCTCGGTGGACTCGGCCGTGTAGATGCCGGTGGACAGGTACTTCCACCCGCCGTCCGCGACGACGAAGACGATGTCCGCCCGCTCCCCCGTCGCCGCGGCCTTGCGGCCGACGCCGATCGCGGCGTGCAGGATGGCACCCGTGGAGACGCCCGCGAAGATGCCCTCCTGCTGGAGGAGTTCGCGGGTGCGCCGGACGGCGTCCGCGGAGCCGACCGAGAAGCGGGTGGTGAGCACCTCGGCGTCGTACAGCTCGGGGACGAAGCCCTCGTCGAGGTTGCGCAGCCCGTACACGAGGTCGTCGTAGCGCGGCTCGGCGGCGACGATCCGTACGCCGGGGACCTTCTCGCGCAGGTAGCGGCCGACGCCCATGAGGGTGCCGGTGGTGCCGAGGCCGGCCACGAAGTGGGTGACGGTCGGCAGGTCGGCGAGGATCTCGGGGCCGGTCGTGGCGTAGTGGGCGCCCGCGTTGTCGGGGTTGCCGTACTGGTAGAGCATGACCCAGTCGGGGTGCTCGGCGGCGATCTCCTTGGCCATCCGGACGGCGGTGTTGGAGCCGCCCGCGGCCGGGGAGGAGATGATCTCGGCGCCCCACATGCGGAGCAGTTCGCGCCGCTCCTCGCTGGTGTTCTCCGGCATGACGCAGACCATCCGGTAGCCCTTGAGCTTGGCGGCCATGGCGAGCGAGATGCCGGTGTTGCCGCTGGTGGGTTCGAGGATGGTGCAGCCGGGGATGAGCCGGCCGTCGGCCTCGGCGCGCTCGATCATGTGCAGCGCCGGGCGGTCCTTGATGGAGCCGGTGGGGTTGCGGTCCTCCAGCTTGGCCCAGAGGGTGACGAGGCCCTCGGCGTTGCCGGGGACGGCGGCGGACAGCCGCGGCAGGCGGACCAGCGGGGTGTTGCCGACGGCTTCGAGCGGGCTGTCGTAACGCAAGGGAGGCCTCCGGCCACGACGGTGGGGTGGGGAAGGACGCCCTTCCGGCCGCCGTGCGCGGGCGGCCGGGAGGGCGGTCGATCAGCGGGCGCCGCCGGCCACGGCGGGCAGGATGGTGACGCTGTCGCCGTCGGCGAGGGCGGTGGAGATGCCCTCCAGGAAGCGGACGTCCTCGTCGTTCAGGTAGACGTTGACGAAGCGGCGCAGCTCGCCGCCCTCCACCAGGCGGGCGGCGATGCCCGGGTGGCGGGCGTCGAGGTCGGTGAAGAGCTCACCGAGGTTGCTGCCGGTGCCCTCGACGGCCTTGGCGCCGTCGGTGTAGGTGCGGAGGATGGTCGGGATGCGGACCTCGATGGCCATGGGTGCGCTCCTGTGCGAGTCGTGAGGTGGGTGGGCCGCAACGGGCGCGGCGGGGCGGAGGGTTCCGGGGCCCGGCACCCGCTGCGGCGGCGGGCCCGGCCGGGGCGTGGGCGGCTCAGCGCGAGCGCGCGGGCGTGCCGGGACAGATCGCGCTGGCGAGCCGGCACAGGTCGATGTGCAGGCGCGCCACGAGGCGGGTGCCCGGGGCCTGGGTGCTCACATCGACGGAACGCATGGGCTCATCGTATAGATTCCCGGCCCCGCTCCGACACGCATGTCTCGGGATCCGGATGTTCTCGTCCCTCCCATTGAGATGACAGCGGCCCGCCGACCGCTCGCGGGCGGTCGGCGGGCCGTGCCCAGGTGGGTGCTGGTCAGGCCGGGTAGGCCTCGACGACCTGGACGTCTTCCTCCGTGATCTCGCCGTCCACGATGCGGAACGAGCGGAACTGGTACGGGTCCTCGGAACCGTTGCCCTCGGCGGTGGAGACCAGGACGTAGTGGGCGAACGGCTCGGAGGCGTAGCTCACGTCGGTGCGCGAGGGGTAGGCCTCGGTGGCGGTGTGTGAGTGGTAGACGATCACGGGCTCCTCGTCCCGGTCGTCCATCTCGCGGTAGAGCTTGAGCAGGTCACCCGAGTCGAACTCGTAGAAGGTGGGCGAGCGGGCGGCGTTGAGCATCGGGACGAACCGCTCGGGCCGGCCGCTGCCGGCCGGTCCGGCGACCACGCCGCAGGCCTCGTCCGGGTGGTCGGCGCGGGCGTGGGCGACGATCCGGTCGCGCAGTTCTCGGGTGATGGTCAGCATGCGGTCAGGATAGCCACGCCCCGGCGGGTGTCCGCCGGGGCGTCCGGGGAGCGGTCAGCGAGCCTGGTCCGCGTCGGCCGGGACGTGCAGGTGGTCGTGCGCGACGCCGTGGACGGCCTCGGGGCGGCGGATCTTGAGCACCTGGTAGCCGGCCACCAGCACCACGGCCCAGGCCGGGAAGACGTACAGCGAGATCCGGTTGTCCGCGTCGAAGCCGATCAGCACGACGACCAGGACGAGGAAGGCGAGCGCGGCCCAGCTGACCCACGCGCCGCCGGGCGCCTTGAAGGTGGGCGGCGGCAGGTGGCCGCCCCGCCAGGCCTTCCGGTAGCGGATCTGGGCGATCAGGATCATCGCCCAGGTCCACAGGCCGCAGACGGTGGCGACCGAGGTGATGTACTCGAACGCCCGGGCCGGGACGAGGTAGTTGAGCACCACGCCGGCGCCCATCAGGACGCAGGAGAGGGTGATCGCGAAGGCCGGCGTGCGGCGGGAGTTGAGCTTGGTGAGCTGCCCCGGGGCCTGGCCGCGCAGCGCGAGGTCGCGCAGCATGCGGCCGGTGGAGTACATGCCGGAGTTGCAGGAGGACAGGGCGGCGGTGAGCACGACGAAGTTGATGATGCCGGCCGCGGCGGGGATGCCGATCCTGCCGAAGGCGGCGACGAACGGGCTGACGCCGGGCTGGAACTCGGTCCACGGCACGAGCGAGAGGATGACCACCAGGGCGCCGATGTAGAACAGTGCGATGCGCCAGGGCAGGGTGTTGATGGCGCGCGGCAGGGTCTTCTCGGGGTTCTCGCTCTCGCCCGCGGTGACGCCGACGAGTTCGACGCCCAGGTAGGCGAACATGACGATCTGCAGGGTCATCACGGTGGCGCCGATGCCCTTGGGGAAGAAGCCGCCGTCCTGCCAGAGGTGGGTGATCGACGCGGTGTCACCGGCCTTGCTGAAGCCGAGGGTGAGCACGCCGATGCCGATCAGGATCATGCCGATGATGGCGGTGACCTTGACCATGGAGAACCAGAACTCGATCTCGCCGAACAGCTTCACCGAGATCAGGTTGGCCGCGTAGAGGATGACCAGGAAGGACAGCGCGCTGAGCCACTGCGGGAAGCCGGGGGCCCAGTACTTCACGTACACGGCGGCGGCGGTGGTCTCCGCCATGCCGGTGACGACCCAGAACAGCCAGTACGTCCAGCCGGTCACGTAGCCGGCGAAGGGGCCGAGGAACTCGCGCGCGTACTCGGCGAAACTGCCGGAGACCGGGCGGTAGGTGAGCAGTTCGCCGAGGGCCCGCATGATCGCGAAGATCACCACGCCGGCGACGGCGTAGGAGAGGATCAGGCTCGGGCCGGACTTGGAGATCGCCGTCCCGGCGCCGAGGAACAGGCCGGTACCGATGGCGCCGCCGATCGCGATCATCTGGATCTGGCGGCTGCCGAGCCCCCGCTCGTAGCCTTCCTCGTCCGGTTCGGCATCGACGACTTCGTCGTACTGCTGCTCGGCCATCGTGCACCGTCCTGGGTGGGTCTCGTGGAGTGGAGAAGTCGTACCACGCAGGCTTCGGAGAGCGGTGTTCATCTGAGCGTTATTTGAGCATGACCTGGTATGGTTCGCCCGATTTACAGGAAAATGACCCAGCCGATCGTCCACATACTGGACAAATCAACCGGGTCCTGTCCGGAATCGGGCACGATCAGTCAGGAAGCGGGCGCAATCAGTCCGCGATCGCCTCCAACAGCGACTCCTGGAGCGCACCCAGCCACAGGTACGCCATCACCAGCGGCTTGCGCTCGTCACCGTCCGGCAGGTCGTACAGGCCCCGCTCGTCCTCCTCGGTGACTTCCAGCCGGACGCCCAGCGTCAGCCGCAGGTCGTTGAGCGCGCCCAGCCAGCGCAGGCAGTCCTGGGCGGCCAGCTTGAGCACGCCACCGCCGCCGAGACCGTCCAGCGAGCGGACGACGAGCAGCGCGTCGTCGCGCTTGCGGGCCCGCAGGTCGAGCTCGGTGTAGCGGCGGAACTCGCCGGCGGCGGCCCTGTCCTCCGGGTCCGCCGGCTTGCCCGGACCTCCGTAGGCGTCCGGGAAGAGCCGGGCCAGCGCCGGGTCGGCGGGCGCCTCGGTCGGCCCCTCGGCGAACAGCGCCGCCAGCGGGTCGCCACCCTCCCCGCCCGGGCCGGGGCCGATCAGCTCCAGCATCTGCACTTCCAGCGAGCGCAGGATGGAGGCCTCCACCTCGTCCAGCGCGATCGCCGCACCCCCGCCGCCGGTGCTCTCGAACAACCCAGCCATCTGTATCGGTCAGCCCGTCTTCGTCGTCGCTCGTCAGTCGCTCGTCAGTCACTCGCCGAAGGGGCGCGCGTCAGTCGTGCTGCAGCGTGGCCCAGAGGCCGTAGCCGTGCATCGCCTGGACGTCCCGCTCCATCTCCTCGCGGGATCCGCTGGAGACCACCGCCCGGCCCTTCGTGTGCACGTCCATCATCAGCTTGCGGGCCTTGTCCTTCGGGTAGCCGAAGTAGGCCTGGAACACGTACTGGACGTAGCTCATCAGGTTGACCGGGTCGTTGTGCACGATGGTCACCCACGGGGTGTCGGGCTCCGCCACCGGCAGTGCTTCGACCTCCGGGCGCTCGATCTCCACGGGCGCGACACTCACCGCCGGGTCCTCCTCGCTGCGCTCTTCCCGCGCTCGACGTCCATGCCCCTTCAGAGCCCATGCTGCCATCCGGGGGACCCCCAGGCGATTTCGCCCCGGTCCGTTCCCGAGAAATCGTCACTCTGACGCTAAGTGGTTGTAGCATCATCTTCATGGACGCCACTTCAGTGCGCGCGGCCGGCTCGACCGCGCTGCTCACCGACCGCTACGAGCTCACCATGCTGCAGGCCGCCCTGCGCAGCGGGGCCGCGCACCGCCGCTCCGTCTTCGAGGTGTTCACCCGGCGGCTGCCGAGCGGGCGCCGCTACGGCGTGGTGGCCGGCACCGGCCGGGTGCTCGACGCGGTCGAGGACTTCCGCTTCACCCCCGCCCAGCTGGACTGGCTGGCCGGCCAGGACGTGGTCGACGACGACACCCTGCGCTACCTCGCCGACTACCGGTTCACCGGCGACATCCACGGCTACCCCGAGGGCGAGGTCTACTTCCCCGGCTCGCCGCTGCTCACCGTCGAGGGCACCTTCGCCGAGGCGGTGATCCTGGAGACGGTCATCCTGTCGATCCTCAACTTCGACTCGGCGATCGCCGCCGCCGCCTCCCGGATGACCGCGGCCGCCGGCGGCCGGCCGGTCATCGAGATGGGCGCCCGCCGGGCCCACGAGCAGGCCGCCGTCTCCGCCGCCCGGGCCGCCTACGTGGCCGGATTCACCGCCACCTCCGACCTGGAGGCCGGGTTCACCCACGGCATCCCCACCACCGGCACCGCCGCGCACGCGTTCACCCTCGTCCACGACAGCGAACGGGACGCCTTCCGGGCCCAGATCGCCTCCATGGGCAAGGGCACCACCCTGCTGGTCGACACCTTCGACCTGCGCGAGGCCGTCCGTACCGCCGTCGAGGTGGCCGGTCCCGGGCTCGGCGCCGTCCGGATCGACTCCGGCGACCTCACCCTGCTCGCCCACCGCGTCCGCCGCCAGCTCGACGAGCTCGGCGCCGAGAAGACCCGGATCATCGTCACCTCCGACCTCGACGAGTACGCGATCGCCGCACTCGCCGCCGCCCCCGTCGACGGGTACGGCGTCGGCACCAGCCTGGTCACCGGCAGCGGCCACCCGACCTGCGCCATGGTCTACAAGCTGGTCGCCCGCGCCGAGACCCCGGACGGGCCGCTGGTGCCGGTCGCCAAGCGCGCGGCCGGCGGCAAGACCAGCATCGGCGGCCGCAAGTGGGCCGCGCGCCGGCCCGACGCGGACGGCGTGGCCGAGGCCGAGGTGGTCGGCACCGGGCCCGTCCCGGCCGGGCTGGAGCCGCACCTGCTGCAGGTGCCGCTGGTCCTGGCCGGCGAGACGGTCGGCCGCGAGCCGCTCGGCGCCGCCCGCGACCGGCACGTCCGGGCCCGGGCCGCGCTGCCGCTGTCGGCCACTCAGCTCTCCAAGGGCGACCCGGTCCTGCCGACCGAACTGCTCGTCTAGACACCTCGCGCGGCGCGGCGCAGGGCCCCACGGGCCTTCCGCCTCCGCGCGCCACTCCCTAGAGTCAGCCGTAGAGTTCCCATGGAGTCCCCGGGAACTCCCCGCGTGCGTTCCGCGCACGCCCCGCGAACGATCCGCGCGCGCTCACCCGCCCGCGGGCCGTGCGCTCCCGGGGACCCCACCACCGGGCACCCGCTCCCGCCGGACGCCCCCACATTTCGAGGATGCGAGCCATGCACCGGGCACTGATCGTCGTCGACGTGCAGAACGACTTCTGCGAGGGCGGCAGCCTGGCCGTCGCCGGCGGCGCCGAGGTGGCCGCCGCCATCACCGACCTGATCGCCGAGTCCTCCCCCGGCTACCGGCACATCCTCGCCACCCGCGACCACCACATCGACCCGGGCGACCACTTCTCCACCGAGCCCGACTACGTCACCAGCTGGCCCGTGCACTGCGTGGCCGGCACCGAGGGCGTGGGCTTCCACCCCAACTTCGCACCCGCCGTCATCTCCGGAGCGGTCGAGGCGGTCTTCGACAAGGGCGCCCACTCGGCGGCGTACAGCGGCTTCGAGGGGCTGGACGAGAACCGGCGCGGGCCGGTCGAGTGGCTGCGCGAGCGGCAGGTCGACGAGGTCGACGTGGTCGGCATCGCCACCGACCACTGCGTCCGGGCCACCGCGCTGGACGCGGCCCGGGCCGGGTTCACCACCCGCGTCCTGCTGGACCTCACCGCCGGGGTGGCGCCGGAGACCACCGCCGCCGCACTGGCGGAGCTCCGGGCGGCCGGGGTCGAGCTGGTCGGCACTCCGGTCGTGCGCGGCTGAGCCACCGCGCGGACGGGGGGTTCGAAGGCGGGCCCTAGCCCATCAGCAGGTCCACGACGTCCGTCCCGCCCTCCCGGAAGGCCTCGCGCAGCTCGCCGCCGACGGCCTCCGGGTCGGCGGCCAGGCGCGCCCCGCTGACGTAGACCACCCGGATCCCCAGGTACTCCATCCGGTGCTGGCCGCCGCGCACCCACGCGGCCTCGCCCTCGCTGACGCAGCGCAGGTCCGAGTCCACCTCCACCGCGACGCCGCGCTGCGGCCAGTAGAGGTCCGGGACGGCGATGTAGGTGCCGCCGCGCATCCGCAGCTCCGGGCCGGCCAGCGGGACGGGCAGCAGCCACTCGTCCACCAGCTCGCCGAGCCGGTCCAGCACCGACTCCCGTTCGGCGGCCAGCAGTTCGTCCAGCGCGGCCCGCACCCGCGGCTCGGCGGTCAGCCCGGACTCGACCAGCTCGGCCGCCAACTCCCCCACCGTGCACCGGCCCTCGGGACGCGAGACGGCCTCGCGCAGCACCGCGCGGACCGGTGCCGGGGCCGTCCCGTCCGCCGTCCACTCGCCGAGCGCGTCGGCCACCGCCCGGGCCACCGGCGCACAGGCCAGGCCGTGCACCGAGCGGGCCACCAACTCCCGTTCGGTGCGCAGGATCCGCACCTCACCGACGTCCTTCAGGCGACGCTGGCGGGGCACCAGGACGCCCACCCCGGTGACGGCCGGCAGCCGCGGCACGGCGGCGAACCCGTACAGCGCGAGCGCGGCCGCGCCGGTGATCACCGCGCCCTCGCCGCGGCCTCCGCGACCCTCCTCGCGGCCGTTCTGCGCCGCGTACAGCAGGGCGGCCCACATCCGCTGCTCCGGCGTGAGCTCCCCGGCCTGCAGCAGGTACACCCGGGGCAGGACGCGCTGCCAGGGGCCGCCCCGGCGGCAGTGCTCGGTGATGACGCGGGCCGGCACGCCCCGGGCGCGCAGCTGGCTCGCGGTGACGACGTTCTGCTGACGCTTCGCCAGCTCCTCCAGGGACGGTGGCGGCGAGGGAATCCGGTAGTTCATGCCGACACCATCCCCAACCGCCCGGACCCGCGAGCCGCTGCCTGACGCACTGTTACGCAACCGTCGCGAAACCGGGACCAGCCCGCACTAAAGTCCCCATACCCTCACCCATTCGGAGTAATGGATGCCAATACGCTTGTCTTATCTGATCGAAAACGATCGACAACCAGGCCGTCTGACCGAGAGTGACCAAGGGCATACGCCGAGACACCCTCCAGGCGTCACTCCCGCCCGCGGGATTGCCTAGGCTTACGTCATGTCACGTGACGAGACCGCAGGCCTCCGCGCGGCCCAACTCCGCCTCGGCCGCCTGCCCGGATACGTCCGCCGCCCGGACCCGGCCCGCCGCAGCGGCGAACAGGGCCATACGTACAAGAAGGGGTGGGAGGTCCGCTTCACCGCCCGCAGCGAAGCCGAGATAGCGGAGATCCGCGACCTCGTGGTCGCCGCCGGCTTCGCCCCCGCCAGACCCTTCTTCAAGGGCCACCAGCTGATCCAGCCCGTCTACGGCATGGCCGCCGTCCAGGCCTACCTGGCGGCGAGACAGGCGGCCGAGGAGCACGCCGCACGCACCGCCCTCGGCCGCCGCCGGCGCGTCACGAACGCGCTTTCCGCCCGCTCCTGCGAGGAGACCGCGGGCACCGCGGCCGCCACTGCCGCCGGAGCCGCGGCGTCGGCCGCCGCACAACTCGCCCGCCGGCGGGCCATCGAGACCTTCCCCGCCCAGACCGAACGCGGCACCGCCGCGGACGACCGGATCTCCCCCGCGGAGGCCCGCCCGCATCACTGACGGTCCGTCAACCCTCCCACGCCCCGGGCACTACGCCCCCGGGGCGTGGTCGCCGCGACCACCCGGGCGCGAAGTCGCGTACGCCCCGGTCGTACGTGCGGTTGTGCGCGCGCGACTTCGCGCCGTAGGCGTGGACGCGGGCCGCCGCAAGGCCTACGGTGGCACATCAACCGCCGTGCAGCCCACGCCGACCCCGCCGACACCACGCCTCTGACCAGCCTCGACACGCTCACCCCCACGCCCCAGCGGCACTGCGCACCACCCTTCCGCCGATCCCCCCGCCGCCGCCGCGCCGACCACCCCCCGCGCCGAGTCGCACCGGCCGGCACGGGAACCGGCCGCGCGGCGGCGGGATCCGGGCATTCCATCCGATTGGTCACCCAGCGCACCGAGGGCCTACCGTAGAGTGAGCACACATGATCGACCGCCCGACACCCATCTCCCTTGCCGAGAAGTCGAGATGACCAACCGTCACAGGATCCCCGCCGAGCCGCCCCCGAGGCCCGGCGAACCGGCCGGCGCACCGGCCGACGCCCTGGCCGACGTGCCGGCGGACGTACCGGCGGACGTACCCGTGGAGTTCGCCGCGTTCTGCGAACTCCACCGTCCGCGGTACCTCAGCTACGCCCGGGTCTGGCTGCCCGACCGCGCCGAGGCGGCCGCCGCCGTCCAGCAGGCGTTCGCCGAAATCGCGGTCCACTGGCGCGAGTTGCTCGGCACCGCCAACCCGACCGCGCACGCCTGGCAGATCCTGCGCGGCACCGTCGCCGACCACACCCGCCGGCCCGTGCCCACCGCCCCGCAGCGCCACCCCGCCGACGACGACCTGGCGATCCTCCACTACGTCGTCGGCCTCGCCGCGCCCGAGATCGCCGACGTCATCGGCACCGACACCGCCAGCGTCGCCGGCCGGCTGCGCCGCACCATGCTGCGCGAGGCCTCCGGCTGGTGAGGCACTACGCGTGCCGCGTGCCGGTCACGTCGAACAGGTGGTGCACCGGGTCGTGGACCAGATAGCGGGAGAGCGATTCCACCGTGAACCGCGCACCGTCGCTCCGACTCCCGGTCCGCCGCCACTGCTCCTCCCCCGCCACCCGCTCGAACGCCGCCGCCAGCGTTTCGGCGGCCGCCGCCAACTCCTCCGCCACCACCGTGGGCCGCTGCTCCCCGTAGCGCTCGGCGACGGCCGTCGCATCCTGGTCCCAGTTGGGGAACAGCGGGTCGTCCTGCGCCAGCATCAGCCCCAGCCGCACGTGGAACATCCGGAACACGTCGCGCACGTGGCACGCGTACTCCAGCGCCGACCACACCCCGGGCTCCGGCCGCCGACGCACCCCGTCCTCGTCCTCCCCCAGCACCGCCACCCAACTCGCCGCGTTCGCCCGGACCATCCCCGGGACGTCCTCCCGGACGACGGACGGCGTCTCCAGCCCACAATCCGGGCAGGCGCGCTCCAGCACCCAGGTCCAGTCCTTGACGTCCGGCACGACGGCGGCGGTGTTCTCCGAGTCACTCATGCGCCCAGCATGGAGCCTGCCCCACGGCCCCCACCAGCACCATTGCCGCCACCCGTCGCCGAATTGCTGCCACCCCCAGCGCCGCAGCCGCCACCGCACCCATCCACAGCACCAACACCCCGGACCACGGCCCCGATCACTCCGCCCGGTGCACCAACGGGTTGTCCCTCGGGCCGTCGTCGACGGCGGGATTTACCTCCACGGCCTTGGCCGTGAGCGGTGGTGCCGTCGGCCCGCTGATGGAACTCGGCGAGGAGGAGCCTCACTTGGACGGCGAAGGCGTGGAGCTGCTCGACCTCGACCCGGTAGCCGCGCCCCACGCCGCCGCTGGAGATCCTGCCCGTGCCCGTGCCCGCGGCCATGGCGACACCTCACCGGCACGTCCTGCTCAACTCGCCCATGCCCAACACGCACATCGGAACGAGCCTGATGTGATGTCAGATTCCTGACGCCTGCGCCGCAACCAGCGCCCCGCGGCAGAGGTGGTCGGCATGCCGGGTGGTCTCCGGGAGACGGTAGCGACGGGCGAGGTGGAGGGTGGTGGCGACGGCGGTGTCGAGGCCGATGCGGTGGCCGACGGACACGAAGACGGGCTTGACGCCGGGCTGGGTGCGGACGGCCCGGCCGACCTCCTCGCCGGTCGCGGGGTCGGTGAGGGGGCTGGTGGATCCGCGCGGGGTGTCGGGCTGGTGGTGGTCGAAGGTGAACGGGGTCTTGGCGACGCCGAGGGTGCGCAGGCCGGTGAGGACGCCGAGGTGACTGGCGAGGCCGAGGCGGCGGGGGTGGGCGAGTCCGTAGCCGTCGCAGACGACGAGGTCGGGGGTGCGGGCGAGGCCGGCGAGGGCGTCGAGGACGGCGGGGATCTCGCGGAAGGCGAGGAGCCCGGGGATGTACGGGAAGGGGATCCGCCCGGCGGCGGTGGCCTCCTCGACGACGTCGAGGGTGTCGGCGTCGAGCAGGACGGCGGCCGCGACGACGAGGTCGCGGTCGTCGTCGTACGCGACGTCGACCCCGGCCACGAGCCGTACGGCGGGCCGGCCCGGGTCGTCGTGGGCCTGGACGAGCGGCCGGAGGCGCTCCTGTTCGGCGCGGGCCTCGGCCTCGGTGGTGGGCCAGTCGGCGGGGATGGACACGGGCGGTTCCCCCTGAGAGGTGAAGGGTCGGTCCCGGTCACCGTACCGAGCGGCCCGGACGACCCGAGGTGAGCCCGTGCGCCCCCCGTGCCCCGGCCCCGGGGGCTTAGCCTTGACTTATCGAACTCCCGTGCCGGGTAGGACTCCTGGCACCGGCACCACCAGCACCACCGGCACCACTCCCGCGAGTCTCCCCCGACCGCCCGTTTCCCCCGACGTGCGAAGGACCCCGCCATGCCGCGTCCGACCGCTGCCCAGCTGCTCCTCGGTACGTTCACCGTCGTCGCCGCCACCGTGGCGCTGCTGGCCGTCTCGGGCGCCGTGGGCGTACCGGAGGTCGCGGCACTGGTGGGATTCGCCCTGGCGCTCGGCACGTTGGTGGCGCTGCTGCCGCTGCCGTCCTCGCCCAGGCCGAGGCGGGCGGCCCGGGTGCCGGCGCCGACCGGACACGAGTACGCCCGGCAGCGCTGATCCGCCGCCGGGCGTCCCGCTCGGACGTCACCGCTCCACCGGTCAGGCCGTGGAGACCACCACGGTCTTCGCGGCCTTGTCGTGGATGCACTGACAGTAGGGCTTGTCGAAGACGCCGAAGAGCCCGTCGACGAGCCACCAGAAGGCGGCGCAGCAGATCACGGCGGGGAGGATGTAGACGGCGGCGCGGGTCCAGGCGGCGGGCCGGGTGGGCGAGTTGCCGTCGACGAGCATCGCGACGCGGATCTTCATCGCCTTCTTGCCGAGGGTCTGGCCGTCCCGGCCGAGCATGAGGCCCTCGTAGACGAGGTAGAGCGCGCAGGCGAGCCAGAACGCGTCGGCCTCGCCGGAGCGGTTGCCGAGGCCGGCGAAGGGCAGGACGACGAGCAGCGCGACGACCTGGACGAGCAGGTAGTCGATGATCCGCGCGAGGATCCGGTTGGGCCAGCTGCCGAGGGGCGGCATCCCGGGCACGGGCCCGGTGCCGGGAGCACCGTCGCCGCTGGGGCCGTAGCCGGGCGGGTTCCCGCCGTAAGGGTCCTGCCCGTACGGCTGCCGGCCGTACGGGGCCTGGCCGTGGCCCGGTGCGCCGCCGTACGTGCCGCCGTACGCGCCGGGGCGGTCCTGGGGGGTGTCGGCGGGCGGCGGGTTCCCGTACGGGTCCGACGGCTTGCCTTCCGGCGTGCCGCCGCCCGGCTGCGGGGACTGCTTGTCGGAGGAGGGCTGGCCGCCCCCCTCCGGCTGGGGGCCCGAGGGGTCGTGGGTACTCATGCCCCGAGTAGAACATCACACATTCACGGGGTTTGGGACATTCAGTCTGTTTTGCCCGCCAGGGGCGGGAAGCCCGGCCGGGCACCGCCGCTCAGTCCCGGACGACCCGGGTGCGCGCCGCCCGGTCGTGCCAGCCACGCCGGGCCGGGCGGTCGAGCAGCGGCCAGAGCAGGCCGATCGGGAGGAGGAGGGAGAGTTGCCTGACGATCCATCGCAGCAGTGAACGGCCGAGGCCCAGCCGGGTGCGGGCGGCGGCGCTCGGGGAGGCGGCCGTGTCGGCCACCCGGATCCCGGCGAGCCGCTTGCCGAAGGTCTGGCCGGTGCGGGCGGTCGGCAGGACCTCGTAGAGCAGGCTGACGAAGAGCAGGACGCCGAGCAGGACGGCGATCTTGCCGACCACGACGTCGTCCACCAGCCACACCCGCACCTCGCGGCGGGTGAGGGCGCTGGCCATCCGGGCCTGGTCGAGCTTCCGCTGGATGTGGTCGGTCACCGAGCCGACGAGCGGGATCCCGGCCGCTGCGGCGACGACCGCGAGGACTGCGGTGTCCACGGCCCGTGCGGCGAGCCGCCGCCCGAGGCCGGCGGGCGCCGCGGGGGCGGGGCGGCGGCGCACGGCGGCCGGACGCTGCGGCCGGACGGCGGGGGACGCGGCGGGGGCGGCCTCCACCGGCTCGTCGGGTTCATCCGGAACGGGAGCGGGCGCGGCGGAACCCGACTCGGCGAGCGCAGTGCGCTCCGGCGCCCGCACCGCCACCGAGGCCGCCGCGGAAGCCGTCTCGGCCGGAACGACCGCGACCGCCGGGCCGGCGGACGCCCCCACCGCCGCCGGATCGGCACCGACCGCCACCGTCTCAGCAATCTGAGTGCGCCCCTCGTCCGCGCGCCCCTCGTCCACCGCGGGCGCCTCCGAAAGCGCCCCCCACGAGACCCAGCGCGGCGGCCCGCCCGTCTCCATCAGCCCCCGCTGCGCCTGCGGATCGGCCTGCCACCCGGACGCGTCCAACGCGTCCGCAGACCCAGCCGGCTCCGATCCCCCGGCCGCAGGCTCCTCCACCGCCCCCCGGAACACCGGCCCGCCGATCGCCTCCATCTGCGGCCCGACGACGAACGACGCCCCGCCCTCCGTCTGGTCCAGGTACACCGGCCCGGTGTCCCCGGAACCGCGGGCGCCGTCCACGGACTCCGGCTCCGGCTCCCCGGCCGGCACCGGCGCGGGCGGCGGCACGGCCCGCGCCCCCGGCCGCACGCCGGCGCCCACTGCGGGCCGCCGGGCCGCGAAGCGCGGCGGCTCCAGCACCTGGCCCTCCGCCGGGGCGGGCCGGCTGGTGCCGGGCACCCAGGCGGAGCCGCCCCAGTACCGGACGAAGCCGGGGATCGAAGGATCGGGGTAGTAACCCGGCTCGGGTCCGACGGCCGTGTCCGCACCGCCGGCGAAGGGCTGGTCCGTCATGCGGGGCCTTCTTTCCTGTCAGGTCCCGGCGCCGCCGCGGCACGCCCGCCCGGCGGGCCCGCGGGCGGCCCGGGGCGCGGCGGGCGGTTCCGCGGTCGGTGCGTGCGGGGCATCGCCGGAAGGGCGGACAGTCGCCGGGCAGTCACAAAGGGTAGTGCCTCGGCGGACCGGCGACGGTAAGTTGGCGAATCCCCGGACACCGGGGACCCGCCCGGGGTATGGGATCCGGCCGCGCCGCCCCCTGGCGCACGGAACCGTTCGCGCGCCCATGCGTCCCCGTTCACCACCCCGGGCCGAGCTTCCCGAAGAAATTCCGGAAACA
The DNA here is from genome assembly GCF_053596725.1 of Kitasatospora sp. NPDC001660. Taxonomy (NCBI): domain Bacteria; kingdom Bacillati; phylum Actinomycetota; class Actinomycetes; order Kitasatosporales; family Streptomycetaceae; genus Kitasatospora; species Kitasatospora sp. NPDC001660. The sequence goes on along the minus strand of NZ_JBSFGU010000011.1, from coordinate 77,002 downwards.
CGGGTAAGAGCCGGTACGGACCGCTCTCTCAAAGGTCACAGGGCCCGAAACCGGGCACGAACCGAAGGCGGAGAGGAAGACGATCATGGAGCGCCCCGTCAGCGTGGTCGAGCACGAGCTGGAGCTCAGCCTGGTGCTCTCCCCCGAGCACAGCGTCCCCGTGCCGGCCCGGCTGTCGTACGGCAGCCACGACCCGTACGCGGTCCACATCACCTTCCACCTGGACACCGGCTCGCCGGTGACCTGGGTGTTCGCCCGCGAGCTGCTGGTCGAGGGCACCTTCCGCCCGTGCGGCCAGGGCGACGTGCGGATCTGGCCGGCCCTCCGCCGGCCTTCGGCCGCAGGTGCCCCCACGGGCCGGCGCAGCGTGCTGTGCCTGGCGCTGAGCTCCCCGGCCGGGGACGCGCTGCTGGAGGCGCCGCTGCCGGCCGTCGCGGCCTGGCTGGAGCGGGCGCACCGGCTCGTCCCGCCGGGCAGCGAGACGGCCGCGCTGGACGTGGACGGCTCGCTCGCCGATCTGCTCGCGTGAGGGAGCCGGACCGGACGGCGACCGGCCGACGCGCGCCGACCAGGCCCGGAAGCAGGCCGGTCGAAGCCGCGCCGACCAGGCCGGACGGGGAGCGGCTCAGCGGGCCGCGGGGGCCTGCTGACGCTCGCGCGCGGCGCCGGGACCACCGCCGTCGCGCTGCCCGGGCAGCCGGACGACCGGCGCGCCGCCGGCCTGCCGCCGGGCCCTTATCCGGATGGCGGCGGCGAGCAGGAAGCAGAGCCCGACCCACGGGTAGACGGAGGTGGGCAGCTGGCGCAGCGGTCCCATGGTGAGGACGGCCGGCCCCTGCGGCTTGGCGGCCCACATCGCGAAGGAGAAGAACGCGAGCAGCGTGGCCCCGAACGCGGCCCGCCAGCGGACCCTGCGGACGGCCGCCGGGCGGGCGTGCTCGACGGAGGCCTCGGTGGCGAGCAGGACGAGCACCGGCACGCACCACACCCAGTGGTGGGTCCAGCTGATCGGCGAGATCAGCACGGCCGTGACGGCGGCGCAGCAGACGCCCCAGGCCTCGGCCCGCGGCAGCCAGCGGGAGCTGCGGGCGGCCCAGGCGGCGACGAAGAGCCCGGCGACGGCGGCCGCGCCGGCCCCGAGGGTGGCGAGGGTGCCGGGGTCGGCGGTGTGCAGCAGGCGGGCGAAGGCGCCGCGCAGCGACTGGTTGTCGACGATCTCGGTCTTGCCGACCCGGGAGGAGTCGTAGAGGTACTCGGTCCAGAAGCCCCAGGTGGCGTCGGGCAGCGCGACCGCGCCGATCAGGAAGGTGCCGAGGAAGGTGAGGCCGGCCACGAAGGCGGCCCGGACCCGGCCGGTGATCAGCAGGTAGACGGCGAACAGGCCGGGGGTGAGCTTGATGCCGGCGGCGATGCCGATCGCCAGGCCCTTGCTGCGGCGTGCGTCCGAACGGGTGAGGTCCCAGAGGATCAGGCAGGCGAGCGCGAGGTTGATCTGGCCGTAGCGGAGCGTGGTGAACACGGGTTCGAGCCAGACCCCGCAGCCGGTCACCAGGATCACGCCGAGTGGCCGCAGCTCCCGGCGCGGCCAGCCGACCAGCTTGAACGACAGGTGGGTGAGCAGCGCGAGCAGCCCGAGGTTGCCGAGAGTGATCGCCACTCGCAGGAACGGCACCGGGAACCAGGTCGTGGGGACGAACAGCATGGCCGCGAACGGGGGGTAGGTCGCGGGCAGGTTCCACTCGGTGACGCGCAGCGCGTACAGGTCCGTGCCGTTCGCGACGGCCGCGCCCTCGGCCCGGTAGACGATCATGTCCACCATCGAGGTGTGCACGAAGTGCCGGACCACGGCGTACACGACCAGGGACAACAACGCCACGGCCGAGACGGCCAGCAGCGGCCGCCGTGGGGCCTCGCACAGGGACCGGACGGGTGCGCCGAACGCGTGCTTCAGCCGTTCCGACAGGGGAGCGGGCGAGGGGTCGGGTGCGGTCCGCACCGGGCTGCGCTCGTCTTGCACCGCTGTCACTGTTCACTCCGTCCACGGCTCGGCCAACCAGCGACGATACCGGATGCCCGCCGACAGGGCCCGGGCACGATCGGTCACACAGCGTGATGGACGGCCCCGGCCGGGCGTGCTCCGTCGCGGATCGGAGCACGCCCGGCCGGGGCGCGCGAAGGGAACTGGTCCGAGGGTCTCGGCCGGAGCGAGGGCCTCGGCCGGAGTGAGGGTCTCAGCCGGTGTAGGCGCCGAGGGCTCGGGTGAAGTCCAGCGGCTGCTGGACGATGCTGCTGCAGCTGGCGTCGGCGTACGCCTTCGCGCCGCCCCCGCAGGCCTTGTCGCGGGTGCCGGACCACATGGCCAGCCAGGCCAGGTGCCTGCCCGCGGCGAAGTCGGCGAGCTGCTTGGCGTCGGCGACGGTGAACACCTCGCTGGCGACGTCGTTGACGCCGATCATCGGGGTGACCGCGACCTTGCGCCAGGCGGCCGCGTCGTCCAGCCCGAGCACGCTCTTCACCTGGGCCTGGGTGGCGGTGGCCGCGGCGATCGCGTACGTGCCCATCCGGCCCTGCGGGTTCGGGGCGACGCCGTCGCCGAAGTCCATCGCCATGATGTTGACGGCGCCGATCGCGACGCCGTTGGCCTTGGCGTCGGCGACCAGGTTGACGCCGTCCTGGGTCAGGCCGGAGGGCAGCGCGGGCAGGGTGAAGGAGACGTCCAGGGGCCGGCCCTTGGCGGCGGCGGTCCGCTGGAGCTGGGCGACGGCCTGGGCGCGACGGCTGTTGGCCGCGGTGTCGGCGATCGCGCCGCCCTCGACGTCGAAGTCGAGCCGGGTGAGGCCGTAGGCGTCGACGGCCTTCTGGTAGGCGGCGGCGAGGTCGGCGGCGGAGGAGCACGCGAGGGCGAGCTCGGTGCCGTTGGCGCCGCCGAACGACGCCCGGACGTCGCCGCCGATCCCCCGCAGCGCGCCGATCTGGGCGGCCACGGCATCGGCGGAGAGGTCGCTCACGCCGCCCCACTTGGGGGTGCAGCCCCCGCCGGACACCACGAACGCGAGGTTGAAGTTCTTCACGCCGGTGGCCTTGGCGGTGGCGACCAGGTCGTAGGGCGGGTAGAGCGAGGTGTCGACGTACGGGGCGAAGCCGGCCCCGGCGGCGGCCGGGGGTACGGGCACACCGGTCGCCGTGGGGGTGGCTGTCGGGGTGACGGTCGGGGTCGGGGCCGGGGTGGTCGGCTTCGCCGTCGCGGTCGGGCTGGGCTTGGCGGTGGCGGTGGGGGTCGCCGTCGCGGTCGGGCCGGGCTTGACGGTGGCCGTCGCGGTCGCGGTCGGACGGCCCGAGGGGGTGGGCACGCTGCCGTCGCCGCCCTTGCAGGACGTGTTGTTGATCAGGCAGTTGACCGGCTCGGCCTGGGCGGCGCCCGCGCCCTGCGCGACGAAGCCGACCACGACGCTCTTGCCCGGCTCCAGGCGCTTGTCCCACGACTCCGGCCGCACGGTGACGTGCTGCCCGTCGGCGGTGAAGGTCGCGTTCCAGAGCGAGTCGATCCTCGCCCCGGCCGGAAGGTCGAAGCTGAGCGTCCAGTCGTCGATCGCCCCGGCGTCCGGATTGGTCACCAGGTACTGCCCGGTGTAGCCGGAGTCCCACGTGCTGGTCCGGCTGTAGACGGCGCCGAGCGAGGCGGCGCTCGCCGAGGAGGCGAGGACGACGACACCGCCCGCGACCAGTGCGGCGGCGACCGCCGAGGCCCCGATGACGGCGCCCTTGCGGCTGCGCCTGCGGCGTCCGGAACTGCGGTTGGGCTGGGTCGTCATGGGCGTGCTACCTCCGCGGGTGCCTACGGGGAGACCGGCGGTCGGACGCGGTGCGTGAGGACGCGGGTGCGTCGAGGACGTCCGAGCGGCCGGCCCGGCTCGGTCGGGTGACCGGCGCGACCGACGCTAGCGGCGCCGAGGGGCGGAACGGGCCGCCTGAGCGAGCAGTAGAACTCCCTTAGGGGACGCTTAAGGAAGACACCCGGAGCGTCAGTCGGCGTACACGCTCAGGAAGTACGCGGCGGCGTCCGGCTCCAGCGCGGTGCCGAGCCGGCCGGTGAGCGCGGCGAGCCGCCCGGCGTCCAGCGGGAAGCACGCCGTCATGTCCGGGTGTTCGCCGACCACCAGGACCGCGTCCGCCTCGGTGAAGCCGGGCAGTGGGTACTCGGCGGGCAGGACTACACCGCCCTGCCCGAACGCCTCGACGCACCAACCCATGGCGTGAACTCCTTTGGAAGAAACACTACTTCTGGAACAGCGCCCCTCGGCTGCGCCGCCGTCCGGCACGCGGGGCGGCGGTGTCGGGGCGGGACCGCAGGCGCAGCCGGAGCTCGGCGCCGCCGAGCACCGCGGAGCGGCCGAGCGCGAGGTCGCCGCCGGTGGACTCGGTGAGCTTGCGGACGATGTCCAGGCCGAGCCCGGTCGAGCCCTCGCCGCCGTGGCCCTCGCCGCGTTTGAGGGCGGCGGCCGGGTCGCTGAAGCCCGGCCCGGCGTCGCCGACCAGCACGATCACCGAGCAGTCGGTCGCGAGGACGTCCACCGAGAACGCGGTGCCGACGGCGGTGTGCCGGAACACGTTGCCGAGCAGCGCGTCCACCGCCGCGGCCAGGTCGCCGCGCTGCACCGGTACCGGCAGGGCCCGGTCGGCCCCGGCGAGCTGCCAGCGGCGCCCCTCGTCCTCGGCCAGCGCGGACCAGAAGCCGACACGCTCGCGGATCACCTCGGCGACGTCGCAGCCGACGGCGACGGCGGGCGCGTCCCCGGGCGCGCGGCGGGCGGAGCGGATGATCTGGTCGACCTCGCGCTCCAGCTGGGCGACGGCGTGCCGGGTGGCGTCGGCGGCGTCGCCCTCGCCGAGCGAGGCGGCGTTGAGCCGCAGCACGGTGAGCGGCGTGCGCAGCCGGTGCGACAGGTCGGCGGCCAGCTCCCGTTCGGCGGCGAGGAGTTGGACCACCCGGTCGGCCATGGTGTTGAACGCGTGGGCGGCCTCGCGCAGTTCCTCGGGGCTGCCGACGGCCGCCCGGCCGTCGGCCGGCACCCGGACGGCGAGGTCGCCGGCGCCGAGCGAGCGGGCTGCGGCGGCGAGGCGGCGGGCCGAGGCGACGATCCGGGCGCCCATCCGGTCGGCGACCAGCACCGAGATCGCGACCAGGGCCAGCGCGACCGCGGAGAGCACCAGCCAGGCGGTGGGGACGCCCCGGGTGAGGTCGCCGTCGGCCACGAACACCTCGACGACGGCCGTCCGGCCGGTGTCCACCGCGACCGGCTGGAGGAGCGCGTACCCGCCGGGCACCTCGACGGTGAAGGCGCGGCCCTGCCCGCTCGCGGTGGAGACGTCGGCGGCGGCCGCGCGGGCCTCGCCGATGGTCGGCCCGCCGGGGCCGCCGTCCCCGGGCGCGACCGCGGGCGGCACCTTGGCGGGCAGGTGGACCGCCATCCGGTTCTGGGCGCCCGCGTCGGTGCTGGCCAGGGCGCGGTCGATGGCGTCCTGGTCGGTGGTGATGGCGAGGGCCGGGCCGAGCGCCGCGGCCTGCCGTTCGGCCGCGGTGAAGGCGCGCTCCCGGGCGGTCTGCTGGACCATCAGGCCGAGCGGGATGAGGAAGGCCAGCGCGACCATGGTGGTCCCGGCGATGGCGGCCTTGATCAGGGCCCAGCGCAGCGAGTGCCCGAACCGCCTCATGTCCGGTGCTCCGCCGGGCCCCCGGCGGCTTCCAGCCGCACCCCGACACCGCGGACGGTGTGCAGGTAGCGGGGGTTGGAGGCGGTCTCGCCGAGCTTGCGGCGCAGCCAGGAGAGGTGGACGTCGATGGTCTGGTCGCCGCCGTAGGTCTGCTGCCAGACCTCGGCGAGGATCTCCTTGCGCGGCACCACCACGCCGGGTCGGGCGGCGAGGAAGGCCAGCAGGTCGAACTCACGGCGGGTCAGGTCGAGTGGCCGCCCGTCCAGGACGGCCTCGCGGCGCCGGATGTCGATCGCCAGTCCGCCGACCCTCAGCACCTGGGCGACGTTGGCGGCGCCGCCACCGATCCGGCGCAGCACGGCGGCCATCCGGGCGCTCAGGTGTTCCCCGGAGAAAGGTTTCACCAGATAGTCGTCGGCGCCGTCGTTGAGCAGCCGGACGATCTCGGCCTCGTCGTCCCGGGCGGTGGAGATGATCACCGGCACGTCGGTCAGCCCTCTGATCATCTTGAGCGCCTCCCTGCCGTCCAGATCCGGCAGCCCCAGGTCGAGGATCACCAGGTCGCAGCCGACCTGGGCGACCTCCCGCAGCGCCTCCAGGGCCGTGCCCACACTGCGGACGGCGTGACCGGTGCCGGTCAGGTGCCGGATGAGCGCGGAACGTACGAAGGGGTCGTCCTCGACCACGAGCACTGTTGCCATGGGCCTGCACGGTACGCCATCGACGGACAGTGGTCTGTACCTCGGGGGTCGGTCCGGGGTCGGTCCGGGGCGCGTCCGGACGCCGCCCTGACGGGGCGCAACTCCCCTTCCCGTGAACGGGGGTGCCCGTCCGCCCGGGCACGGAGTACGGCAGGATGTCCGCACGATGCGGAACGGACTGGTACAACTCGGCGCCTGGGCGGCGGCCACCGGGGCTGCGGTGGCGCTGTCCTGGTTCGGCGTGCACGCCGTCCTGACCGGCGACGCGTTCGAGCAGCCCAAGGCGCTGCCGCTGCCCTCCCCGGCCACCGGTGGCGGCCCGCGCCCGCCGACCGCGAGTCCGGCCGAGGAGCGGTCCGCGCCCCAGGCCGAAGTGCCCGGTCCGCCCGTCTCGCCGTCCGCCACCACCCCGCTCGCGCCGGTCCCCACGACCGCCCCGCCGTCCTCGCACCGCCCGGCGCCCGCGACCACCACGGCGACGTCCTCGGTGAAGAGCTACCCGGTGCCCGGCGGCCGGGTCGCCCTGGACATCCGCCCGGACCGGGCCTCCCTGGTCTCGGCCACCCCGGACCCGGGCTGGCAGATGCAGGTGTGGAACGGCGACCAGTGGATGCGGGTCGACTTCACCAAGGACAACCAGGCCAACTCGGTGTTCGTCTACTGGAACGGCCACCCGCCGACCGTCGAGACCGCGATCCGCTGACGCCGCGCCGGTCGGCCCTTCCCCGCCGCCCCGGCCGCCCCCGAGGCCCCCCGAGAGCCGGAGGGGCCCGGCGGCGGTGTCGGTCATGACGTCCTCCCAGTGGACGCACGGGACCGCGACGGATGCCCCGCCCGACGGGTGGGGCCCGGCGCACGGGGTCGTGGCTGGAGGGTCGCGCCGGGCCGACCGACGCGCAACTGTTCCGTTTCATCCTGGTCAAGCTGTGTGCCGGGGCGGGAGAATCGGCGGCACCGCTGTACAGAATGCCCACCGGAGGACGGAGCCGCGATGCCCACCGCCCAGTCCCCGAGCTCCCCCGGCTCGTCCAACTCCCCTACCCCACAAGGCCCTTCCGCCACTTCGGCCGGCAGCCCGACCGGCGGCACGAACGACGCGATCGACGCCCTGGACGGGCGGCTGATCCGGCTGCTCGCCGAGGAGCCCCGGATCGGCGTGCTGGAGTGCTCGCGCCGTCTCCAGGTGGCCCGCGGCACCGTGCAGGCCCGGCTGGACCGGCTCCAGGCCAAGGGCGTGATCGGCGGCTTCGGCCCCGAGGTGGACCCGGCCGCGCTGGGCTACCCGGTGACGGCCTTCGCCACCCTGGAGATTTCCCAGGGCCAGGGCGCGGACGTCCGGGCCCACCTGGCGAGCGTGCCCGAGGTGCTGGAGCTGCACACGATCACCGGGGCCGGGGACATGATGGTGCGGATCGTGGCCCGCTCCAACGCCGACCTCCAGCGGGTGATCGACCGGGTGGTGGGCTTCGACGGGATCGTCCGCTCGTCGACGGCGATCGCGCTGGAGAACCCGGTGCCGTACCGCATCCTGCCGCTGGTGGACCAGGCCGCCGCCGAATAGGCGGGCGCGGCCGGGCGCCGCACCGGATCGGGCATGCGCCGGGGGCTCGCGCGACAGCAAGATCGCCCCGTGAGCAGGATTTCGCCGCGGTCGCCTTCGGCTTCCTAGCCCCCGGACCGCCCCCGGAAGAACCGGTCAGCAGGAGGGGACGCTGCCGCCGCTCTTGAGCGCCTCCAGCGCCGAGACCGCCTCGGCGAGCGTGCTGACCGGCACCAGCCGCAGCTGTGCGGGCTTGTTCACGCCGGCGTCCGCGCACTCGTCCCTGGGCACCAGGAACACCGTCGCGCCGTCCCGGGCGGCCGCCTGCGTCTTCAGCGGAACGCCGCCCACCGCGCCGACGTCGCCCTGGTCGTCGATGGTGCCGGTGCCCGCGATCTTCAGCCCGCCGGTGAGGTCGCCGCCCTTGCCGTCGCCGGCCAGCTTGTCGACGATGCCCAGCGCCAGCATCTGGCCGGCGCTCGGGCCGCCCACGTCGCCGAGGTCGACCTTCACCTTCACCTGGTCCGGCGACAGGTGGAGGTAGCCGAGCGCGGCCGTGGTCGCGCTGTCCTGCGACTGGGCCATCTGCTGCGCCGTCACCTGCTCGGCCTTGGCCGGGTTGCTCTGCGGGTACACCGACTCGGTCGGGCGCACCGCCTCGTCCGGGTCGAACCAGGCCTGCAGGGAGCGCCAGAAGGTGGTCCGGTCCCCCGGGTTGGTGGCCGAGATGGTGACCATCCGCAGCTCGCCCTCGGTGGTGCGCAGCGGCGCCCCGGTGATGGTGAGGACGGGCTTGCCCTGGTAGCTGCCGAGGGTGTCCGCGGTCAGGCCCGGCCAGGTCAGCGTGTACGGCAGCGGGACGAACGCGGCCACCCCGAACAGTGCGGCGACCAGCACCCCGCAGAGCGTGAGCGCACGGGTCCGCGGGGCGGTCAGGGCCTTGGTCAGCTTGGAGTCGGACACAGGAGGAATCCAAACACACCCCGCGTCCCGCCCGGGCACTACCGCAGGGCGTCCGCCACCTCGGTCGCGGCCTCCACCACCCGGGGTCCGACCCGCTCGGGCACCAGCCCGTTCAGCATCACCACGCCGACGCTGCCCTCGACGCCGCTCAGCCCGAGCAGCGCGGCGGCCGCGCCGCAGGCCCCGGACTGCTCCTCCGCGCGGGTGATGACGAAGCCCTGTTCGGGCCGCCGCTGGCTGGGGAAGGTGCGCGCCTCCAGGATCGCCCGGCCCGCGGCGCTCTCGGTGAGCGGGTGGCGCAGCCCGGTGCGGTAGGCGACGTGGAAGTCCGTCCAGCTCGGCTCCACGACGGCGACGGCGAGCGCCTCGTTGCCGTCCACCAGGGTGAGGTGGGCGGTGGCGCCGAGGTCCTCGGCCAGGCTGCGCAGGGCGGGCAGGGCGGCCTCGCGCAGCAGCGGGTGCACCCGGTGGGCGAGGCGCAGCACACCGAGGCCGACCCGGGCCCGGCCGCCGATGTCGCGGCGGACGAGGCCGTGCTGTTCGAGGGTGGCCAGCAGCCGGTAGACGACGGTCCGGTTGACGGCCAGCCGGGCGGCCAGTTCGGTGACGGTGAGGCCGTGCTCGGAGTCGGCGAGGAGCTTGAGCACCCGGACGCCACGGTCCAGGGTCTGGGAGGTCTCGGCTGTCACGACGGGCATTCCTTTCCGCGGCAGCTCGCGGACCGGTCGGGGGCCGGTCCGGGGTGGGTGTCGCGCGCAGGTGGGGGTGGCCGCGCTCGGGTCGCGAGGTGCGAATCCATGAAGCCCGTGCGTGCCCTGCGGCGCCCGTCTCTCGGGGGTGACCCGGCGGAAGAGCGTGTGGGAAAGGTAGTGAAGGAAATGTCGCGACGGAAGTGGTTGTCCAAAATTCGGGCATGATCGATTGCGCCGCCGAGAACGAATCGGGACAAAGGTCCGCATATCAACCGCCCCACCCGGCCGCTGGTTCGAGCACAGTCCGAAGTCCGGACACTCCGGGTCACGAGGGGCCGGCCCGGACGAGCCGTACGGCCGGGAGCGCGGGGCGCTCACCAGAGGTTGCGGAGCACCGTCCAGGCCACCGCGGTGCCGAGCACCGCCGCCGTGCCGCGCCGTCCGAGCGGCGGTCGCCAGCTGCGGCCGGCCAGTCCCTCGCGCAGCCAGGTCGCGTACATCAGGGCGACCAGCGGGAGGGAGATCAGCAGCATCGCGTTGTCGTGGAAGGCCGCCGCGAGGTCGCCGTGCATCAGGTCGTAGGCCATCCGGGTGCCGCCGCAGCCGGGGCACTGCAGCCCGGTGATCCTGCGCCAGGGGCAGAACGGCAGCGCCTGCCCGGGCAGGTGGGGGTTGCGCGACCACAGGTAGGCCGAGCCGGCCAGGCCGCCGAGGAGCACCGCCAGCGGCGGGCCCGCGGCGCGCAGGCGCGCGGGCACGGCGAAGCCGCCCCGGCCGGAGCCGGGGCGGCGCGCCGTGCGTGGCGTGCTCAAGGTCAGCCGCGCAGCAGGCGGCCCTGGGCGTCCGTGCGGTCGTTGCTGACCAGGAACATGATGCCGTCGATCAGGGCCCAGAAGCCGAAACCGCCGCAGGTCAGGAGCTGGGCGATGCCCATGCCGATGTGGCCGGTGTAGAAGCGGCCGATGCCGAACCCGCCGAGGAAGAGCTGCAGGATGCCCGCGACGATCTTCGACTTGTCCGAGTACTCCGGCATGCCGGGGTACGGCTGGCCGGGGTACGGCTGACCCGGGTACGGCTGGCCGGGCTGAGGGGGGTACGACACGTTCGCTGAGCTCCTTCAGTGACAATCCCGAGGGCGATGACGCCCACCCCCGGACGGGGCACGCGGAACACTAGCGGATGATCACACCGCTGTCCCCCACATTCCGGCAGGTATACCGGAATGTCATATCGCATTACCACACCTCGGATTGCCCCACCCGCCAGCCGCGGAATCCCCTGACGTACCGCTACTTCGCCCATTCCCGGATTCGGGCGATCCGCGCCTTCAGCTGATTCGCCGTCGCCTGCGCGGTGAGCGGGCCGCCGCACTCGCGGCGCAACTCGTTGTGGATCGTGCCGTGCGGCTGGCTGGTGCGATGGTGCCAGGCGGCCACCAGCGCGTTCAACTCCTTGCGCAGCTCGCGCAGTTCCTGGTGGGTGACGACCGGCCGCTGCTCGGCCGGCAGCTCCAGCAGATCCGCCTCCTCGGAGGGCTTGGCCTTGCTGCGCTGGATCTGCCGGTGCTGGCGCTTCTGCAGCAGCATCTGCACCTGGTCCGGCTCCAGCAGGCCGGGGATGCCGAGGTAGTCCTCCTCCTCCTCGCTCCCCGGGTGGGCCTGCATGCCGAACTCCATGGCGTTGTACAACACCCGGTCGAAGACCGCGTCGGAGCCGATCGCCTCGTAGGAGAACTCCTCGCCGCCCGCGCCGTCCGGGCCGTCGTTGGCCCGCTCGGCCTCGGCGAGCAGCCGGTCCTCCTCGTCGAACAGGCCCTCGCCCTCCTTCTTCGGACGGTCCAGCACGTGGTCCCGCTGGAGCTCCATCTCGTTGGCGAAGCCCAGCAGCATCGGGATGGTCGGCAGGAACACGGAGGCCGTCTCGCCGCGCTTGCGGGCGCGCACGAAGCGGCCGACGGCCTGGGCGAAGAACAGCGGGGTGGAGATCGAGGTCGCGTACACCCCGACGCACAGCCGGGGCACGTCGACGCCCTCGGACACCATGCGGACCGCGACCATCCAGCGGGAGGTCCCCTCCGAGTACTCGGAGATGCGCTTGGACGCCTCGGTCTCGTCCGAGAGCACCAGGGCGACCTTCTCCCCGCTGATCTCGCGCAGCATCTTGGCGTACGCGCGGGCCACGGTCTGGTCGGTGGCGATGACGAGCCCGCCGGCGTCCGGGATGGCCTTGCGGACCTCGGTCAGCCGCCGGTCGGCGGCCTGCAGCACGCTCGGGATCCACTCGCCCTGCGGGGCCAGCGCGGTGCGCCAGGCCTGGGCGATCAGGTCCTTGGTCATCGGCTCGCCGAGCCGGGCCTCCAGCTCGTCGCCGGACTTGGTGCGCCAGCGCATGTTGCCGCTGTAGCTCAGGAAGATCACCGGCCGCACGACGTGGTCGGCGAGCGCGTGCCCGTAACCGTAAGTGTAGTCGGCGACGGACTTGCGGATGCCGTCACCGCCCGCCTCGTACTGCACGAACGGGATCGGGTTGGTGTCCGAGCGGAACGGCGTCCCGGTCAGCGCCAGCCGGCGGGTGGCCGGCTCGAAGGCCTCGAAACAGGCCTCGCCCCAGGACTTCGAGTCACCGGCGTGGTGGATCTCGTCCATGATCACGAGGGTCTTGCGGGCCTCGGTCCGGTTGCGGTGCAGCATCGGGTTGACCCCGACGCCCGCGTAGGTGACCACGATGCCGTGGTACTCCCGGGACAGCGGACCGGACGAGTACGCCGGATCCAGCTTGATCCCTATGCGCGCGGCGGCCTCGGCCCACTGCTTCTTCAGGTGCTCGGTCGGTGCGACGACGGTCACCTGCTGCACCAGGTGGTTGTGCAGCAGGTACGAGGCCAGGGTGAGCGCGAAGGTGGTCTTCCCGGCGCCCGGGGTGGCGACCGCGAGGAAGTCGCGCGGCTGCGTCTCGATGTACTTGTCCAGCGCACCCTGCTGCCAGGCCCGGAGCTTGCCCGCGGTGCCCCAGGGGGCACGGCCGGGGAAGGCCGGCGAGAGGTGGTGCGAGGAGGCGGGTGCGGCGTGGCCGGCGGTCCGGACGGGCGCGTGCGACTCGGGCACGTCGGAGAAGAGCGGCATCGAGGAGGCGGCGGTACTCACGGGCTCCGAAGGGGATCATTGCAGGTCAGGAGCGGTTTTGCGGCCCCGTCCCGCAGTCGGGCGGCGATCGGACAACCCGCCCAGCCTACCGGCCCCGGCGCCGTTCGAGCGCTTCACCCCGGTCCCGCCCGGGGCCGCGGCGGCCGGAAATCGACGTGATGCGCGTCACACGGAAAGCCCGTCGAAAGCGCGTAAGCGGAGGCCGTCCCGCCGCTCTCACCGGTGTAACGCCGCCCCACCAGAACCCCGAAAGGACCCCGCCGTGCACACCACCGTCGAAGAGACCGTCCAGGCCCGCCTGTTCCTCTCCCTCCACCGCTCCGTCCGGCTGCGGGTCACCCTCACCTACCGCCCGCAGGACCCGCTCGCCGTCCGCATGGGCTTCCCCGCCGAGTTCTCCCTCGACGAGCCCGCCGACGGCCCCGGCGGAGGCGGGGAGGCCGCCGACGACATCGTCTGGGTGTTCGCCCGCCGGCTCCTCTCGACGGGCCTGGAGCTGCCCGCCGGGCACGGCGACGTCCACGTCCGGCCCGCCGCCGGCCGCCGCACCACGGTCGAGCTGCGGGCCCCCGAGGGCACCGCGCTGCTCCGGTTCGACACCACCGACCTGCGCCGCTTCCTGTGGCGCAGCCGCCTGCTCGTCCCCGAGGGCGAGGAGCACCTGCACCTGGACGCCGACCGCGCGCTCGCCGAGCTGCTCGGTTGACCGGCGGGCCGGCGTCCGCGAGCGCCCCCGCGCCCGCGGCCACCGACCGACCGAACCGCTCCCCGTCAGCCCGACAGCCGGCGCATCAGCCGGACGCCCTGCGCCGCCGTCAGGTGCGGCAGGTAGGCCTTGCCGATCGCCCTGGTGATGCTGGGCAGCGCGGCCGGGTCGGGGTACGCCATGAACATCGGCCGGTACTCCGGCTGGAACTTGGCCTTGAACGCGAGCAGCGAGCGGAACCCGTACACCGGCTCCAGCGCCCGGCCCATCCAGTCCAGCATCCGCTGCAGCCCGGTGGGCTCGTCCTGCCCCGAGCGGGCCAGCGGCGCGCCGGACAGCGACAGGAAGCGCGCGCCCTCCTCCTTGAAGCCGAGCGCGGCCGAGGCGATCAGGAACTCGCTCACGCCGCGGAAGCCGTCCGAGCGCCGGCGCATGAAGTCCAGCGTCCAGCCGACCGGCACGCCGTCCTCGTACACCGGCATCCAGCTGGTCAGCCCGTGCACGATGCCGTGCTCGTCCACCGCCACCAGCACCCGGACGTCCGGGTCGTCCAGCTCCTCCAGGCCGCCGAGCGTGAAGCCCATCTCGGGCAGGCCCTTCTCGGAGACCCACTCCTCCGAGATCGAGCGGATCTGGTCCTTCAGCGCGAGCGGCGCCTCGTGGTGGGCCCACCACTCGGCGGTGATGCCCTGCTTGCCGGCCTTGTTGAGGGCCGTCCGGATGTCCTGCCACTTGCGGCCGGTGAAGGCCAGTTCGGGCAGCGCGACCACGGTGTCCTCGGCGACCTGCACCGAGCGCCAGCCGAGCTCCTCGGCGGCGGCCCGGGTGTCCCGGGAGACGCTGTAGAAGCACGGGGTCCAGCCGCGCGCGTCGCAGTAGCGGGCGAAGCCGGCCACCGCCCGGGCGCGGGCCGCCGGCTCGCCGAACGGGTCGCCGGTGGTCAGCGCCACCGTGTTGAGCACCCGGTAGGCGACGGCCGCCCGGCCCTCCTCGTCGAACCAGTAGTGGTTGCCGTCCCACGTGGTGATGAAGGACAGCGTCCCGCCGCCGTGCTCGGTGAGCAGCGCCCGGGCCCGCTGCGCGGCCGCGGCGTCCGTGTGCACCACCGGCCGGCGGAAGGCCGGCAGCAGCGCGGTCAGCGCGACCGCCCAGAACGCCAGCCCGCAGTACGTCTCCAGGAACCGCGCCACCGGGCCGACCGCGATCGGGTAGTCCGGCAGCAGGTCGTTGTAGGCGGGCGGCAGGAACTGCGCGGGCAGCCCGTTCACCAGCCCGCGGAACGTCGCCCCCGGCTCGAACTGGCCGGCGGCGAGCACCCCGAGGCCCGCGTACGCGGCGGAGGCCGCCAGCGCGGCACCGCCCAGGACCGCCGCCAGCCGGCGGACCGCCCTGCCCGGCAGCCGCAGCCGGAACCGCTGCCGGGTGGCGAGCAGCAGGCACGTGGTCAGCAGCGGCAGCAGCAGCGCCTCGACGAAGTACTGGATCACGTCCCCGTTGTCCGGCCCGGAGTCGGTGTACAGCCACACCAGCAGCGCCACCCACAGCAGTTCGGTGACGACGGTGATCCGCCAGGCGAACCGCAGCCCGCGGCGCAGCCCCTCGGCGAGCACCAGCAGCAGCGCCGGGAACAGCGCCGCCATCAGCCGGCCCGGGGTGTCGAAGATCCGCTCGACGGCGTGCGCGCGGGCACAGTCGTGCACCGACACCGCGCAGAAGTCGGCGACCTCCTCGGGGCTGAGCCGGTGCGAGAAGTACAGCTCGGAGAAGGTGTTGAACGGCCCGGCCGCGTTGTCGTACAGCGAGGCGATCAGCGGACCGAAGGCGGCGGCGACCAGGCACAGCGCGACCAGCACCCGGGTCTCGGTGTGCGACGAACGGTGCGTGCGCAGGTGCAGCCGCCCGCGGGTGAGCAGCGCGCCCGCGCCGAGCGCGAGCAGCGCGGCGGCGCACCGCTGGACGCTCTGCAGGTGGCCGACGTACAGCGTCATGACCAGCGGGACGAGCAGCACGAGCAGGTGCAGCCGGCGGCGCCACAGCACGGTGAGCCGGTAGCCGAGCACCGCGGCCAGGGCGAACAGGCCGGGTCCCGGGCCGATCGCGACCTGGTCGGCCACCGAGTCGGTCCACTGCTCGCCGGCCCCGGAGCCGACCGCGACCAGCGCGGTACCGAGCAGGGTGCCCGCGATCTGCCCGACGACCAGCACCCCGAGGGTGCGCCACCGTCCGAGCCGCCGCTCGGCGGCCGGGCCGACGAGGAGCAGCAGCAGGCTGGTGAACACGTACGCGCCGATCCCGGCGCACCAGAACAGCGAGGTGAACGGGGTCCACCAGCGGCCCTCGGTGAGCGTCTGCACGCCGACCCCGGCCCGCTGGAGCAGCCGTGCGGACGGCCCGCCGGACAGGCTGCCGGTGGCCGCGCCGACGCCCCAGAGGACCACGAGCGCGGCCAGCGTCAGCGGGGCGGACCGCAGCCGCGCGCCGACCAGCCGGGCCGTCCGCCGCACGCGCTGCGGCCGGGGCTCCGGGGTCCGGGTGACGGGCGTGGGGGTGACCGGCTCCTGGTCCACGACCACCTCCCGCAGGGCGACGGCGGGTGCGGCCGCCTCGGTGCGGCTCACCTGAGCAGTCCGGTCTGCCGGGCGAGCCACGGCAGCTCGTCCGCGATGCCGATCCGCCAGGCCCCCCAGCCGTGCCCGCCCGGCAACAGGTCGAACTTCGCCTTCATGCCGGCCGTCTGGACGGCCTGGTAGACCTTCTCCATCCCCGGCCGGAAGTCGTAGTCGCCCTTGCCGACCACGATCGCCACCGCGGTGTCGGGGAACTTCCGGCGGGCCATCTGGGTGAGCGGGTCGACCGCCTCGAACTTCGCCGCGTCACCGTCGAAGGCCTTCTTGACGGTCTCTTCCCGGGTGCCCAGGGTGGGCTCCTCCTGGCCGGACATGTCCAGGACGGTGCCGTAGACGTCGGGCGCGTTGATGCCGAGCTGCAGGGCGCAGGTGCCGCCCATCGAGGCGCCGCCGACAGCCCAGGACCCGCGCCCCTTCGCGGTCTGCAGGTGCCTCTCGATCCAGTCGGGGACGTCGGCGGCCAGGTAGGTCTGCGCCTTCGCGATCTTCGAGTCCATGCAGAGCGTGTTCCCCCAGGTCGAGCCCAGCTGGTCGGGCATCACGACGATCGGAGCGAGGCCCCCGTGCTGCGCCGCGAACGCGTCCAGCGACTCGTTCACCTGGGCGTTGAGCACCCAGTCCGACGGGGTCCCGGGCTGCCCGGTGATCAGGACGAGCACCGGCAGCAGCGGCCGCGGGTTGGCCTGGTAGGCGGGCGGCAGGTAGACGTAGGCGTTGCGGGCCGGGAAGCCGGACTTCGTCCCGGGTATCCGCACCTGCGAGACGGTGCCCCTGGCGGGCAGGTCGGCCGGTTGCGCCCAGACCTCCGAGAGCACCTTGTCCGGTGGCGCGCTCGCGGTCTGCGAGGTCTTCGGGGCGATCTTCGCCCCCGTGTCCGTGAGGAACGGAGCGAGCATGACCCGGCCGTTCGGGTACTGGCCGAAGCCGATGTTGATCTGTGAGGCCGCCATCAGCAGCACCAGCGAGCCCAGGCCGAGCGCGAGCCCGCGGCGCCGCCAGGACAGCCGGCGCAGCCGGTAGCCGACGAGGCAGAAGCCCAGCAGGGCGACGGCTATCCACCATGTGACGTACCGCGGCGTGCCCTCCGGGAACGGGTGCCACCAGCCGTCGACGACGACGCTCAGCAGCAGGCTGAGCGCCGCCGCGGTGAGCAGCGCGGCCGGCAGCCGCAGGCTCCACCACGAGCGGTTGCGGGCGACGGCGAGCGCGAACAGCGCGCCCCAGCCCGCGGCCAGCACGGCGTACGGGATCGGGCCGTGCGTGAGCGGCCAGTCGATCGGGTTCCAGCGGGAGGCGAGGGAGATCGGGGTCATGCGGCTTTCCCCGGCCGGGTGGTGTCGGCCAGGAACCCGTAGGCGACGACGTTGCCCTCGTAGCCGCGTTCCTCGCTGTACGCGCCGCCGCAGGTGATCACCCGCAGCTGCGCGTCAGCGGCCTGACGGTAGACCCGGTCGTCCGGGAAGTCCTTTCGGTCGTGCACTTCGATGGCGTACAGCTGGTAGACGGCGGTGGCGCCGTCCGCGCGGACGAACTCGATCCGGTCGCCGCGGTGGAGTGCTCCCAGGTGGTAGAAGACGGCCGGACCGCTCTTGTTGTCCACGTGGCCCGCGATGATGGCGGTCCCCCGCTGGCCCGGAGCCGCCCCGCCGCGGTACCAGCCGGCGAGGTTGCGGTCCGCCGCGGGCGGCGCCTGGAGATGGCCGTCGGATTCGAGGCCGAGGCCGGTGACCGGGGCGTCGAGCTTGACGGCGGGGATGCGGATCCGGGTCGGCACGGACGGGCCGAGCGGCGGGACGACCGACACCGGGGCGAAGCCGGTCAGGGCCTGCCCGGCCCCGGGCGCGGGGGGCGGCTCGCCGGGACCGCCGTCGTGCAGCAGCCAGGCACCGAGGACCACCGCGGCTCCGGCCGCGAGGGTGCCCGGCCACGGGCTCCTGTGCTGTTGGGCGCCCACGGGCGCTCCCCTCTGCTGACGACTTCCCGACCCTGGGAGTTTCCTGAGAACCAATTGAACCGGACGGGACCCTAAGGCACGTCCATACGATGGTCGTACTAATCCCCCCCAATCGGCAGGGTTGGGGCCGCTACCGCCGCACCGAGTGGAGCCTTTGTCACGGAGCGCAACGGGGCGGCGTCGCACCTGGGCACCGCAGGTCAGACCCCGCACGACCATCGACGCGGAGCGAGTCCGTCCGGTTGCATCAATCGGGCGATCACTTCCGACCGTCCGTGGCGACTCACAGACCGAATGCGCTCGCGTGCCATCCTGACGCGGTCACGGGTT
The DNA here is from genome assembly GCF_053596725.1 of Kitasatospora sp. NPDC001660. Lineage (NCBI taxonomy): Bacteria > Bacillati > Actinomycetota > Actinomycetes > Kitasatosporales > Streptomycetaceae > Kitasatospora > Kitasatospora sp. NPDC001660. The sequence continues at coordinate 58,634 of NZ_JBSFGU010000011.1, read as the reverse complement.
CTATCACCTCACTTGTCCGACCGGACTTTCGCGCGCCCGCACGCCTGCCGAACGCCTGCCGGACGCCTCATGAACGGAGTGACCATGGACGCTCTCTCCCGTCGCACCCTGCTGGCCGCCGGCGCGGCCGGCGCCGCCGCCCTGGTGGCGGGCTGCGGGGGCACCACCGCCGACGGCGGCGGGCATGCGACGGGAACCCCGACCCCCGCCGGCCTCCCCGAACAGACCGCCACCCTGGCACCGGCCCCGATGCCGGTGCCCGTGCCGGTCAAGCCGCAGGTCGTCCTGATCGGCGACGGCTCCACCTCCGACACCGGCCTCCAGCCCCACCAGCCCGTCCTCGGGCGGCTCAAGCCGGGCGAGCGCCCGCCGCAGTTCGTCGTCTTCTCCTGGGACGGCGCCGGCGAGCTCGACAACGGCCTGTTCGCCCGCTTCCGCCGGCTGGCGCAGGAGCACAACGCCTCGATGACCTTCTTCCTCAGCGGCCTCTACCTGCTGCCGGAGTCCAAGAAGGACCTCTACCGCCCGCCCCAGCACAAGGCCGGCGCCTCCGAGATCGGCTACCTCAGCGACCAGCACATCCACGACACGCTGGAGCAGATCCACGCCGCCTGGCTGGAGGGCCACGAGATCGGCACCCACTTCAACGGCCACTTCTGCGGCTCCACCGGCGTCGGCCAGTGGTCCCCGGAGGAGTGGGACAGCGAGATCCAGCAGGCCATGGACTTCGTGACCAACTGGCGGACCAACACCGGCTTCACCGACCTGCCGGCGCTGCCCTTCGACTACGGCAAGGAGCTGATCGGCAGCCGCACCCCCTGCCTGGAGGGCCAACGCAACCTGCTGCCGACCGCCGTCAAGCGCGGCTGGCGCTACGACAGCAGCGGCAACGGCAGCCAGGTGTGGCCGCACAAGATCCAGGGCGGCGCCCTGTGGGACCTCCCACTGCAGTCCATCCCGTTCCCCGGGCACACCTTCCAGGTGCTGTCGATGGACTACAACATCATGTTCAACCAGTGCGGCCCCAACACCAAGGCCGACCCCTCGCTCTACCAGGGCTTCCAGGCCCAGGCCCGCGACGCCTACCTGATGGGCTTCGACCGCGCCTACAACGGCAACCGGGCGCCGTACATCATCGGCAACCACTTCGAGGAGTGGAACGGCGGCATCTACATGAACGCCGTCGAGGAAGCGCTCAAGTCCATCGCGGGCAAGCCGGAGGTCCGGCTGGTGTCGTTCCGCCAGCTGGTCGACTGGCTGGACGCCCAGGACCCGGCGGTGCTGCGCAAGCTGCAGACCCTCGCCCCGGGCCAGTCCCCGGCGGGCGGCTGGGAGAGCTTCCTCGGCACCCGGGCGGCGGCCGCCGGCTGACCGTCAGGCCCTGCGGACCCGGCCGGAGACCAGCGCCCCCAGCAGGGCCACCCCGGTCATGGTCAGGAAGATCACCGCGAAGGCCCCGGGCGAACCGGCGCCTTCGCCGCTCCCGTGGGCGACGGCCGGCGAGCCGCCGCCCAGCGCCGCGAAGAGCACCCCGGCGAGGCCGACCAGCAGCACGTTCCCGAGCGCGTCGCTCATCTGCAGCGAGGCCGAGTTGGCCCCGGCGTCCTCCGGCGCGGACAGCTTCATCATCAGCACGCTGACGCTCGCGACCGTCAGCCCCATCCCGATGCCGCCGACACCCCAGGCCACCGCCGCCGCCCAGGCCGGCACGGCCGGGACGAGCACCAGCCCCGCCCCCGCGATCGCCACCGCGGTCAGCACGAACCCGCCACGGATCATCGCCTCGCGGTAGCGCTGGGCCCCCGGCCGCCCCTGCAGCCACGAGCCCAGCGCCCAGGACAGCCCGCCGCTGGTCAGGGTGAGCCCGGCCAGCGTCGGCGACAGGTCGCGCTGGGTGACCATCATCAGCGGGATGAACGCCTCCGCCGCGAAGAACGCCCCGGCGGCCACACCGCGCAGCAGGATCACCGTCGGCAGTCCGCGCCCGGCCCGCAGCGTCCCCTTGGGCAGCAGCCCGAGCACGGCGGGCAGCAGCAGCGCCGCCCCGGCTGCCGCCGGGAGCAGCCCGATCAGGTCCAGCCGCTGGCCCGCGTACTGCAGCAGGCCCGCGCCGAGCGCCGCCATGGCGGCCAGCACGGTCCGCCGGCGGTCGAAGTCCGCGCCCTTGGGGACCGGGTGCTCGCGCTCGGAGCGGGCCAGCGCCGGGCCCATCACCGCCAGCGGCAGCAGGATCAGCACCGGCACGGCCAGGAACACCCAGCGCCAGCCCAGGTGCTGGGTGACGGCCCCGGAGACCACCGGGCCGACGATCGAGGGCAGCACCCAGGCCGAGGAGAAGGCCGCGAAGACGGAGGGCCGCAGCCGCTCCGGGTAGGCCCGGCCGACCACGACGTACAGCGCGACGATCACCAGCCCGCCGCCCAGGCCCTGGATCGCGCGCCCGGCCACGAACAGCCACATCCCCGGCGCCGTCCCGGCCACCACCAGGCCCGCGCCGAACACCGCGATGCCGGTGAACAGCGGTCGCAGCGGGCCGCGCCGGTCGCACCACTGGCCGGAGACGACCAGGGCGAACAGCGTGGTGGTGAAGTAGCCGGAGAAGGCGAAGGCGTACAGCCCGAGGCCGTCCAGCTGACGGGCCGCCACCGGCATCGCGGTGTTGACGGCCGTCGCCTCGAAGGCGAGCAGCAGGACCACCGACACGATCCCCAGCGTCAGGGCGCGGTAGCGGCCGCTGAGCACCCCGCCGCCGGGGTCGTCGTCGACGGGTGTCGGGGCGGAGTCGACCGAGGTGGGGGAGGCGGTGGTCATACTGACATCGTAAGGGCCGTCCATCATTTTGACCCCTGACCAGAGCAGGTGACCGGCTCCGCCGCGGGACCTACGCCGCAAAACCCGGTCCGGGTCAGTGGAGCACCTTCAGGCCGACCACGCCGTAGACGATCAGCAGCAGGCAGCCGATCCGGGCCGGCGTCACCGCGTCACCCAGGACGGCCATGCCGTAGAACGCGGTGCCGACCGCGCCGATGCCGACCCAGACCGCGTAGCCGGTGCCGATCGGGATGGTGCGCATCGCGTACGCCAGGCCGCCCGTGCTCAGCAGCAGGGCGACGCCGAAGACGAGACCGGGGACGAGGCGGGTGAACCCCTTGGACGATTCCAGGGCCACCGCCCAGACGGTCTCCAGGACACCCGAGACGATCAGAACGAGCCAGGCCATGACGGTACGAACCTCCGCAGTCCACAGCGGCCGGGTTGCCGCTGAACTGCGCCGTCTTGTCGTCACCGGGTACGACGCGCTCGTCCGGGGCGCCGGGAAAATCCGGACACCTGCCCGCGACCGTAGCACGGGCGGCCGCGCGAGTTGCCATACAGAATTTACAATGCGGCGTTGACGACCCGTCCCGCATTCCGCCACCATGAATTCACCGGCCCCGCCGGGGCGGTAAAAGAAAAATCACCGGCCGTGTGCCCGAGTGGCTTAGGGAACCGTCTGCAAAGCGGTGTACACGGGTTCGATTCCCGTCATGGCCTCGATAAACGGAATTGCCGGCCGACTCCTCCGAGTCGGCCGGCAATTCCGTTTCCGCCGTTCCTCCGTCACACCGCGACGGCGTCCTCCGGCCTGATCGGCAGACGCCCCACCGGCAGGCCGGTCGCGGCCCGGACGGCGGCGGCGACGGCCGCCGGGGCGACCACCGCGGGCACGGCGCTGACCGCCTTGGCGCCGAAGGTCGCGACCACGTCCCGCTCCTCCAGCAGGGCCGCGATCCGCACCTCCGGGGTGTCCAGCGCGGTCGGCAGCCGGTAGCCGGTGAGCGAGGGGTTCTGCAGCACCCCGCCCTCGGTGCGCAGGTCCTCCAGCAGCGCCAGGCCGACGCCCTGGGCCACGCCCGCCTCGATCCGGTCCTCGATCTGCCGCGGGTTCAGCGCCCGGCCGACGTCCTGGGCGACGGTCATCTCGACCACCCGGACCGCGCCCAGCTCGATGTCCACGTCCACCACCGCGCGCATCGCGCAGAACGCGATGGAGACGAACGCGTCGCCCTGCCCGGCCGCGTCGAGCGGCTCGGTCGGGTGCGGGCGGCACTGCGCGGTGGCCCACAGCTCCTTGCCCTCCAGCGCCTCGGCGACCGGCATGCCGAGCACCCCGTCGTACGAGGTGATCTTGCCGTCGGCGATCTGGAGCAGCTCCACCGACATCCCGAAGTTGGCGGCGATCGGCTGGAGCAGCTGGTGGCGGACCATCAGCGCGGCCCGCTCGACCGCACCGCCGGACACCCAGGTGTGCCGGCCGCGGGCGGAGGGCCCGGCGATCGACTGGTCACTGTCGGCGGGCGCGATGTAGACCTCGCTGACCCCCAGCACGGTCTGCACGATCTGCCGGGCCAGCGTCGCGAAGCCCTGACCGGAGTCGACGGCCGCGCAGATCACCGTCGCGTGGTCGCCGCTGACCCGCACGGTCGCGGTCGACACCTCGTCCTCGCCCTCGGCGCCGAGCATGTGCACCATGCCGACGGCGTAGCCGATCCCGCGCCGCACCGCGGCCGGGTCACCGGCACCGCCGGGCCCGCCCGGCAGCAGCCACTCGGCGTCCGGGTCGTCCACCGGCAGCGCGGGCAGCGGCTCGGCGGCCACGGCCTCCAGCAGCGCGGTCACCGGTGCCGGGCAGGTGACCGCCTGCCCGGTGGGCATCGGGTCGCCGGTGGCCATCGCGTTGCGGCGGCGGATCTCCACCGGGTCCACGCCCACCCGGGCGGCCAGCTGGTCCAGCTGCGACTCGTACGCGAAGCAGGCCTGCAGCGCGCCCTCGCCGCGCATCCGCCCGGCCGGCGGGTTGTTGGTGCGCACCGCCCACGCGTCCACGAAGACGTTCGGGCAGACGTACGGGCCGACCGAGAACGCCGTCGCGGCCGCCAACGCCTCGGCGGAGACGTCCGCGTAGGCGCCGCCGTCCAGCAGGATCTGCGCCTCGACCTTCACCAACTTGCCCTCGGCGTCGGCGTGGTGGCGGTAGCGCAGGAGGGCGGGGTGGCGCGAGGTGTGGGTGTGGAAGGACTCCTCGCGGGTGAGCGTCATCTTCACCGGACGGCCGGTGCGCAGCGCCAGGAGCGCGAGGGTGACCTGGAAGGAGATGTCCTCGCGGTCCGAGGTGGCGCCGGGCACGCCGGTGACGACCAGTCGGACCCGGTCCGGCTCCAGGCCGAGGCACGCGGCGGTCCGGTCGCGGTCGCCGTGCGGGTCGGTGGAGGACAGGTGCAGCTCGACGCCGCCGTCCGGGCGCGGCACGGCGAGGCCGGCCTCGGCACCGAGCGGGGCCGGGTCCTGGCGGCCGACCTGGTACAGGCCCTCGACGACGATCTCGCCGACCGCCTCCGGGTCCCCGCTGCGCAGCGGCAGGTGGCGGAACAGGTTGCCGTCCGGGTGCAGCGGCGGGGCGGTGAAGGCCTGCTCGGGGTCGGTGACGGCCTCCAGCGGCTCGTACTCGACGGCGATCAGCCCGACCGCCAGCCGCGCGGTGTCCGGGTGGTCGGCGGCCACCGCGGCCACCGGCTCGCCGTGGTGGCGCACCACGCCCGAGGCCAGCACCGGCCGGTCGGCGACGATCGGCCCGGCCGGGGCGCCGTCGGGCAGGCCGTCCGGTCCGGGCGGCAGGTCGGCGGCGGTGACGACGGCGTGCACGCCGGGCAGGGCGAGCGCGGCCGAGGTGTCGATGCCCTTGATCCGGGCGTACGGGTGCGGCGAGCGCAGCACCGCGCCCCACAGCAGCCCCTCGGCCCACAGGTCGGCGGCGTACGGGTAGATGCCGAGCGCCTTGGGCAGGGCGTCGCTGCGCAGCGGCGAGCTGCCGAGCCCGAACGGCTCCGGCGCGTCGGCCTCGTCGCCGTCCTGCTGGGTTGCTGCGCCGATGTCGGTAGGCGACGTCATGATGCGTGGTCGTCCTCGGGGAGCCGGATGCCGTGGGCGGGGGTGGCGCCGTACGGGACGCCGGCCGGGGCGGCGCCCTCGGCCGGGCCGCCGTGCGGGGGCGTGGGGACGTACGGCGTGCCGTCGAAGGCGGGGCCGGGCGTGCCGTCGAAGGCGGGGCCGGGCACCGGGGTGCCGTGGGCGGGGGTGGGCTCGTAGACGGGAGCGTCGTAGCCGCCGTCGTAGCCGGGCTGCTGGGGGTAACCCTCGGGGTAGCCGGTGCCGGGCAGGTAGGTGCCGTGCGCGGGGGTGGCCTGGTACAGCTGCTCGGGGTAGCCCTGCGGCTGGTAGTAGACCTGGTCGTCGGCCACCTGGGCGGGGCCGCCCGCGGTGTCGTACCCGCCGGTGTCGTACACCCCGGTGTCGTAGCCGGCCTGGCCGTCGGCGCCGTACGGCAGGCCGTGGCCGGTGACGGCGGCGGCCGGCTCCTCGGCGGGCGGCTGCGGGACGTGCTCGATCCAGGCGTCGGCGTCGGTGTAGACGGGCGGTTCGACGACGGGCTCCTCGGCCGGCACCTCGACGGCCGGGTGGGCGAGCTGCTCGGCGGACCCTTCGGCGGTGGACACCGCAGCGGCGGCCTCCTCGGCGAGGGCGGCCTCCTCCGCCCCCTCGGCCTCCAGGGCGCGCGCGTCGGCGACGCTCTGGACGGCGGCCAGCACCCCGCGGTAGCCGGTGCAGCGGCAGAGGTTGCCGCACAGCGCCTGCCGGGCCTCGACCTCGGTGGGCCGGTGGTTGCGCTGCAGAAGGTCGTGCACGGCCATCGCCATGCCGGGCGCGCAGTAGCCGCACTGCACCGCCCCGGACTCGGCGAGCGCCTGCTGGACGTCGCTCGCGCCGCCGGTCGCCGACAGGCCCTCGACGGTGTTGATCTCACTGTCCGCGGCCAGCGCGGCGGGCACCAGGCAGCCCGCCACCAGCTGGCCGTCCACCTGCACCGAGCAGGCGCCGCACTCGCCCTGCTCGCAGCCGTCCTTGGCGCCGGCCAGGCCGAGCCGCTCGCGCAGCACGTAGAGCAGGCTCTCGCCGATCCAGGCGTCGGTGACGGGCCGTTCGAACCCGTTGACCCGCAGGGTGTAGGACGCGCAGGGGCGCAGCTCGCGGCTGACCTGCGGGGAGAAGCCGAGCGGGTCGGCGTCGAGGGTGTCGATGGGGTCTGTGGTCACTTCAGCGCCCTTCCCAGTGCCCGTCGGGCCAGCACCGACACGGTACGCCGCAGCCGAACGGCGGCCGCGCTCGGCCCCTCGGTCACGGCTTCCCAGGCGCCCTCGGCGCCGTAGCCGTCGGGGACGCACGCGGCGGCGACGTACTCGCCGAAGGCGGCGGTCGCGGCGGGGTCGATCTCCCGGCTGCCGTCCCAGTCGATGCAGCCGGCCACCCAGGCCTCGGCCTCCACCGGACGCAGCGGCACCGGCGCGACGGCGCCGACGGCGCAGCGCACGGACCGCCGGGCGGGGTCGAGGACGAGGGCGACGGAGGCGGTGGCGCGGGCCGGGCCGCTGCGGCCGGTCGCTTTGAGGAAGACCTGGGGCGCGTGCAGCAGCGGGACGCGCACCCAGGTGAGCAGTTCGCCGGGGCGCACCGGGTCGAGGCCGGTGAGGAGGTGACTGACCGGTACCTCCCGGCTGCCGCCGGCCCGGGCGAGGGTGACGGTGGCTTCCAGGGCGGCGAGCACCGGGAGGGTGTCGCCGGCCGAAGCGGCGGTCACGATGTTGCCGCCGAGGGTGCCGACGTTGCGGACCTGCGGCGGCCCGGCGGTGCGGGCGGCGTCGGCGAGGGCGGGGATCAGCGCGGCGAAGTCGGGGCGGTCCATCCGGGCGTGGGTGAGCCCGGCGCCGAGCACGGCGGTGCCGCCGTCCTCGTAGCGCCAGCCGCGCAGTTCGGTGATCCGGCCGAGGCCGACGAGGGCGGCGGGGCGCAGCCGGCCGGCGTTGACGGCCTCCATCAGGTCGGTGGCGCCGGCCACGGGTACCGCGGCCGGGGCGGCGGCCAGCGCGTCGACGGCCTCGTCGAGCGAGGCCGGCAGCATGATCGTCCGGTTCACCTGGGTCCCACCGTGCTCCACTTACTCATCGATCGCCTGCCGCCTGCGGCCTTCGGCCGTGGTGTCCGCGTCAGCAGCCCGGCCTGGCCCGTAGGGTACGGGCGATCGGGCCGGGTTGGGCAACTCTGGCACACAATGCTCGATGATCACTTCGGGGCCGGTGAACGGGTCTGCCCGATTGGGACGGATACCGGGCGGTATCTGCCCCGACCCGGGACGGTCCGAGGCAGATGTTCATCTGTTCTTGACGTCTTACGAGCACTCAGAAGTTCCCGGTACGGGTGATCGCCGGACGGGCGGCGGGCCCTCGATCGGGCGGCCGGCCACCCCGGGCCGGCGCTGCCACGGATGCGGACCGCCGGGCGGGCGGTACTCGACGCCGAGCGCGTCCAGGACCGCCAGGTGCGCCTCCAGCCGGCGCGCGAAGGCCGGGTGGTCGCGCTCGGCCGGTCGGCGGGCAGGTCCGACCAGGCCGCCTCGGCGAAGGCGGCGAGCCGCGGGAAGGCCCGGTACACGTCCTCCAGCGTCCGGACGAACCCGACCGGGATCGGCTCGTCCGGGCCGTCCGCCTGCCGGTGGTCCAGGTAGGCGTGCTGCTCGGGGCACATCACCACGTCGTGCCCGGCCAGCGCCGCGGCGATCCCGCCGCCGAAGCCGCGCCACGAGGAGACGGCGGCGCCCGGCGCGAGGCCGCCCTCCAGGATCTCGTCCCAGCCGATCAGCCGCCGCCCGCGCTCGGCCAGGCGGCGACCACCACGTGGCCCGGGCCCACCGCGATCCGGTACGCCTCGGCGGCCAGCGCCTCGTCGTGGACCAGTTCGATGCCCGTCCCGGGACCGCCCGGACCGAGCGGCAGCCCGGTCGCCGCGGACAGCGCGGTGCGCAGCCAGCGCGCGGCGTCGGCCGGCGCGGGCGGGGCGGTCAGCGTGGTGGCGTCGTCGAGGGGGAAGTCCCCGCCTGGGCGGCGGACGGCACTCGAAGGTGCGGGAACGAGGTCCGTTCCGGCATCCTGCCCGCGCCGGAACGATCGGCGTGGACCACTGCGGAAACGCCGCACCATGCAGAACCGCGCGGTGTAGCACCCCCGTGGGACTACTTGTTGTCGTCCCCGCCCTGCGGCTTGCCGATGCCGTCGTAGATCTCCTTGCACATCGGGCAGACCGGGTACTTCTTCGGGTCGCGCCCGGGCACCCACACCTTGCCGCAGAGCGCCACCACGGGCGATCCGGAGAGCGCGCTCTCCATGATCTTGTCCTTCTGGACGTAGTGCGCGAAGCGCTCGTGGTCGCCGTCCCCGTTGGACACCTGCGGGACGGGCTCGACCAGGGTGCCGGTGCCGAGGCCGCGCTCGGGCTCAAGAGTGCTCATAGGTGCCAAGTCTATGGGCGCCCCGGGAAACCCGGCCAGTGTCGCACCGGCGGCCCCGCCCTCAGTTCAGCGTCGGGTCGTCCGGGTAGGTCGCCAGCAGCGCCAGCGGGCCGCGCTGGCGGCGCAGCACCGAGCGCCACAACCGCTCCGGCTCGGGGCTGGAGATGTCCCCGGGCTCGCAGTCCACCAGGTACCAGGCGCCGCTCTCGATCTCCGCCTCCAGCTGCCCGGGCGACCAGCCCGCGTACCCGGCGAAGATCCGCAGGCTCCCCAGCTCGCCGGCCAGCACCTCGGGCGGCGCCTCCAGGTCCACCAGCCCGATCGCGCCGTGCACCCGCCGCCAGCCGAGCGGCTCGCCGCTGCCCGGCTCCCCCGGGGCCAGCGCCAGCCCGAGCGCCGAGTCCAGCGCCACCGGCCCGCCCTGGAACACCACGGCCGGCTGCCCGACCAGCCGCCCCCAGCCGTCCAGCACGCTGCCCACCTCGACGGGTGTCGGCCGGTTGAGCACGACACCGAGCGCCCCCTCGGCGTCGTGGTCGAGGAGGAGCACCACCGCCCGGGCGAAGTTCGGATCGGTGAGCACGGGCGTCGCGACGAGCAGACTGCCGGTGTGGGACCGGCCTCCGTGGGAATGGGCCGCCGTCATGCCACACATGATCCCGCAGAACGGCCGGGCGCGGACACCGCAACACACGAAACCTCGCCACGCCGGACGAACACCCGTACGGCCGCACCGACGGGCGCCGCAGCCTCCGAAGAGAGCACCATCACGGGAGAGGCTCACGGGAACCATCGGCACGCCTACTACCATCTACGCATGGTGGACGCCCTTACACGGTGCCGACTCGGTTTCGCCGGGGGCCCGAACGCGCCCGTACGACCGGTCCACCACCGGCTCTCCGGAGCCCTTCCCCATTTCCTCTGGCACCCCGGATTGCGAGAACGATGACCGACGACGTCCTGCTGGTCCACGGCGGAAACCCGCTCGAAGGCGAGATCCGCGTCCGCGGTGCGAAGAACCTGGTCCCCAAGGCCATGGTCGCCGCCCTCCTCGGCCAGGGCCCCAGCAGACTGCGCAACGTCCCGGACATCCGTGACGTCAAGGTCGTGCGCGGCCTGCTCCAGCTGCACGGGGTCACCGTGCGCACCGGCGACGAGGACGGCGAGCTGATCCTCGACCCGTCGCACGTCGAGAGCGCCAACGTCGCCGACATCGACGCGCACGCCGGCTCCTCGCGGATCCCGATCCTCTTCTGCGGCCCGCTGCTGCACCGCCTCGGCCACGCCTTCATCCCCGGCCTCGGCGGGTGCGACATCGGCGGCCGCCCGGTCGACTTCCACTTCGAGGTGCTCCGCCAGTTCGGCGCCACGATCGAGAAGCACCCGCAGGGCACCTACCTGGTCGCCCCGCAGCGCCTGCGCGGCACCAAGATCGAACTGCCCTACCCGTCGGTCGGCGCGACCGAGCAGGTGCTGCTCACCGCCGTCCTCGCCGAGGGCGTCACCGAGCTGCGCAACGCCGCCATCGAGCCGGAGATCGTCGACCTGATCTGCGTGCTGCAGAAGATGGGCGCGATCATCACGCTGGGCACCGACCGGACCATCCTGATCACCGGTGTCGACGAGCTGGGCGGCTACACCCACCGCGCGCTGCCGGACCGCCTGGAGGCCGCCTCCTGGGCCTGTGCCGCGCTGGCCACCAAGGGCGACATCTACGTCCGCGGCGCGCGCCAGCTGGAGATGATGACCTTCCTCAACACCTTCCGGAAGGTCGGCGGCGCCTTCGAGGTGGACGACGAGGGCATCCGCTTCTGGCACCCGGGCGGCGAGCTCAAGGCGATCGCCCTGGAGACCGACGTGCACCCGGGCTTCCAGACCGACTGGCAGCAGCCGCTGGTGGTCGCGCTGACCCAGGCGACCGGCCTGTCCATCGTCCACGAGACGGTGTACGAGTCGCGGCTCGGCTTCACCGGCGCGCTCAACCAGATGGGCGCCCACATCCAGCTCTACCGCGAGTGCCTGGGCGCGACCCCGTGCCGCTTCGGCGCCCGCAACTTCCTGCACTCCGCGGTCGTCTCCGGCCCGTCCAAGCTGATCGGCTCCGAGCTGGTCATCCCGGACCTGCGCGGCGGCTTCTCGTACCTGATCGCGGCGCTCGCGGCCGAGGGCACCTCGACCGTGCACGGCATCGACCTGATCAACCGCGGCTACGAGAACTTCATGGAGAAGCTGCGCGACCTCGGTGCCCACGTCGAGCTGCCCAGCGAGCAGCTGGTCGACGCCTGACCCGTTGACCGACGGTACGGCGAGAGGCCGGGCTCCCCGCGGGGAGCCCGGCCTCTCGGGCGTTCAAGGGGTGACTCAGGCGCCCTTGGCGGCTTCCTTCAGCTTGGAGCCGGCGCTCACCTTGGCGCTGTAGCCCGCGGCGATCTGGATCGGCTCGCCGGTCTGCGGGTTGCGGGCGGTGCGGGCAGCGCGGTGGGTGCGCTCGAAGGTCAGGAAACCGGGGATGGTGACCTTCTCGTCGCCCTTGGCGACGACCTCGCCGACGATCTCGGCGAAGGCGGCCAGAACGGCGTCGGCGTCCTTGCGGGTCACCTCGGCGCGCTCGGACAGCGCGGCCACCAGCTCACTGCGGTTCATGTGTACTCCTGTGGTCTGTTCGCTTGCGGTGTGCGGGGGCCCATCGGTGCTCCCACCGGGGGGCACCCGGATAGGCCGCAGGTCCGCACACTGTGCTCATGCAGGCAATGCGTGGTCGCAGGCCGGGTCCGTACCCGATGCCGCGCGCCGGAGCCTTCGAAGGCCCGCCCGCCCGCCTGGATACGAATCCTGCCCCGACCGGCCCCGAGAAAGCCAATCGGGCCCCGGCCGAGCCACCCGAACATCGCCCGCCCGTTGGAGGTGTGACGCTCCGTCGGCTCCGGCAGACCGGGCGCGGGCGGCGGTCGGGACGACACGCCGGAAGACCAGGGGGACGTTCCGTACTTGTCGGACACGCCTGCCCCGTGCAGGGCTACCGTACGCCCTAGGCACGACAAGCCCAAACACGCCCCTCGCCCTTGTGTCGCAAGGGTTCGGGGCGGGCTTGGGCGAGTACGGGCACTATTCGGTCATTTGACCGATCCGCGACGCGGCCGCGGGCTCCCCCGTCAGAGCTTGACGGTGGGGAAGGAGGCCGTGTCGAGGGTGCCGACGATGCCGGGGGTCGGACGGGCCGGGGCGGGGGCCGTCTGAGCACCCGCCAGGGCCGCCTCGCGCACCGCGGAGGCCACCGTCTTGGCGACGTCCTTGTGGAAGACGCTCGGGATGATGTAGTTGGCGTTCAGCTCGTCGTCGCCGACGGTGGTGGCCAGCGCCCGGGCGGCGGCGATCATCATCTCGGTGTTCACGGTGCGGCTCTGGGCGTCCAGCAGGCCGCGGAAGACGCCCGGGAAGACCAGCACGTTGTTGATCTGGTTCGGGAAGTCGCTGCGGCCGGTGGCCACCACGGCGGCGGTCTGGCGGGCGATCGCCGGGTCGACCTCCGGGTCCGGGTTGGCCAGCGCGAAGACGATCGCGCTGTCGGCCATGGTGGCCAGGTCGTCGCCGTCCAGGACGTTCGGGGCCGACACGCCGATGAAGACGTCCGCATCCGCCACGGCCTCCTTGAGGCTGCCGGTGCGGCCCGAGCGGTTGGTGTGCTCGGCGATCCAGCGCAGGCTGTCGTTGAGGTCGTCGCGGCCCTGGTGGACCACGCCGCGCACGTCCGCGACGGTGGCGTGCTCGACACCGGCGGCCAGCAGCAGCTTGAGGATCGCGGTGCCGGCGGCGCCGGCGCCCGACATCACCACGCGGATGTCGGAGATCTCCTTGCCGACCACCTTCAGCGCGTTGGTGAGGGCGGCGAGCACCACGATCGCGGTGCCGTGCTGGTCGTCGTGGAAGACCGGGATGTCCAGGGCCTCGCGCAGCCGGGCCTCGATCTCGAAGCAGCGCGGCGCGGAGATGTCCTCCAGGTTGATGCCGGCGAAGCCGGGGGCGATCGCCTTGACGATGGCCACGATCTCGTCGGTGTCCTGGGTGTCCAGGCAGATCGGCCAGGCGTCGATGCCGGCGAAGCGCTTGAACAGGGCCGCCTTGCCCTCCATGACGGGCAGCGCCGCCGCCGGGCCGATGTTGCCGAGGCCGAGCACCGCCGAGCCGTCGGTGACGACCGCGACGCTGTTGCGCTTGATGGTGAGGCGGCGGGCGTCCTCGGGGTTCTCGGCGATCGCCATGCAGACCCGGGCGACACCCGGGGTGTAGATCATGGAGAGGTCGTCGCGGTTGCGGATCGGCAGCTTGGACGACATCTCGATCTTGCCGCCGAGGTGCATCAGGAACGTACGGTCCGAGACCTTGCCGATCGACACGCCGTCGATCGCCCGCAGCTTCTCGACGATCTCCTCACCGTGCGCCACCGAGGAGGCGGCCACGGTCACGTCGATCCGCAGTGCCTCCAGGCCGGAGGCGGTGACGTCGAGGCCGGTGACCGATCCGCCGGAGGACTCGACCGCCGTGGTGATCGCACTGACCGCGTTGCCCCGGGCCGGGACCTCGAGCCGCACCGTGATCGAGTTGGAGACACTTGGCACCGTCGCCATCGACGCTTCCCTCTTCCATCCATCGGCAGGTTCAACATTTTGTTGAAGGCATCACCTGCGCATGCTAGACCTCGATCGTCGCACCTACCGGCGCGTAGCCAGAAATAACGTTCATTGAGTGTCCGGACCCGACAAGCGCCCGACAACGACCCCGACAGCTTCTTGCCTCTCCGGGCCGATGCGTTACATTGGACGGGACACCGGCTCGATCCAAGCCCCCGGGCCCAACCTTCGTCCCTCAGAGGGACCACTTGCCGCGAGGCGAGCATGGCGGGTCGGTGTCGTAAGCGTCTGAAGGCCCCTCACCATCCGGTGAGGGGCCTTCTTCGTGCGCCGCGGACCCGTCGTCAGCCGTGCAGGAGCGCGGGCACGCCGGCCGCGTCCGGCAGGTCGTCCGGGCCGGACAGCACGGTCAGCCGCTGGGTCGCCCGGGTGAGCGCCACGTAGAGCACCCGCAGGCCCGCCTCCGACTCGCCGGCGATGCCGGTCGGGTCGGCCACCACGGTCGCGTCGTACTCCAGGCCCTTCGCCTCCAGGCTGCCCAGCGCCACCACGCGCTCGCCCAGGCCCTCGGCCCAGCCGGCCGCCTCGGCCCGGCGGTCCATCGGCACGACGACCGCGACGGTGCCGTCCACCTCGGACAGCAGGCGCTCCAGCTCGACCCGGGCCGCCGCGCCGAAGGCCTCCGGCGACGGCTCGGTGACGGCCGCGAAGCGCGGCTCCACCCCGACGTGGCGCACCGCGCTCGGCGAGGGTGTGCCCGGCGCGGCGAGCGCCAGCACCTTGGCCGCCACCTCGGCGATCTCGGCCGGGTTGCGGTAGTTGACGGTCAGCGTGAAACGGCGGCGCTGCTTGCCGGCCAGCACCTCGTCCAGCGCGGCCTGCGCCTCCTGCGGGAACGGCCAGGAGGACTGGGCCGGGTCCCCGACGATCGTCCAGGTGGCCATCCGGGCCCGGCGGCCGATCATCCGCCACTGCATCGGGGTGAGGTCCTGCGCCTCGTCCACGATCACGTGGGCGTACTCCTTGCGCTCCAGCGGCTGGCGGTCGCGCTGGCGGGCGCTGCGGTCGGCGAAGGTGGTGACCTCCTCCAGGCCGGTCAGCAGGTCCACCGCGTCCACCTCGCGGACCTTCGGCCGGGCCGGCTCGCCGAGCAGCACCTGGAGCTCGTCCACCAGCGCGACGTCGTGCGCGGACAGCGCGCCCGTGCCGTCCGCCGACAGGTGGCGCCAGGACGCGGCCAGCAGCTTCGCCTCGTCCGGGGTGACGGCGCGGCGGGCGATCCGGTTGGTGTGGCGCGACTGCTTGAGGGTGCCGAGCACCTTGCGCGGGGACAGCGCCGGCCACCAGGCGTCCAGGAAGTCCAGGAACGCCGCCTCGTCCGAGACGTACTCGTCGAAGGACTCCTTCTCCTCCTGGCGCTGCTCGCGGGCGTAGTGGTCGGTGGGCTTCGGCAGGTGCCTGGTGGCCTCCTGCCACAGCGCGTCCAGCAGCAGCCGGCGGGCGCGCGGCCGCAGCAGGTTCAGCGGCGTGCCGCCCGAGCCCACCACGTTGCCGCGGACTGCCTTGAGCCGGCCCGCGTCCAGCTTCAGGACCTCGCCGCGGGCGACCACCTTCAGCTCCTGCGGCGCGCCCAGCTCCAGCGCCGCGCGGGCGGCCCGGCGCAGCAGCTGCACCATGCGGGCCGAACCCTTGACCCGGGCCGCCTCGGGGCTGTCGTAGGTGCCCGCCTCGATGCCGTCCACCAGCGAGCCGATCGCGCGGATGGCCACCTGGCCCTCCTCGCCGAGCGAGGGCAGCACGCCCTCGGTGTAGGAGACCAGCAGCGGGGTCGGCGAGACGACCAGGATGCCCCCGGCGTAGCGGCGGCGGTCCTGGTACAGCAGGTACGCGGCGCGGTGCAGGGCGACGGCGGTCTTTCCGGTGCCGGGGCCGCCCGTGACGAGCGTGGCACCGCCTGCGGCGGCGCGGATGACCTCGTCCTGCTCCTTCTGGATGGACGAGACGATGTCGCGCATCGAGTGGCTGCGGGCGCGGCCGAGCGAGGCCATCAGCGCACCGTCGCCGACCACCGCCAGCTCCTCGCCGTCCAGGGTGGGGGTGAGGTCGGGGCGCAGCAGGTCGTCCTCGACGCCGATCACCTTGCGGCCCTTGGAGCGGATCACCCGGCGGCGGATCACCCGGCCCGGCTCGACCGGGGTGGCGCGGTAGAACGGCGCGGCGGCGGGCGCCCGCCAGTCGATCACCAGCGGGCCGTACTCGGCGTCCAGCACACCGAGCCGACCGATGTGCAGGGTCTCGGCCACCGCCGGGTCGGCCGGGTCGAGCGGGGTGTTGGAGGGGATGCCGTGCTCCTCCGGCGCGTCGGCCCGCTGGAGGTCGATCCGGCCGAACAGGAAGTCCTCGAACTCGTTGTTGAGCCGCTGGAGGTGCGCGCCGGCCCGGTAGACCTGGGCGTCGCGCTCGGCGAGTGCGCCGGGAGTGCCGACGTGGACCCGCTTGGCGGCGTCCTCGAGGATGTACTCGGCCTCGGCGAGCTTCTCCTCCAGGCGGCGGTAGACGGTGTCGAGGTGGCGCTGCTCACCGGCGATCTCACGCGCGCGGACGGTCTCGTGGTCGGTGGCGGCGGTGGTGTCCGTGTTGCTCTGCATGGCCTCGGTGGTTGCGGCGGAATCCGGCTCCGGAAGACGAGCGGACGGATGATCCTACGCCTCGCTCGGCGGAAGCGCGAAGGCCGCCCTCCGCAATGCGGTGGACGGCCTTCACTGTGAACATGGGGTGGTGGAGATGCCGGGAATCGAACCCGGGTCCAGTGGAGTTAATTCAGGGCTTCTCCGAGCGCAGTCCGCTGTGCTTTTCTCGGCCCTGGCGGTCACACGGACAAGCCGCCAACAGGCCCAGCTGCTGTTTGATTTCCCATCCACCCCCGCAGCCCGGGCGGACGGTTGAGTTCCCTAGATTATGCCAGGGTCCGGGTCGGGAACTCCCCGGTCTGACACCCAAGCGCTATCGCTGCTTATCAGGCAGCGAGAGCGAACTGCTGGGAATCGCGCTTAGAGTTGGCGATTATTTTTTTGCGACACGTGGTTAACGAGATCATTGCCGCGTTCCTCGGCTCGCTTCCCCTGTTTCAACATCCCCTGTCGAAACCGATCATCCCCATGTTTTGTTGAGAAACAGCTCGGACGATGACCGTCCGTGTTGCTGGCGCCATAGTACGCGAGGCGACGGGCGGGGGTCCAGCGGATTAACCCTGGCGCCGTCGGGCCGCGGCCACCGCGCGTGCTGTCTCGCGGGTGTCCTGCTTCTCGCGCAGCGCCTGGCGCTTGTCGTACAGCTTCTTGCCGACGGCGAGCGCGAGTTCGAGCTTCACCCGACCGTCCTTGAAGTACAGCGAGAGCGGGACCAGGGTGTGGCCCGCGTCGCGGACCTTGGTCTCGATCTTGCGGATCTCCAGCTTGTGCAGCAGCAGCTTGCGCTTGCGCCGCGCGGCGTGGTTGGTCCACGTCCCCTGGGTGTACTCGGGGATGAAGACGTTGTCGATCCACGCCTCGTGGTTCTGGATGTACGCGTAGCCGTCGACCAGGTTGGCCCGCCCCTCGCGCAGCGACTTCACCTCGGTGCCGGTGAGCACGAGGCCGCACTCGTAGGTGTCGAGGATCGTGTACTCGTGTCGCGCCTTCTTGTTCTGCGCGATCAGCTTCTGTCCGGTTTCCTTTGCCATAGCTCGCTCATTCTCGCACTTCGGCGCCCCGCTGGGCAGCCGTTTTAGGGCCGGGTGCCGAGCCCCGCGAGGACGCGCAGAGCCAGGGCGTCCACGTCCTCGGAGCCGGACGCGGGGACGTCCGGGGTGAGGCCGGTGCCGTCGAGGCAGCGGCCCGCCGGGGTGTGGTAGCGGCCGACGGTCATCTCCAGCACGGCGCCGTCGGCGAGCCGGCTCGGCTGCTGGACGGTGCCCTTGCCGAAGGTCCGCGAGCCCACCACGACGGCGCGGCTGCGGTCCTGGAGCGCGCCGGCGAGCAGTTCTGCGGCGCTCATCGTGCCGCCGTCCACCAGCACCACGAGCGGGGTGCGCTGGTCGCCGCCGGCCGGGGCGGTCAACTCCCTGGTGTCGCCGCGCTCCTGGTACGAGCCGACCGCGCCGCCGTCCAGGAAGGCCCCGGCGGTGGCGACGGCCTCGTCGACCAACCCGCCGGAGTTGCCGCGCAGATCGAGCACCACGCCGGTGTGCGGGGCGCGCAGCACGGCGCGCACCTGCTCGGCCACGCCGGTGGTGAAGGCCCGCACGGTGACCCGCAGCACGCCCTTGTCGAGGTGCTCCGCGGTGACCTGCTGACTGTCCAGGACGGCGCGGCGCAGCCGGAGTTCGCGCACCTCGCCGTCCCCGCGCCGGACGGCGAGGGTGACCTCGGAGCCGGCCCTGCGCTCGCCGCCCTGGCCGCGCAGCCGGGCGACCACCTCGGTGACCGGCAGGCGGTCGGCCTGCTCCTCGTCGATCCTCAGCAGCCGGTCGCCGGGAACGATCCCGGCCGCGGCGGCCGGCCCGCCCGGGGCGACCCGGGACACCGCGGTGACGCCGTCCTCGCCGCGGCCGACCGACAGGCCCACGCCGAGGTAGCGGCCGTCCAGGCCCTGGCTGAACTCCGCGTACTCGCGGGCGCTGTAGTACGCGCCCCAGCGGTCGCCGCTGGCGCCGAGCAGGCGCTCGGCCTGCTGCTCGGAGAGCTCGGCGCCGGCCGGGTCCGCGGTGACGACCGAGCCGACGGACGGCGGCCGGGCCGTGTCCGCGGACGGGCGGCGCGGCGCTTCGCTCGGGTCCCCCCAGGCGCCGGTGGCGGCTCCGGCCAGCAGCACGGCGCCGAACACCAGGCTGAGGGTGGCCACCTGACGTGCCCTGCACGGAGTTTCGAGCATGGCATCGGAGTGTAGACACCGTGCGCGGCGCAGCGGGCCGGAACGGGCCGAGCACCAACGGCGGCGGCCCCGGACGGCGCAGTGCCGTCCGGGGCCGCACGGGGCCTGCGGGTTCAGACCTTGAGGTACTTGCGCAGGGTGAAGAACGCCGCGATACCGGCCATGCCCATACCGACCACGACCAGCAGCGGGATCACCGCGAGCACCGAGCTCAGCCCGATGAAGTGGATGAACTGCACCCGGTCGGCCAGCCAGTTCTGGACGAAGAAGTGCCCGCCGAGCAGCAGTCCGGAGGCCATGACGGCCCCCAGCAGCGCGGAGAACGCGGCCTCGGCGATGAACGGCATCTGGACGTAGAAGTTCGAGGCGCCGACCAGGCGCATGATGCCGGTCTCACGCCGCCTGCTGTACGCCGACACCCGGACGGTGTTGACGATCAGCAGCAACGCGACGAACAGCATCAGCACCATGATGACGAAGGCCGCGGTCTGCAGGCCGTTCAGCAGGCCGAAGAGGTTCTCCAGGATCTTCCGCTGGTCCTCGACCGATTTGACGCCCGGCTTTCCGGCGAAGGCGCTCTGGATGACGTCGTACTTCGTCGGGTCGAACAGCTTCACCCGCCAGGACTGCGGCATGGCGTCCGGGCCCAGGACGGAGATGAGCGGGTTGTCCGGGTTCATCTCCTTCCAGTGCTTGTAGGCGTCGGCGGAGTTCTCGAAGGTCGCCGACTGGACCACCGTGTCCATCTTGTCCAGCTGGGCCTTGATGTCCTGCACCTGCTGGTCGGTGGCCGCGCCCTTGTCGCACTGCGGCGAGTTCCGGGCGTCGGACTTGGTGCAGAAGTAGATGCTCACCTCGACCTTGTCGTACCAGTACCCCTTCATGGAGTTCACCTGGTCGCGGACGAGGAGCGAGGAACCGGCGAGGGCGAGGGAGAGCGCGACACTGACGACGACCGCGATGGTCATCGTCAGGTTGCGGCGGAGACCCACACCGATCTCCGACAGGACGAACTGCGCGCGCATGCGTGTGACAACTCCAGGGTCGGTACTGCTGGTCGGACGGCTCGGGCCGGCGGGCCCTACGGTTCAGCGACGGTGGATCAGTGCTGGTATCCGTAGACGCCGCGGGCCTGGTCACGGACCAGCAGGCCCTTGTCGAGCTCGATGACGCGCTTGCGCATCTGGTCGACGATGGCCTGGTCGTGGGTGGCCATCAGCACCGTGGTGCCGGTGCGGTTGATGCGGTCGAGCAGCTTCATGATGCCGACCGAGTTCTGCGGGTCGAGGTTGCCGGTGGGCTCGTCCGCGATCAGCAGCATCGGCCGGTTCACGAACGCGCGGGCGATCGCGACGCGCTGCTGCTCACCACCGGAGAGCTCGCCCGGCATGCGGTCCTCCTTGCCGCCGAGGCCGACCAGCTCCAGCACCTCGGGCACCACCTTGTTGATGGCGCTCTTGGGCTTGCCGATCACCTCGAGGGCGAAGGCGACGTTCTGCGCGACGGTCTTGTTGGGCAGCAGACGGAAGTCCTGGAAGACGGTGCCCAGCTGGCGGCGCATGTGCGGCACCTTCCAGTTGGACAACTTGCCCAGGTCCTTGCCGAGCACGTGCACCTCGCCCGTCGAGGGTCGCTCCTCGCGCAGGCAAAGGCGCAGGAAGGTGGACTTGCCCGAGCCGGACGAGCCGACCAGGAAGACGAACTCACCCTTCTCGATCTCCAGCGAGACGTTGTCCAGGGCGGGACGGTTCTGCTTGGGATAGGTCTTGGAGACGTTGTCGAATCTGATCACGGCTGCATCACGGAGGCCATCCTAGGCGGCGCCAGTCCTCGGTCGGTCCGCCCCGGGCGGCCCGGTCCGGGGGCGGGCGAAGGAAGCGGAAAGAGCCGCTCCCGGTTTGGGACCATACGCGAATCCGCCGTCGGCCTGCAGGGCCCGATGAGGACGGCAGCCGGAAGTTGGGGGATAATGTCCCCTTATGCCCCGAAAATTGCGAGGCATCTCACAGCCCGGGAGCCGGAACGGTCAGAACCTGGCAGAGTGGAGGGAGCGACCGTGCCCGGCCGCTCCCCCGCACAGGGCACGCGAAGGAACCAAAGCCCCGTCCGGTGCGTTGGCTCTAGCAGCGAGGAGGAGATCGCATGACCTGCGACCATCTGGTGTGCGCCAACTGCAACGGACGCGTGAGCGAAGGCCGTTGCCCGGTGTGCCGCGCCAACCGGGCCCGACTGCAGGAGCAGCAGGGCCCGTTCGCCGCGCTCTCCCCCGCGATGCTGCTGGCCCTGCTGGCCGGACTGCTCGCGGTGGCGCTGATCGCCCGGCAGGCGCTGGCCTGAGGCGCGACGAGACGGAGGAAGGCCCCCGACCACAGCGGTCGGGGGCCTTCGCGTCATGCCTGCCCGCGCTTACTCCGCGCCGGTCTCGCGCTGCTTGCGCCGGCGGATGCCGGCCTCGATGCTGTGCTTGATTCTCATCGAGGCCGGCATCCTCATGCTTACTCCGCGGTTTCCCGCTGCTTCCTCCACCGGATGCCGGCCTCGATGAAGCCGTCGATGTCGCCGTCCAGGACGGCCTGCGGGTTGCCGGCCTCGAACGCGGTGCGGACGTCCTTGACCATCTGGTACGGGTGCAGGACGTAGGAACGCATCTGGTTGCCCCAGGAGCTGCCGCTGTCCTTGAGCGCGTCCATCGCCGCCTTCTCCTCCTGGCGGCGCCGCTCCAGCAGCTTGGCCTGGAGGACGTTCATCGCGGACGCCTTGTTCTGGATCTGCGAGCGCTCGTTCTGGCAGGACACCACGATGCCGGTCGGGATGTGCGTGATGCGCACCGCCGAGTCGGTGGTGTTGACGCCCTGGCCACCGGGGCCGGAGGCGCGGTACACGTCCACGCGCAGCTCCGACTCGTCGATGTCGACGTGGTCGGACTGCTCGACGACCGGGAGCACCTCGACGCCGGCGAAGGAGGTCTGCCGGCGGCCCTGGTTGTCGAACGGCGAGATGCGGACCAGACGGTGGGTGCCCTGCTCGACCGAGAGGGTGCCGTAGGCGTACGGCGCCTTGACGGTGAAGGTCGCGGACTTGATGCCGGCCTCTTCGGCGTACGAGGTGTCGTACACCTCGGTGGGGTACCCGTGCCGCTCGGCCCAGCGCAGGTACATGCGCATGAGCTGCTCGGCGAAGTCGGCGGCGTCCACGCCACCGGCCTCGGCACGGATGTTGATCAGCGCCTCGCGGGCGTCGTACTCGCCGGACAGGAGGGTGCGGACCTCCAGCTCCTCGACGGCCTTCTGGAGCGCGACGAGCTCGGTCTCGGCCTCGGCGCGGGTGTCCGCGTCGTTCTCGGCCTCGGCCAGCTCGAACAGCACGCCCAGGTCGTCGATGCGGCTGCGCAGGCCCTCGACCCGGCGCAGTTCGCCCTGGAGGAAGGAGAGCCGGCTGGTCACCTTCTGCGCGTTCGCGACGTCGTCCCACAGGTCGGGGGCGGCTGCCTCCTCCTCCAGGACCGCGATGTCGGCCCGGATCTTGTCCAGGTCGAGGACGGCCTCGATCGACCCCATGGTCGATTCGAGGTTCTTGAGCTCTTCGGAAGGATCGACGGCTGCCACGCCCCCAGAGTAATGGTTCCGGGGGTGGTCATGACGACACCGGGGTCGTCCGACCCTTCACCCGGGCCCGGGACGGGGCCCTACGGCGCCCGCGGGGCGGTGCCGTGGACGGCGGGACGGGCCGGGTGGCCGGGGTCCGGGGTGATGGCCGCGAAGGCCGTCCAGGCCGCGGCGGCGCCCGCCAGCAGCAGCACGGTGGCCAGCAGGACGGCGAGCAGCCGGCGGCGGCGCAGCAGGGCCTGCCGGTCGCGGCGCTGCCCCGCGCCCGGGGCGGTGCGCTGGGCACGGGACTCGGCGGCGTAGGCGGCCAGCTCCTCGGCGGACGGGCGGCGCAGGCTGGTGTGGGTGTCCCGGGTGGAGTCGGGGGCGACGCCGGGCACCAGCGGGACGGCCGGGCCGCGGCGGCGCTTGTGGGTGCCGGGGGCGGCGTCCACCTCGGCGTAGACGGCCTCGCCGGGGGTGAGCGCCTCCTCGGCCGGGGCGCGGCCCTGCGAGGGGACGGCGAGCACCGGCAGGCCGGCCAGCGCGGGCAGCTGCTCGCGCAGCCGGGCGGCCAGCTCGGCCGCGCGCAGCCGGGAGGCGGGGGCCTTGGCCAGGCACTCGGAGATGATCCGCCACAGCCCGTCCGGCAGGCCGGGGATCGGCGGCACCTGCTCGGTGACGTGGCGGCGCAGCACGGCGCCGGTGTGGCCTCCGCCGAAGGGGGTGAAGCCGGCCAGCAACTCGTAGAGCACGGTGGCGAGGGCGTAGATGTCGACGGCTGCGCGCGGCTCCAGGCCCTCGATGATCTCGGGGGCGAGGTAGTCGGGGGTGCCGATGATCCGGGTGGCCCTGGTGCGGCGCGGGGCGTCGACCAGCCGGGCCACGCCGAAGTCGGTGAGCTTGGCGCGCGGGGCGCCGCCGGGGCCGGGGGCGGCGGCGAGGTCCAGCAGGACGTTCTCCGGCTTGACGTCGCGGTGGACGATGCCGGCCGCGTGCGCGGCGGCCAGGCCGTCGGCGACGTCGGCGATGATCGAGGCGGCGGTCTGCGGGGGCAGGGCACCGTCGCGTTCGAGCCGGGAGCGCAGGTCGGTGCCCTGCACGAGCTCCATGACCAGGGCGAGGTCGCTACCGTCCACGACCATGTCGCGCACGCCGACCACCCGGGGGTGGTCGAGGCTGGTCAGCGCGGCACGCTCCTGGACGAAGCGGCCGACCAGCACCTGGTCGGCGGCCAGGTCCTCGCGCAGCAGCTTGACCGCCACCGGGCCGTGCGGCCCCTCACCGAGCCAGACCGTCCCGGCCGAACCCCGGCCGATCACCTGGTGGACGGTGTACCGGCTGCCGATCTTGCGTGCCAATGCTGCTCCGTGGGCGGCGCGGGAGCGTGCCGGGGGGTCCGGTGCGCTCGATGGGGCGGGACAACACCGACCAACCTACGCGCCCGGACCCCCCTCGCGGGCCGCCTGAGGACCCCGGACCGGCACTCTCGGGCGAGAAATCTTCGGAATTGTCGACAAAGCGTCAATCTCGCTGTCCGGGCGGCCAGCCGGGGGCGGCCCGCCCCGGCGCGGCGTCAGTTCCTCGCGCTGTCGAACAGGTTGGTCACCCAGTCGTAGGCGGTGTGGTACCAGCCCTGGACGTTGTCCCAGTAGTGCGGCAGCGGCGTGAAGTTCCACAGCGCCACGGCGGCGACCGCGAGCACCAGCAGCACCATCAGGCAGCCCTTGAGGCAGCCGAGCCCCGGGATGTACATCCGGTTGCGGCTGCGCGGACGCCGCTCCCGCGGCGGGGCGGGCTCACGGCGGGACGGCGCCGGCGGCTCCTCACGGCGCTGCGGGGGCTCCCGGCGCTGCGGCGCCGGCGGCTCGGCCCGGCGCGGCACCGGGGCGGGCGGGGGCGGCGGGTAGCCGCCCTGCGACTGGCCGTAGCCCTCCGGGGCCTGCCGGTAGCCGCCGGGCGGCTGCGGACGGCCGCCGCCCTGGCCCGACCGGTAGGGCGGCGGGGCCACCGGCGGGCGCTGGGCGTACCCGGGCGGCGGCGGGCCCTGGCGGCGCTGGTCCGGGCGGTAGCCGCCCGGCTGCTGGGGCTGGTACGCCCCGGGGTGGCCGCCCGGCCCGGCCTGGCCCCCCTGGTTCGCCTGGTAGGGCGGCGGGGCGACCTGCGGCTCCTCGAAGTCCTCCGGGCCGAAGTAGCCGACCTGCGTCTGCTGGTTGCGGTCCCGCGCGGCGCGCAGCTGCGTCTGCCACGGGTGCGGCGCCTCCTCCTGCGGCGGGCCCGGCGGGGGCGGCGGCACCGCGGTGGGCGGCATCACCTGCGTGCGGTCCACGGTCCCGTACGGGGGCGCGGGCGGCGGCTGGGTGCCCATCACCCGGGTCGCCGCGGCCGGGTCGTACTGCGGGGTGCCCGGGCCGGCGGGCAGCACCTGGGTGCGGTCCTCGCTCACCGGCGGCGCGACCGGGGCGTCCAGGACGGTGCCGGGCGCGACCGGGACCGTGCCCGGCACCGAGGCCGGCTGCGGGTCCGGCAGCAGCAGCGCGCCGACCGCGAGCGCCGCGTCCACGGCCGCCGGGGAGGCGTGCACGCCGACGCCCGCCGCGACCACCCGCAGCGCCCTCGCCAGCGAGGTCGCGCTCGGCCGCTGCGCCGGGTCCTTGCGCAGGCAGCGCTCGATCACCGTCCACAGCGGCTCGGGCATCGTGCTGGGCCGCAGCGGCTCCTGGGCGAGGTGTGCCTGGAGGACCGCGAGCGCGCCGTCGCCCTGGAACGGCTGGCGGCCGGTGACCAGCTCGTACAGCATGATCCCGGCGCCGTAGACGTCCACGGCGGAGGTCTGGGCGCGGCCCTCGGCGGACTCCGGGGCGACGTAGGCGGGCGTGCCGACGAACTCGTGGGTGCGCGTGATGCCCGGGGAGTCGGCCAGGCGGGCGATGCCGAAGTCGGTCAGCATCGGGTGCATCTGCTCGGTGCCGTCCACCAGGACGGAGGCGAGCAGGACGTTCGCCGGCTTGAGGTCGCGGTGCACGATGCCGTCGGCGTGGCTGGCCGCGAGCGCGTCCGCGACCTGGGCCATCAGCAGGGCGCCGGCGATCGGGCTGAACGGGCCGTTGGAGCGCAGGTAGCGGGCCAGGTCGGGGCCCTCGACGAGGTCCATCACCAGGGCCAGCAGCTCGCCCTCGACGACCAGGTCGCGCACCCGGACGATGTTCGGGTGGGTGAGCCGCAGCAGCAGGGAGCGCTCGCGCAGGAAGCGCATCACGACGTCCGGGTCGGCCGCCAGCTCCTCGCGCAGCACCTTGATCGCAACGGACTGCCCGGGCTCGCCGCCGGGCACGTCGACCTCCGAGCGCACCCGCCCGCGCCAGACGGTGCCGGTGGCCCCCCGTCCGAGGGTCTCCTCAAGCACATACTTGCTGCCGACTGGCCGCACCTGTCGCACTCCTCGCCGTGCCGCCCGCGCGGGGCGCTCCTCCGCCGGTGCGGTGAGCCTGCCGGGCCCGTGTTTGCGGCCACTCTAACGGTGTGCGTCCGGGTTTCAGAGGCGACCGGCAGGCGGTCCGGGCGCTCTGGGGGACGGCCTGGGGGGCATCCCCCGGGGAAGGGCCGCGCCGGCCCTCCGGGGCTCCGGTTGACCTGACTGTCCGCCACCTCCAACATGGCGATGATCGCAAGATCGTCAAATCCGGTACGGTGCGCGGACTGTCCGTGACGGGTGGCAGGATGGACACTCGCCACTCGTGTGGCCCAGCGGCCGCCGAAGCCGCGAGGCAGCGGTACCAGGCTTCACATCAGCAGAAGGGACCCGCGGGCGAGATGCAGATCCGGCTGACCGTCCTCCGACCGCGCAGCGGCCCGACCGCCGCCGGCACCGCCATCCCCTACGTCGACGTACTGGTCACCGCGCCCGTCGGCACCGCGCTCGGCGCCCTCGCGGGCGCGCTCGCGGGCGCCGTGGGCGTACGCGGCCCCCGGGCCGCCACGCACGTGCACCTCTACGCCGGGGCGCACCGCGTGGACGAGCACACCCTGCTCGGCCACCCGCCGCTGCTCGACGGCGCCGTCCTCAGCCTCAACGAGCCGGACCCGACCGCCGACGACCCCGACGACACCCCCGCCGCCGCCGAACTGCGCGTGGTCGGCGGCCCCGACGCCGGCGGCGTGCACCGGCTGCACGGCCGGGAGATCCGGATCGGCCGCTCCGGCGAGGCCGACGTCCCGCTCGACGACCCGGACGTCTCCCGGCTGCACCTGTCCCTGCACCTCGCCGAGGACGGCCGGGTCACCGTCCGCGACCTCGGCTCCACCAACGGCACCACCCTGGACGGCCGGATCGTCCCACCCGGCCCGCTCGAGGAGGCCGTCCCGCTCGACCCCGGCGCCCTGCTGCGGATCGGCGAGTCCACCCTCCAGCTCGCCGCCCCCGAACCCGGCGAGCCCGCCCGCGCCGCCGTCCCGGACGGCCACGGCCACCTCCAGCTCGCCGCCCCCGGCCCCGCCCGGCCCACGCCGCCCGTCGTCGAACCGCCCACCACCCCCGAGCCCACCGCGGGCCGCGGCCGCGGACTGCTCTCGCTGCGGCTCGGCCGCACCGCCGAACCGCCCGGACAGGAGAGCGCCGAGCGCCACCACGCCGCCGTGCGGATCCGCCAGGCGGCCGCCCAGCGCGAACGCTGGCCCGACCCCGCCACCCTCCTGCTCAACGCCCTCGGCCCCGGCCCCCGGCTCTGGGAGCGCGGCCCCGGCCACCCCGACGCGCTCACCCTGCGCCTGGGCACCGCCGACCGGCCCGGCGGCCCCGGCACCACCCCCGGCACCATGCTGCCCGCCGTCCCGGTCACCCTCGACCTGCAGACCGCCGGCAGCCTCGGCCTCAGCGGCCCGCGCGAACGGCTCGACGCGCTCACCCGCGCCGTCGTCGCCCAGCTCGCCGCCCTGCACCCGCCGAGCGGCCTCAGCCTCGTCGTCGTCGACACCGACCGGACCCGCACCCCGCAGGACCGCGTCGACACCTGGGCCTGGGCCCTCTGGCTGCCCCACCTGCGCCCCACCGAGGGCCAGGACTGCCGCCTGCTGCTCGGCCTCGACGACGAACAGGCCACCGCCCGGCTCACCGAGCTCACCGCCCGGCTCAGCGGCCCGGTCGGCCTCGGCGGCCACCCCGCCACCGTCGTCGTGGTCGACGGCCGCCCGGCCACCGAGGCCGCCCGGCAGGCGCTCGACCTGCTGCTGCGCCAGGGCCCGGCGGTCGGCATCTTCCCGATCTGCCTCGCCGAGCAGCCCGAGCTGCTCCCCCGCGGCCTCGGCGCCACCGCCCTGATCACCGGCGAGGTCGGCACCCACCTCTCGCTCGACCGCCCGGTCGCCCGCGGCCGCGAGACCCTGCACGAGGTCTCGCTGGACGCCGTCTGCGACGCCTGGGCCGAGCGGCTCGCCCGCGTCCTCGCCCCGTTGCGCGAGGCCACCCCGGCCGCCCGCGGCCCCCTGCCCGACGCGCTGCGGCTGCTCGACCTGCTCCAGCTCGACACCGTCACCCCCGCCAAGCTCTCCGCCCGCTGGGCCGCGCACGCCGGCGGCATCGGCGCCGCCACCGCGCTGCTCGGCACCACCCGGGACGAGCTCTGCACGCTCGACCTCGCCGACCCCGAACTGGCCCTCCCCTCCCCCGACCCGGGCGGACCGCACCTGCTGATCGGCGGCGCGCGCGGCTCCGGCAAGACGGAGCTGCTGCGCACGCTGGTCGCCTCGCTCGCCGTCTCCGAGCGGCCCGAGCGGCTCGCCATCACGATCGTCGAGGGCCGGTCCACCGAGGACGGACTGGACGGCTGCACCGAACTCCCGCACGTCACCGGGCGGGTCAACGCCGCCGCCGACCCGCGGGCCGCGCTGCTCGCGGCAGAAGCCCTGGAGGACGAACTCATCCTGCGGGAGCGGCTGTTCGACGGGCTGGACTTCGCCTCCTGGCACGCGGCCCGCATTCTGGACAACCAGCACAGCCTCGACGCGAGTACGGACGCGCCGCAGGTGCCGGTGCCCGCCACCGTCGGAGCCGCCTCCGTCCCGAGGCCCCGGATCGTCCCGCCGCGCAGCGCCGAGGGCCCCCGGCCCGCCGCCGCCCCTTCGGGCCCCGTCCCCGCCCGTCTGATCGTCGTGGTCGACGACTACGACGCCCTGCTCTCCCCCACCTCCCCGGCCGGCCGCCCGCTCGCCCGCGCGCTCGCCGCCGTCGCCCGCCGCGGCGGGCCGCTCGGCGTCCACCTCGCGGTCACCACCGGCCGCCCCGAGGACAGCGCCGGCACCGAGGTGGACGAGGCCGCGCTGCTCCGGATCGCCCTGCGCACCGAGGACCCGGCCGACTCCGACCTGCTGATCCACCTCGGCGACGCCGCCGCCCTCCCCGAGGACACCCCGGGCCGCGGCTACCTGCGCCTGCCGGACGGCGGCGTCTGCGCCTTCCAGGCCGCCCGGATCAGCGGCCGGATCCCGCGCACCGCCACCCTGCGCCCGACGGTGGTCGCGATAGACCCGCTCCAGCTCGGAGCCCCACCCGCCCGCCGCCCGGTCCGCGAACTCGGCAACGGCCCGACCGACTTGGCCCTCCTCGCCAGCGCCCTCCAACGCGCGGCCCGCTCCTAGGACCTGCCGTGGTCCCCAGGTGGGCCCGTGTCCGATGACACGGGCCCACCCGAAGCTGCCGCGTCGGCACCGGCGCCGCCGCCACCCCCGGCGGCGTCGCGCGGGCCCGCGCGGCCCTGCGCGGGCGCCTCGCCTCCGCATGAACGCGGCGGGCCCGCGTCCGAAGAAGGACGCGGGCCCGCCGACGAGGAGCCGTCAGCGCATCGAGCCGGTGCGCAGGAGGGTGCGGATGACGCGCATCGCGACCGAGAGGCTGGACAGCTCGTAGTTGTCCGAACCCCTTATGTCGTCGAGGGTGCTCTTCGCGCGGTTCAGCAGCGTCGCGTTGAGCTCCGCCCAGGCGGTGTAGCGCTCCTCCGGGGTGGCGCCCTCGGGGCCGCAGACGAGGACGTCGGCGGTCAGCGCCGCGTGGGCCGCGAAGAGGTCCTCGCGGATCGCGGCACGGGCCATCGACGACCAGCGGTCGGTGCGGGGCAGGTCGATGATGCGGTCGAGCAGGTGCGAGATCTGCAGGCGGTCGCCGAGGTCGTAGTAGAGCTCGGCGACGTCCGTGACGTCCTTGCCGGAGCGCTCCGCGACCTCGGTGATGTCCAGGGCCGGGAAGACCGAGGACAGGCCCGCGATCCGGGTGGCCAGCTCCTCCGGCACGCCCGCCGCGGCGAGCTCGCCGTGGATCGACTCGAACCAGGTCAGGTCCTCGCCGCGCAGCGGCTTGGGCAGCGAGCCCCAGACCTGGGCGACCCGGTCGTGGAAGAACTCGATCGTGCCGGCGATGTCGAGCGGCTGGCGGCGGTTGTTGAGCATCCACCGGGTGGCGCGCTCGACCAGGCGCCGCGAGTGCAGCCGCATCTTGGTCTGGACCCGGGCCGGGACCTTGTTGTCCAGGCCCTCGATCTCGCCCCAGATCTCCTCCAGGTCGAACACGGCCCGCGCGGCGGTGTGCGTCCGGGCGATCTCCTCGTAGGTCGCGCCGGTCTCCTCCTTCAGGCGGAAGGCGAAGGTGCAACCACCGCGGTTGATCGTGTCGTTGACGATCAGCGTGGTGATGATCTCGCGGCGCAGCGCGTGGCTGTCGATCGCGTCGGCGAACCGGGCCCGCAGCGCGCTCGGGAAGTACTCGTGCAGCGCGGTGCGGAAGTACGGGTCGTCCGGCAGGTCGGTGGCGAGGAGCTCCTCGGCCAGCGTGATCTTGGTGTACGCGAGCAGGACGGACATCTCGGGCTGCGAGAGCCCGCGGCCGTTCTGCTGGCGCTCACGGATCTGGCGCTCGGTGGGCAGGAACTCCAGCGCCCGGTCGAGCTGACCGTCCGCCTCGAAGCGGTTGATCATCCGGGAGTGGACGTTGACCATGCTGTGCGCCTGGGCGACGGCGTTGGCCAGCACCACGTTCTGCGCGTAGTTGTTGCGCAGCACCAGGTGGCCGACCTCGTCGGTCATCTCGGCCAGCAGGGTGTTGCGCTGCTTGACCGTCATGTCGCCCTCGGCGACGACGCCGTTGAGCAGGATCTTGATGTTGACCTCGTGGTCCGAGGTGTCCACGCCGGCCGAGTTGTCGATGGCGTCGGTGTTGATCCAGCCGCCGGTGCCCTCCGGGCCGCCGGCCGCCGCGTACTCGATGCGGCCGAGCTGGGTGCAGCCGAGGTTGCCGCCCTCGCCGATGACCCGGGCCCGGACCTGCTCGCCGTTGACGCGGATGGCGTCGTTGGCCTTGTCGCCGACCTCGGCGTTGGTCTCGCCGGAGGCCTTGACGTAGGTGCCGATGCCACCGTTCCAGAACAGGTCGACCGGCGCCTGCAGGATCGCCTTCATCAGCTCGGCCGGGGTGAGCCGGGCGTCCGTGATGCCGAGGGCGGCCCGGACCTGCGCGCTGAGGTGGATCGACTTGGCACTGCGCGGGAAGACCCCGCCACCGGCCGAGATCAGCGACTTGTCGTAGTCGTCCCAGGAGCTGCGCGGCAGCTCGAAGAGGCGGCGGCGCTCGGCGTACGAGGCGGCCGCGTCCGGGTTCGGGTCGAGGAAGATGTGGCGGTGGTCGAAGGCGGCGACCAGCCGGATGTGCTCGCTGAGCAGCATGCCGTTGCCGAAGACGTCGCCGGACATGTCGCCGATGCCGATGACGGTGAAGTCCTCGGTCTGGGTGTCGACGCCGAGCTCGCGGAAGTTGCGCTTGACCGACTCCCAGGCGCCGCGGGCGGTGATGCCCATGCCCTTGTGGTCGTAGCCGGCCGAGCCGCCGGAGGCGAACGCGTCGCCCAGCCAGAAGCCGTAGGACTCGGCGACGCCGTTGGCGATGTCGGAGAAGGTCGCGGTGCCCTTGTCGGCGGCGACGACCAGGTAGGTGTCGTCCTCGTCGTGGCGGACCACGTCGGCCGGGTGGACGACCTCGCCGCCGACCAGGTTGTCGGTGATGTCGAGCAGCGCCGAGATGAACGTCCGGTAGGAGGAGATGCCCTCGGCCAGCCACGCGTCGCGGTCCACCGACGGGTCCGGCAGCTGCTTGGCGACGAAGCCGCCCTTGGCGCCGACCGGCACGATGACGGTGTTCTTCACCATCTGCGCCTTGACCAGGCCGAGGATCTCGGTGCGGAAGTCCTCGCGCCGGTCGGACCAGCGCAGACCGCCGCGGGCGACCTTGCCGAAGCGCAGGTGCACGCCCTCGACCTGCGGCGAGTACACCCAGATTTCGAACGCCGGGCGCGGGGCCGGCAGGTCCGGGATGGCCTTCGGGTCGAACTTCATCGACACGTAGGAGTGCCACGCGCCGGAGCCGTCGTGCTGGAAGAAGTTGGTCCGCAGGGTGGCCTTGATGAGGTGCAGGAAGGAGCGCAGGATGCGGTCCTCGTCCAGCGAGACGACCTCGTCGAGCGCGCCGGACAGCTCCTCCAGGACGGCCTCGGTCAGCTCCAGGGCGCCCGAACGGTGGCTCGGGCTCAGCCGGGCCTCGAACAGGTTGACCAGCAGGCGGGTGGTGTGGGTGTTGTTGCGGAGCGCGTCCTCCATGTAGTCCTGGGAGAACGTGGAGCCGGCCTGGCGCAGGTACTTCGCGTACGCGCGCAGCATCATCGCCTGGCGCCAGGTCAGCCCGGCGGTGAGGACCAGCTCGTTGAAGCCGTCGTTCTCGGCCTTGCCGGTCCAGGTGGCGGCGAAGGTCTCCTGGAAGCGCTCGCGCGCCTCGTCGGTGAGCCCGGTGGCCTCGCGCAGCTTCAGGCCGAAGTCGTACACCCACGCGGTGGTGCCGTCGGAGCGGCGCAGCGCGTACGGGTGCTCGTCCAGCACCTCGACGCCCAGGCGCTGGAGCACCGGCAGGACCTCGGTGAGCGAGATCGGGCCGCCGACCCGGTAGATCTTGAAGCGGCGCTCGTCGTCGCCCGCGCCGACCGGCTGGTACAGGTTGAGGCGGAAGTCGCCCTCGCCGTGCAGCGATTCGATCTGCTTGATGTCGGAGACGGCGGTGCGCGGCGGGAAGTCGGCGCGGTAGCCGTCGGGGAAGGCGTTGGCGTACTTGTGGCCGAGCTCGGCGGCCTTCTCCTCGCCCAGCTCGATGTGCAGCTGGTCGTGGAAGCCGTCCATCCAGAACCGGGCGGCCTCGGCCAGGCGGCTCTCGATCCGCTCGATGTCGGTGTCGGTGAGCTGCGGCAGCTCGGTGCCGGGGGCGACCCGGACGACGAAGTGCAGGCGGGTCAGCACCGACTCGGTGGCGTACACCGTGTAGTCGATGGCGTCGCCGTTGAGCTCTTCCTTGAGGATGTCGGTGAGCAGCAGGCGGATCCGGGTGGTGTACCGGTCGCGCGGCAGGTAGATGAACGCCGAGTAGTAGCGGCCGTACTCGTCCTGGCGCAGGAAGAGGCGCAGCTTACGGCGCTCCTGCAGGTAGAGCACGCTGGTGGCGATGGAGAGCAGTTCGGAGGCCGCCGTCTGGAACATCTCGTCCCGGGGGAAGGTCTCCATGATCTGCAGCAGGTCGCGGCCGTCGTGGCTCTCGCTGGAGAAGCCGGAGCCGTCCAGGACGGCCTGGACCTTGCGGCGCACGACCGGGATCCGGGTGACGGACTCGGTGTACGCGGCGGAGGAGAACAGGCCGAGGAAGCGGCGCTCGCCGATCGGCTCGCCGGCGGCGTTGAACTTCTTCACGCCGACGTAGTCCAGGTAGGCCGGGCGGTGCACGGTGGCACGGCTGTTGGCCTTGGTGAGGACGAGCAGCTTCTTCTCGTGGGCCTTGGCGCGCACCGGCGCGGAGAGGCGACCGAAGGCCTCGCTGACGGCGTGGTGGCGGTCGTCGTGGCTGTGCGGGTCGGCGCGCAGGATGCCGAGGCCGGTGCCGGCGACGGCCTTGAGGACCTCCTCGCCCTCGTGCTCGACGAGGTCGTACTCGCGGTAGCCGAGGAAGGTGAAGTGGTCGTCGGCGAGCCAGCGCATCAGCTCCCAGGCCTCGCCGACCTCCTGCTCGGGCAGGCCTGCCGGGGGCTCCTCGGCCAGCTCGTCGGCCAGGCGCAGCGCGCTCTCGCGCATCTTGGCCCAGTCCTCGACGACCTCGCGGACGTCGCCGAGCACGCGGCGCAGGTTGGTCTCGATCGAGCGCAGGTCCTCGCGGTCGGTCTCGCGGTCGATCTCGATGTGCATCCACGACTCGACGGTCGCGTCGGCGGGCCACTCGGCGCCGGCGGCCTGGCTGCGGGCACAGGCGTCGACGTCCAGGATCTCCAGCAGCTTGCCGGTGATGTCACGGCGGACGACCAGCTGCGGGTGGATCACGATGTGGATCGCGCGGTCCTGGCGGGAGAGCTCGTTGGTGACCGAGTCGACCAGGAACGGCATGTCGTCGGTGACGACCTCGACCACGGTGTGACCGCAGGACCAGCCGTTCTCCTCGACCGAGGGGGTGTACACCCGCACCTCGGCGGTGCCCTGCGGGCGCTTGAGGCCCAGACGGTAGTGCGAGGCGGCCGCGCCGTAGACGTCGACCTGGTCGCGGTCGACAAGGTCCTCGGGCGCGGTGTGGAGGTAGTAGTGGTGCAGGTACGCGGTAAGAGCGCCGTTGCTCAGACCCTCCCCCGGCGCCGCTCCCCCCACCTGGCTGTTCTCAGCGGCTGCGGCTGCCTTCTTGAGCAGGTCGGCCTTGGCTGCATCCAGCTTGGTCTGCATGACTTCTTGGCTCCTGTCGCGCGCCGTTGCGTGACTCGGTAGGTGTGTGGATGTACACCGACGGGTCACCCGCAATCCTGCCGCACCATCCGATTGAAAGGGCTCCATGACGCATGAAACTCCTTCGCAGCGGGTAGGACGAGTCATTCGGCCTGCGAAGCCACCCGACGACGCCGCCCAGCCTAACCGGATCATTCGAAGGTGGACAGGGACAGGGAGGCACAAACCTGCAGGATGACAGGTCCGTCCTGGACAGCATGTCCAAACCGGAACCCGATGTTCGCCATCAGCCCATGTGCGGGTAGACGTGGTGGGTCGGCGGGACGAAGGTCTCCTTGATCGAACGGGCCGAGGTCCAGCGCAGCAGGTTCTGGGCGGCGCCCGCCTTGTCGTTGGTTCCGGAGGCACGGCCGCCGCCGAACGGCTGCTGGCCGACCACCGCGCCGGTCGGCTTGTCGTTGATGTAGAAGTTTCCGGCGGTGAAGCGCAGTTCCTCCACGGCCTTGGCGATCGCGTGGCGGTCCTGTGCGATGACGGAGCCGGTCAGTCCGTACGGGGCGGCGGAGTCGATCCGTCCGAGCACGTCGTCCCAGCGGGCGTCCTCGTAGACGTGGACGGCGAGGATCGGGCCGAAGTACTCGGTGCGGAAGATCTCGCCGCGGTGGTCGGAGGAGACCAGGACGGTCGGCCGGACGAACCAGCCGATCGCGTCGTCGTACTGGCCTCCGGCCGCCAGCTCGATCGACGGGTCGCGCCTGGCCCGCTCGATGGCGTCCCGGTTCTTCTCGAAGGCGCGCCGGTCGATGAGCGCGCCCATGAAGTTCGAGAGGTCGGTGACGTCGCCGACGGTGAGGGCGTCCACCTCGGCCAGGAAGTCGTCCTTGATCCGCTGCCAGATGCTGCGCGGCAGGTAGGCGCGGGAGAGCGCCGAGCACTTCTGGCCCTGGTACTCGAAGGCGCCGCGGATCAGCGCGGTCCTGAGGATCTCCGGGTCGGCCGAGCGGTGGGCGAGCAGGAAGTCCTTGCCGCCGGTCTCGCCGACGATCCGCGGGTACGTCCGGTAGCCGCCGATGTTGGCGCCGATCGTCTGCCAGAGCGACCGGAAGGTGGCGGTCGAGCCGGTGAAGTGCAGGCCGGCCAGCGCCGGGTCGGCGAGCGCGACCGGGGACACCTGGAGGCCGTCGCCGGTGACCAGGTTGATCACCCCGGGCGGCAGGCCGGCCGCCTCCAGCAGCCGCATCAGGTGGTGGGCGGCCAGCATCTGGGTCGGCGCGGGCTTCCACACCACGGTGTTGCCCATCAGCGCGGGGGCGGTGGGCAGGTTCCCGGCGATCGCGGTGAAGTTGAACGGCGTGATCGCGTAGACGAAACCTTCCAGCGGGCGGTGGTCGGTGCGGTTCCACACCCCCGGCGAGGAGAGCGGCTGGTCGGCCAGGATCTGGCGGGCGAAGCGGACGTTGAAGCGCCAGAAGTCGATCAGCTCGCAGGCCGAGTCGATCTCGGCCTGCTGCACGGTCTTGGACTGGCCCAGCATGGTGGCCGCGTTGAGGGTCTCCCGCCAGGGCCCAGCGAGCAGGTCGGCGGCGCGCAGGAAGACCGCGGCGCGGTCGTCGAAGGACAGCGAGCGCCACTCCCGCCCGGCGGCCAGCGCGGCGTCCACCGCCGCGCGGGCGTCCTCCCGGGTGGCGTTGCCGAGCACGCCCAGCTTGGCGGCGTGGTTGTGCGGCTGGACGACGTCGATCCGCTCGCCGCCGCCGAAGCGCTGCTCGCCGCCGATGGTCATCGGCAGCGGGACCTGCTCGTCCGCCAGTTCGTCCAGCCGCCGCACCAGGCGCTCCCGCTCGGGGCTGCCGGGCCCGTACGCCCGCACCGGCTCGTTGACCGGCTCCGGCACCTGGGTCACTGCGTCGATGGGCATGGCGGCTCCGTCCTCATGGCTGCTGCGGACTCTCTCCGGGGGGTGTCAGTCCAGCCTGACCAGCCTCCGGCGGATCCGCCCGTCCAGACACGCGGACGGCGGACGTGGCGCGCGCCACGTCCGCCCCCAGCCTCCGGCCGGGGGGACCCCCGACATCGCCGCAGCTCAGGCCGCCAGCCGCCCGGCCAGCTCGACCGCCTCCGCGAGGGTGTCCACGACCGGCACGCCGACCGGCTCCAGCTTCTCCCGGGTGTGCGAGCCGCCCGTGTACAGCACGGCGTGCGCGCCCGCGCTCAGCGCCGCCAGGGCGTCGTCCGCGGCGTCCCCGATGAGGACCGTACGGGCCGGGTCCACGTGCTCGCCGAGGGCCGCGAGGTGGAGGACCAGATGCTCGGCCTTCTGGCCGCCGGACGGGCCGCTGCGGCCGTCCACCCGCAGGAAGCTGCCGGTCAGGCCGAAGGCGTCGACCAGCGGCACCAGCTTCTCGTGCTCGTACATCGACAGCAGGGACTGGCTGTGCCCCGCCTCCTGCCAGCCCGACAGCAGCTCGCGGACGCCGTCGGTCAGGCCGCAGGCCGGGCTCAGCTCGCGGTAGCGGTCGTGGAAGGCGTCGTCCAGCCGGAGCCACTCGGCCCGGGACGGCATGCGGCCGAGCAGGCGCTCGTAGAAGCGGGGGATCGGGATCTCGTACTGCTCGCGGTACTCCTGCATGGTCATCGGCCCGATGCCGATGGTCGCGAACGCGGCGTTGCTCGCCCCGAGCACCGCCTCCATGTCGTGGAAGAGCGTGCCGTTCCAGTCCCAGACGATGTGATGACGCACGACCGGAACGGTAGCTCGGGGCACGGACAGGCCGGTAGGACGGATCTCACGCACCCGGCCGCGCCCGCGCCCGCGCTCTGCGCCCTGCGCCCTGCGCCCTGCGCCCGCTCAGGCGATCAGCGTCGGGATCTCCTGGGTCGCGAACCAGAGCAGGTCGTGGTCCTCGGCGCCGTCCACGGTGAACTGGGCGTCCTGGTCCCCCTCGTCGGCCGCGGCCACCGCGGCCACGGCCGCCGTCACGTCCTCGACCACCTCGTCGTCGGCGACGTCCGCGTGCACGGCCGCCGCCTTCGCCAGCTTCACCGGGCCGGCCAGCACCACGCGGCCCAGCGAGGCCTGGTCCTGGTACTCGTCGCCGGGGAACGGCCGGACGGCGGAGTCCGCCACGTCCAGCGCCACCACGACCCGGCGGCGCGGCGCGTCCGGATCGGCGGCCAGCAGCCGCAGCGAGGACTGCGCGGCCCGGTTCAGCGCCGCGTACTCCAGCTCCTCGATGTCGTCGCTGACGTACCACTCGCGCAGCGCGGGCGTCACGGCGTACGCCGCGGACTGCTCCAGGACGCCGCCCGGGTGCGCCGCCGCCAGGCCGGTCAGGGTGGTGGGCACGTACACGCGCATCGGTGACACTCTCCGGTTCGTACAGCGTTCGTCCAGCGGCACAGCTTCCAGCGCCCCCAAGAATAAGCTCCGGGCGCCCGCCGTGATCACGTCCTGCGGATCAGCGGGCCGCCGCCAGCGCCTCCCGGCTGGTGCGCAGCGCGCTGTCCAGCACCGCGCCCCGGCGGGCCGGGTCCATCATGTTCGGGCCCATCGCCGCCAGGTCCGCCAGCGTCGGCGCGAGCAGCCGCACCCGGACGCCCTCGGCCCGCAGCAGCGCGGTCTCGCGCAGCAGCTGCCTGGTCACCGCCCGGCGGTAGCGGCTGACCAGCTGGGCCAGCACGCCGCGCGGGCGGTCCCGGGCGCGCCACTCGCGCAGCGCGGCGGCGCTGCCGCGGTCGGGCCGCTCGGCGCGGGGGTGCAGCCGCAGGGCCATCGGGGCGAGCACGTACACCTCGTCGAGGCCGCGGCCGAGCAGCAGGTCGGCGTTGGTGGCCGACCAGCAGCCGCCGTCCACGTACGCCGAACCGTTCAGGCGGACGGGCGCGAACCAGCCCGGGATCGCACAGGAGGCCATCACGGCGTCGGCGATCGCGACCGCCGGGGCGTCCGGGTCGCCGAAGACGACCCGGCGGCCGCTGCGGTAGTCCACCGCCGCGACCCGCAGCCTGGAGCCGGCCGGCCAGCCGGCCGGCCCGGGCAGGCCGCGGACCAGCTCGCCGACCGGGGCCAGCGAGCCGCGGCCGTGCGGCGCCACCGCCGACACCATGGTCAGCAGCGGGTACTCGCGCGGGTGCCGGACGGCGTCGCGCAGCAGGCCCGGCGAGCCGATCCCGGCGCGCGGCCGGGGCGGCAGGGCGCCGCCGACGGCCGTCTCGTAGTCGAAGGCCAGGTCGGCCAGCGGGCCGTCGGTGAGCGGCAGGCCCCGCTGGTGGTCGCGCAGCTGGTCGGTCGGCACGCCGACGGCGAGCAGCGCGCCGAGGATCGAGCCCGCCGAGGTGCCGAGGAGCACGTCGGCGCCGCCGGGACGCCACCCGGTCGCCTCCTCGACGGCGCACAGCGCGCCGACCGTCCAGGCCGCGCCGAGCATGCCGCCGCCGCCCAGCACCAGCCCGCGCCGGGGATCTCCCTGTGGGGCGCCCGCCCGGGCCGGAGTCTTCGCCGCTGCTGCCCGTGTCGTCATACCGGCCGCCTGTCGTCGTGGGGCGTCGCGCCCGCTCCTGCGGTTCCCGGTCAGGATCCGATCTTGCGCGTCGATCGCCGCCCGGCGCAACGCCTGCCCCGGCCCGCACCACCCGGACCGCCGAACCCGACCGTCCCCTTTCGGGCCCAACCGCCCGTCCCCCCACGTCAACCGCATGCCGCCGGGACGGCCCCGGCATCCGCCGCCGCAACGGGCCATTCACCCGGATAGGTGAACTTTCCCCTCCGCTCCCCGCGGTTGCGGAAAGCCCTTGCCACCCCATCCCGGCCGCCGCTACCAAGGACCCGTCCGTACCCGCACCACCCACCCGAGGAAGACCCGTGACCACGCCCCTGAGCGCCCCCGCCCGCCCGCACGGCCCCGAGGAGAGGCCCGCGACCGCCCCACCCGCCCCTCATCCCCGCCTGCACGGCAACGCCCCGCAAAGGCGTCGGCACCCACACCACCGGCCCGAGGAGACCGCCATCAGCACCCCCACCCCACTCGCCGCCCGCCCCCACCGCCACCCGCACGGCAGTGCCCCGCACCCCGCCGGGCGCCGGCCCCGGCAGCCCCGGGCCGACTGCGCCGGTGCGCCGCCCGGGCACGACCCGCGCGCGCTCGCGGCGCGCTTCGCGCACCAGCTCGTCGAGGTGCTCACCGGCGCCCGCCCGTCCGGCCAGCTGATGCGGCACACCAGCCTGGACGGCTACGGCCAGCTCGCCTCACTCGTCCGCGCCGGCGCCCTGCGCCGCGGCGGCGGCGCCGCCCGGCCCCGGCTCGGCCCGGTGCACGACAGATCGCCCTCGCCCGACGCCGTCGAGGCCTGCGTCCGGGTCGACCTCGGCCGGCGGCACCACATGGTGGCCTTCCGCCTCGAACAGCGCGGCCCGGCCGGGCAGTGGCAGTGCACCGCCGTGGAGGCCCGGTGACGGCGCAGGGCGCCGCCCCCGTACGGGAACGGCGCCCTGCCAGGTGACGCGGTGGCTCAGCCCTTGCGGCGGCGGCCCTTGGCGGACTTCGCGGCCTTGCGACGCTCGGCGCGGGTCAGGCCGTCGCCCTCGTCCTCCGGCGCGAGGTCCTCGAAGTCGCCCTCGACCACACCGCCGCCGACCTCCTCCGAGGGGGCCGTGTAGTGCAGTCGCTGCGGCTTCGGGGCCTCCAGGCCCTTGGCCTTGATCTCCGGGCGGGCGGAGTCCTTCTCCAGCTTGTCGAGCACCACCTCGGCGTCCTCGACCGGGACCTCCTCGACCTGCTGCTCGACCTGGACCTCCAGGTTGAACAGGTAGCCGACGGACTCCTCCTTGATGCCCTCCATCATCGCGGTGAACATGTCGAAGCCCTCGCGCTGGTACTCGACCAGCGGGTCGCGCTGCGCCATGGCCCGCAGGCCGATGCCCTCCTGGAGGTAGTCCATCTCGTAGAGGTGCTCGCGCCAGCGGCGGTCCAGCACCGAGAGGACGACTCGGCGCTCGAGCTCACGCATGATCTCCGCGCCGAGCTGGTCCTCGCGGGCGCCGTACTGGGCCTGGATGTCCTCCTGGACGACCTTGACGAGGAACTCGGGGGTCAGGCCGCCGGGGCCGCCCACCTCCTCCTCCAGCTCCGCGAGGTCCAGGGTGATCGGGTAGAGCTGCTTGAGCGCGGACCAGAGCTTCTCCAGGTCCCAGTCGTCCTCGAAGCCCTCGCCGGTGGCCGCCTTGACGTAGGCCTCGACGGTGTCGTCCATGAAGTGGCCGACCTGCTCCTGGAGGTCCTCGCCCTCCAGCACGCGACGGCGCTCGCCGTAGATGACCTCGCGCTGGCGGTTCAGCACCTCGTCGTACTTCAGGACGTTCTTGCGGATCTCGAAGTTCTGCTGCTCGACCTGGGTCTGCGCGGAGGCGATCGCGCGGGTGACCATCTTCGACTCGATCGGCACGTCCTCGGGCACGTTGGCCATCGAGAGCACGCGCTCGACCATGCCGGCCTTGAACAGGCGCATCAGGTCGTCGCCGAGCGACAGGTAGAAGCGGGACTCGCCCGGGTCACCCTGACGGCCGGAGCGGCCGCGCAGCTGGTTGTCGATGCGGCGGGACTCGTGCCGCTCGGTGCCGAGGACGTAGAGGCCGCCGGCCTCCTTGACCTCGTCCTGCTCGACCTTGACCGAGGCCTTGGCCTTCTCCAGCGCGGCCGGGAACGCGGCCTCGTACTCCTCCGGGGTGTCCACCGCGGAGAGCCCGCGCTGGGCCAGTTCGGCCGCCGCGAGGTGGTCGGCGTTGCCACCGAGCATGATGTCGGTGCCACGGCCGGCCATGTTGGTGGCGACGGTGACGGCGCCCTTGCGGCCGGCCTGCGCGACGATCTGCGCCTCGCGCTCGTGGTGCTTGGCGTTCAGCACCTCGTGCGGGATGCCGCGCTTGCGCAGCTCCTGCGACAGGTACTCGGACTTCTCGACCGACACGGTGCCGACCAGCACCGGCTGGCCCT
This sequence comes from Kitasatospora sp. NPDC001660, assembly GCF_053596725.1. Classification (NCBI taxonomy): domain Bacteria; kingdom Bacillati; phylum Actinomycetota; class Actinomycetes; order Kitasatosporales; family Streptomycetaceae; genus Kitasatospora; species Kitasatospora sp. NPDC001660. The sequence goes on along the minus strand of NZ_JBSFGU010000011.1, from coordinate 17,371 downwards.
TGGCGTGCTTCTCGGCGATGTCCTCGACGACGGCGGCGAACTTGGCCGGCTCCGACTTGTAGATCAGGTCGGGCTGGTCGATGCGCAGCGGCGTCTTGTTGGTCGGGATCGGCACGACGCCGAGCTTGTAGATCTGGTGGAACTCGGCGGCCTCGGTGGTACCGGTTCCGGTCATGCCGGCCAGCTTGTCGTACAGGCGGAAGAAGTTCTGCAGGGTGATGGTGGCCAGCGTCTGGTTCTCGTTCTGGACCTCCACCCCCTCCTTCGCCTCGATCGCCTGGTGCATGCCCTCGTTGTAGCGGCGGCCGGCCAGGATGCGGCCGGTGTGCTCGTCGACGATCATGACTTCGCCGTTCATCACGACGTAGTCCTTGTCCGCCTTGTACAGCTCCTTGGCCTTGATGGCGTTGTTCAGGAAGCCGACCAGCGGGGTGTTCACCGACTCGTAGAGGTTGTCGATGCCGAGGTAGTCCTCGACCCGGGTGACGCCCTCCTCCAGGATGCCGACGGTGCGCTTCTTCTCGTCGACCTCGTAGTCGCGGTCGATCTTCAGACGCAGCACCAGCTTGGCGAAGTCGGCGTACCACTTGGTCGCCTGGTCCGCCGGGCCGGAGATGATCAGCGGGGTGCGGGCCTCGTCGATGAGGATCGAGTCGACCTCGTCGACCACCGCGAAGTTGTGGCCGCGCTGGACGAGTTCGTCCTGCGACCAGGCCATGTTGTCGCGCAGGTAGTCGAAGCCGAACTCGTTGTTGGTGCCGTACGTGATGTCCATCGCGTACTGGCGCTTGCGCTCGGCGGGCGTCATGTTGCCCAGGATCACGCCGACTTCGAGGCCGAGGAAGCGGTGCACCCGGCCCATCCACTCCGAGTCGCGCTCGGCGAGGTAGTCGTTGACGGTGATCAGGTGGACGCCCTTGCCGGTGAGCGCGTTCAGGTACGCGGGCAGGGTGCCGACGAGGGTCTTGCCCTCGCCGGTGCGCATCTCGGCGACGTAGCCGAAGTGCAGCGCGGCGCCGCCCATGAGCTGGACGTCGTAGTGCCGCTGGCCGAGGACGCGCTTGGCGGCCTCGCGGACGGTGGCGAACGCCTCGGGGAGGATGTCGTCCAGGGTCTCGCCGTCGACGAGCCGCTGCTTGTACTCGTCGGTCAGCGCGCGCAGCTCGGCGTCGGTGAGGTTGACGAAGTCCTCTTCGATGGAGTTGACCTGGGCAGCAATCCGCTGCAGCTTGCGAAGGATCTTGCCTTCGCCGGCGCGCAGGATCTTGTCGAAGACGGACACTAGAGCGGGCTCCTTGCCTGTATTGGCACTGGACGACTGCACGGCGGGTCCACCCCACCGCACGGGCCATCGTATGCGAGGAGTCCAACGCCCCGGGAGGTGCGTCAGCACGGTATTCCCGTGTCACTCGCGCGGGCACCCGACCGATAGCACCGCCCACCGGGGCAAAACGGTCGCCGGGCCGCCGAGTTGGCGGATCGATCGGATGTCCGCCCTCCGTTCGCACGAAATAATCCGGGCATGGAAGAACCCCGCACCACGCCCGTCACCCTCACCACCGACCGCCTCGTCCTGCGCGCCCCGCAGGAGTCGGACATCGACGCGATCTTCGCCGCCTGCCAGGACGAGGAGATCCAGCGCTGGACGGTGGTGCCGGTCCCGTACCGGCGCGAGGACGCGGAGTTCTTCGTGCGCACACTGGCCCCGAACGGACTGCGCGAGGGCTCCGAGTTCATCTGGTGCGTGATCGACCGCGCCACCGGGCGGCTGGTCGGCACCCAGTCGGTCTCCCGCTTCGCCGCCGACCCGGCCGCCGCGTCCGTCGGCTGGTGGACGGTGAAGGAGCAGCGCGGCCGCGGCTACACCGTCGAGGCGGCCCGCGAGGTCGCCCGCTGGGCCCTCACCGACCTGGGGGTCCGCCGCCTCCAGTGGCTCGCCTACGTCGGCAACGACGGCTCCCGCGCCGTCGCCGAGCGGGTCGGTTACCACTTCGAGGGCACGCTGCGCTCGTACGCCGAGCAGCGCGGCGTCTTCCACGACTCGTGGATCGCCTCGCTGCTCCCGTCCGACCTGGACTGAGCCCGTTGTCACTGGCGGGCGTTACGCTCCCCGGCATGACCGCCGCGCCCGCCCAGAGCTCTCCCGTCGCCGTCCTGAGCGCCGACGAAGCCCGCCGGATCGCCCTGCGCGCACAGGGCCTGCTCGGCGCGCCGGACCGGCGGGCCGGGGTGCGCGGGGTGCTCCGGCACCTGGGCGCCGTCCAGTTGGACACGATCTCGGTGCTGGCCCGCTCGCACGAGCTGGTCCCGTACGCCCGGCTCGGCGCGGTCGGCCGGCCGGCCGTCGAGGCCGCGTACTGGGGCCACGGCACCAGCTTCGAGTACTGGTCGCACGCGGCCTGCATCCTGCCGGTCGAGGAGTGGCCGCTGTTCGCCTTCCGGCGCCGCCGGTACCGCGACCGCGGCCACCTCTGGGGCCACCAGGTCTCGCCCGAGACGTACCGGTACGTGCTCGACAAGCTGCGCGCCGAGGGGCCGTTGACCTCCACCGAGCTGGGCGGTGCCAAGAAGACGGCCGAGTGGTGGGACTGGTCCGACACCAAGATCGCGGTCGAGCGGGCGCTGGCCTTCGGCGACGTGGTCTGTGCCGAGCGCCGGAGCTGGAAGCGGGTCTACGCGCTGGCCGAACAGGCCGTCCCGGACGCCCTGTTCGGGCAGGAGCGATCCGACGCGGACTGCGTCCGCACCCTGCTCGCCCAGGCCGGCGCCGCCCTCGGCGTGGCCACCCGGGCCGACCTGCTGGACTACCACCGGCTGCGCGCCGAGGAGTTGGACCTGGTCATCGCCGACACCGGCCTCGTCCCGGTCGAGGTGGCCGGCTGGGGCCCGGCGGGGACCGCGGCCCCCGCCTGGGCCGATCCCGCCGCCCTGGCCGCCACCCCGCGCGGGCGCCACCGCACCACGCTGCTCTCGCCGTTCGACTCGCTGGTCTGGGACCGCCCGCGCACCGAGCGGATCTTCGGCATGACGCACCGGCTGGAGGCCTACACCCCCAGGCACAAGCGGGTGCACGGCTACTTCGCCATGCCACTGCTCGCCGGCGGCCGCCTCGTCGGCCGGGTGGACCCGGCCCGGGAGGGACGCACCCTGGTCGCCCGCCAGGTCTCGCTGACCGGCGGCCGAGGATCCGGCGCCCGGCACCTCGAGGCGCTGGCGACGGCGCTGCGCGAGGCGGCCGCGTGGGCGGGCTGCGACGCCGTGCGGGTGGAGGCGCTGCACGACGAACGGCTGCGCCCCGCCCTGGAGAAGCTGCTCGCGGCGTGAGCCGCCGCGCGCCGCGTCACCCTATTTCGAGGATCTTCTCGCGCATCGCGTAGACCACGGCCTCCATCCGGGAGTGGAGCTGGAGCTTCTCCAGGATGTTGCGCACGTGGTTCTTCACGGTGTTCTCGCTGATGAACAGCTCCTTGGCGATCTCCCGGTTGTTCATCCCGGTCGCCACCAGCTTGAGCACCTCCAACTCCCGGTCGGTGAGCCGGGGTGCGGGCACCAGGTCCCGGTCGTCGGAGCGGCGCTGGATCATCGACTTGAACTCGGTGAGCAGCTTGGAGGCCATCGACGGGCTGATCTGCGACTGCCCGTCGGCGACGGCGCGGATCGCGGTGGCGACCTCGTCGGTGGAGATCTCCTTCAGCAGGTAGCCGGTGGCACCCGCCTTGATCGCCTCGTAGAGGTCGGCCTCCTCGTCGCTTATCGTCAGCATGATGATCTTGGTGCTGGGTGCCACGTCCTTGATCGCCGTGCACGCCTCGATGCCGCTGCGGCGCGGCATCCGGACGTCCATCAGGATGATGTCGGGCAGCAGGTCGGCGGCCTTCAGCACGGCCTCGGCGCCGTCCCCCGCCTCGCCGACGACCTTGATGTCCGGCTCCTCCGCGAGCACGATCTCCAGCCCGCGGCGGAAGAGCGCGTGGTCGTCCACCACCAGCACGCGGATCGGCTCACCCCGGCGCGGCGCGTACGCGGGCTCCTCCCCCGGCCCCGGGGACAACCCGGCGACCGGCCCCCCAGCGGGCCCCAGCCCGAAGTGATCCCCCATCCGCTCCTCCCCCTTCGCGGGACGTCGTGCGCCAATCATTCCACGCCCCGGCCACGCAACGGTCACCCTCCGATGCCGAATCCCCCGCAGCGAGTGAGCGCTCCACCACGACCCGCGACCGCGCTCGACCGGTGTTCGACCGCGGACGGCCCCGCAACGCCGGTGACCCCGGCGGCCGCGGCCGCCGGGGTCACCCGGTCATCGCTCCGGACGGTCAGTCCTCGTCGTCGGCTCCGCCGATCGCACCGCCCGCACCGCTGCCCGACCGGGCGGCGGGGTCGGTCTGCAGGTGGATGACACCGTAGTGGTAGCCGTGCCGGCGGTAGACGACGCTCGGCAGGCCGCTGTCCTTCTCCACGAAGAGGTAGAAGTCGTGGCCGACCAGCTCCATCTCGTAGAGCGCCTGATCCAGCGCCATCGGGGCGGCCGGGTGGGTCTTCTCCCGGACCACCAGCGGGCCTTCGCCCTCCACTTCCAGGGATCCCATCATGGTCTTGCGGACGGCCCCGTTGGTCTCACCCTCCGGCGCCGTCGACTCCGGCAGCCCGGCCAGGGCCGCGGTCGCCTCGGCGACGCTGATCGGGGTGCGGCCGTTGCCGCCCTTGTGCACCCGACGCCGGTCCGCGGACTTGCGCAGCTGCGCGTCGAGCTTCGCCGAGGCCAGGTCGAGCGCCGCGTACGGGTCCCCGGCGGCGGCTTCGGCCCGGATCACCGGCCCACGGGTACGGAGAGTGATCTCCACCCGCTCGGACCGGTCGGCCTGCCGCGGGTTGTGCTCCTTGGACACCTCGACGTCGAGGCTGATCACCTTGCCGTCGAACTTCTGGACCTTCTCCAGCTTCTCGGCCACGTGCTCGCGGAACCTCTTGGGCACCTCGGTCTTGCGGCCCTTGACGACGATGTCCACGCAGAACTCCGATCCCTCGTGCTGACGCCGGTCCGGGTACTACCGGACCGGACTGAGACCCAGCTGGACCAGCCCATTCACTGCCGGCCCCCCGCCCCCGCCGCCAGCGGCGGGAACGACTGGCCCTCACCTCACTTCCTCCCCACCAGGGACGGTTGAAACCCCTTGAAGCTTTATCGAACACCTCACGCGGGGTTTTCGCCTCCCCAGGCTCGGTCGTGGGTATGACCAGAAGCTGTGGGCGAATGGTCAAGCTGTTGCACCCTGTCTACCCTCCTAGGAGTGAAGCATGGGTGAATACCTGGACAACACCCCCCGTACGGCGCATCCTTTGCTCACTCTTCGTGCCTGTCGCCGCCAGGAGCAGCCGTGCCACCCCTCAGCGAACCCGTACGTCCGCCCTCCGCGCAAGGGCCGTTCGGCCACGCACTGGCCGATCTGCTGGACGTCCTGCTGCCCACGCGCTGCGCCGGCTGCGGCACCGACCGCACCCAGCTCTGCCCCGCGTGCCGGCACACCCTGGCCACCTCCCGGCCGGGCCCCACCCTGCTGCCCTGGGCACACGCCGCCGCCCCGTACACCGACCCGGTCCGGCAGTTGCTGCTCGCCCACAAGGAGCGCGGCGCCCTGCGACTGGCCGGGCCACTCGGCGAAGCGCTCGGCCGGGCGGTGCGCTCCGCCCTCGGGCCGCCCGGCGGGGTGGCACCGCTGCTGCTGGTGCCGATGCCGTCCGCCCGGGCCGCCGTCCGCGCCCGCGGCCACGACCCGACGCTCCGGCTGGCCGGGGCCGCCGCGCGCTCGCTGCGCCGGGCCGGCCTGGACGCCAGGGCCGCGCCGCTGCTGCGGCACACCCGCCCGGTCGCCGACCAGTCCGAGCTGACCGCGGCCGAGCGCCGGCGCAACCTGCACGGCGCGCTCACCGTCCTGCCGCGCGCACACCGGGACCTGGCGGGCCGTCAACCGGTGCTGGTGGACGACCTGGTGACCACCGGTGCCAGCCTCGCCGAGGCCGCCCGGGCGCTGGCCGCGGCCGGCTTGCCGGCCCGGGCGGCGGCCACCGTCGCGGCCGCCGGTGCGCTGCGGACCTCCTGAGGCCCGCTCAGTCGGGTCGGCTCAGCCCGGGTAGAAGAACTGGCTCGCCCGGTCCGGCAGCGTGACCTCCCGCCACTGGCTGTTGGTCAGCCGGTAGATCCGGCCCTCCGTGCCCTGCAGCGCCAGCACCGGGGGTGCCTGCGCCAGCACGTCCGCCCGGAACTCGGAGGCCTCGACGGCGGCCATGCCCTCGCCGGTCTGCGCCGGGACGTCGGTGCTCGGCGAGCCGTCGGTGCCGATGTAGTACAGCTGCTGGAGGCGGTCGGCCTCCTTGCCCAGCACGAGCAGCTGGTCGGCCTCCGCCCACGACAGCGAGGCGACGTCGGTGAGCGCCGGGGCGGCCGTGTGCAGGCCGGTGATCCTGGCGGTCGGCGCCTGCGGGGTGCCGCCGTGCACGACCGCGCCGAACATCAGCGACCGGGTGGGCGAGTTCGGTCCCTTCACCACGAGGGCGACCCGTGCCCCGTCCGAGGAGACCTTGAGCATCTGCACGCTCTGCCCGTTCAGGTCCTCGACCGGGACGGTGTAGGTCTTGTTGCCGCGGACCATCACCACGCGCGGGTTGTCCGGGTTGCGGTCCGCCACCCACAGGTCGCCGCGGCCGTCCCAGCTCGGCGAGACGAGCCCGTCGTCCCCGGAGCGCACCGGCGAGGTGAGCGTCGGCTCGGGCATCGCGACCGCGTTGTCGGACAGCGGCACCGAGTAGAGCTGGTGGCGGTCCCGGCTGATCGCGGCGGCCTGCGAGCCGTCCCGGCGGACGGCGATGGTGCCGAGCGGGGGCTTGCCGGCCGGCTGCGGCTTGCCGAGCACACCGCGGACGGCGCTGGTGGTGGTGTCGGTGATCGCCATCAGGGCGCCGTTGTCGTTGCGCTGGAAGTACTGCTGTCCGCCGTCCGAACCGGCCAGCGCCCCGGGGCCGCTCGGGGTGTCGCCCCGGCTGACGGTGCAGGTGCCACGCCGCCCCTTCAGCTCCAGCTTCTCGACCTGGCCCTTGCCCTGTTCGGCAAGGGTGTAGAAGAGCTGGGTCGCCATCCGCCGGCAGGACATCGCCTCGGTGAGGTCGGTGCCGCCGACCTGCACGTGGGCCACCCGGCCGTCGTCGAGGCCGACCCGGTCGACGCTGACGCCGTCGGGGAAGGCCGTCCGCACGGCCGGCGCGAGCCACGACGAGGGCCCGCCGACCAGCGCCCTGGCCGCCGCGGTCAGCGGGTCCGTCCGCCGCCGCAGGTAGATCGGGTCGGCGACCAGCACGTCCGGGACCGGGCCGGCGCCCACGGCCGACGGGTCGGGCGCCGTGTAGAAGAACCGGTCCACCTGGCGGTAGCTGTTGCGGAAGTTGGTCTCGTTCATGATCAGACCGGGGGGCAGCTTGTCGATCCGCCACTCCCCGTCCTTCTGCCGGACGAAGGTGAAGTCGGACGACTTCGTGCTCTGCCCCGACACCAGCTTGTACGTGTGCCTGGGGTCGACCTCGGCGACCACCTGCCCGGTGACGGACTCGGTGACCGAGGTGTCGGCGTCCGCGACGTCCGGGGTGGGCGGCATGGTGGCGGAGAGCACCGTGATGCCGGCGTCCGGGTTCCAGGTCGCGGCGGCCTCCTCGGTGAGGTACTTGCGCGCCGTGTCGTAGCCCTCGTCGGCGGTCACCGCGTCCAGGAAGCCGGCCAGCAGGGCGCCCGGCTTGGCGCCCTTGGCGGGCGCCACCGGGAAGACCCGGACCTGCAGGTTCTTGTCGGACGACCCCTGGGACAGCTCGACCTTGGTGATGCCGCCCGAGTCCGGCATGGCCGCACACCCGCTGGCCAGCAGGGCGCCGAGCACCCCGCCGGCCACCGCCGCGAGCCGCAGATCAGTCCTGCCGATCGTCCTTCGCACGCTGCGTCCCCTCCGTGTCCGTGCCGCCCGTCAGGTCCGGCTCCGCCGTGCGCTGCGCCACCGACGGCCGTCCGGGCGTCGGGTCCACCATGACCTGGGCGCCGGTGACCCCGTACCCGGCCCCGGCCGTCCGCACGTCCGACGGGTCCGCGCGCGGGCCCTCCGGCAGCCGGGCCTTGCCGAGGCCCGGGCCGATGTTCAGTACGCCGCCGAGACCGCTGCCCAGGCCGTTGCCGATGCCCTCCGGGGTCTCGGCCTGTTCCTCGACCGAGGTCAGCGCCGTCGCGCCGGCCGGGCTGATCGCCCGCCGGTACGGCGTGCCGTAGGTGCCGAGGCCCCGGTTGTTGCGCGAGTCCTCCGGCTCCAGCCGGAACGGCGCCCGGCTGATCTCGCCGCCGCGGGTGCGCGGCAGGGTGAGCCGGAAGTGCGAACCGCCGCCGGGCTCGCCCCAGGCCTGGAGCCAGCCGCCGTGCAGGTGCGCGTCCTCGACCGCGATCGACAGGCCGAGGCCGGTACCGCCGGTGGTCCGAACCCGGGACGGGTCGGCCCGCCAGAAGCGGTGGAACACCCGGGATGCCTCGCCCGGCTTGAGGCCGATGCCGTAGTCGCGCACGCCGACCGCGACCGCGCCGTCCGCCGAGCCCAGCCGCACCACGACGTCCCGGCCCTCGCCGTGCTCCAGCGCGTTGACCACCAGGTTGCGCAGGATGCGCTCGATCCGGCGGGAGTCCACCTCGGCGACCACCGGCTCGCCGTCGCCGCGGATCACCACGGCGCTGCCCTTGGCCTGGGCGAGCGGGTCGGCGGCCTCCACCACGCGGGCGACGATCTCGCGCAGGTCCACCGGCTCGGCGTCCAGGATCGCGGCCCCGGCGTCGAAGCGGCTGATCTCCAGCAGGTCGGCGAGCAGCGACTCGAAGCGGTCCAGCTGGCCCTGGAGCAGTTCGGCCGAGCGGGCCGCCATCGGGTCCAGGTCCTCGCGGCTGTCGTAGATCAGGTCGGCGGCCATCCGGACCGTGGTCAGCGGGGTGCGCAGTTCGTGCGAGACGTCCGAGACGAAGCGCCGCTGCACCCGGGACAGCTCCTCCAGCTGCCGGATCTGCGCCTGCAGCGCGTTGGCCATCCGGTTGAACGACTCGCCGAGGCGGGCGATGTCGTCGGTGCCGGTGACCTTCATCCGCTCTTCCAGGTGCCCGTCGGCCAGCCGCTCGGAGATCCCGGCGGCCATCCGGACCGGGGTGACCACCTGGCGCACCACGACCCAGGCGATGCCGCCCATGAGGATCACCACGAACACGCCGGCGGTCGCCAGGGTGCCGGTGACCAGGTTGAGGGTGTCCGTCTCCTGGCCGAAGGAGAACACGTAGAAGAGCTGGTAGCCGGTGCCGGTCGGGCCGACGAACTGCATGCCGAGGGCCAGCCCGGGCTCGGACTGCCCGCCGCTCTCGGCGGAGCGGTGGATCCGGGTCGGCTGGTCGAACATCTGGCCGGGCTCGGCGTACACCTTGGCCCGCAGCGTGTCGGGCACGCTGCTGGGCAGGATGTCGCCCGAGTAGCGCGGGCCGAAGCCCACCGCGTCGGGCATCACGGTCTGGCCGGTACCGGGCATCATCGCGATCACCGAGTAGACCGTCTGCCCGCTCGCGGCCAGGTCGTTGACCTGCCGCAGCAGCCAGGAGCCGATCTCCTCGGTGCTCGGGTCCGCCGTCGCGCCGACCCGCAGCCGCTGGTCCTTGGCCTCGTCGATCTTCTTCAGCTCGGCCTGGAGGCCGATCCTCGCCTGCTCGCGCGCGGAGGCCATCTTGGTGTCCAGCAGGCCGGTGCGCACCTGCGCCACCACGACCACGCCGAGCACCAGCACCACCGCGATGGACGCCAGCAGCGACACCGCCACCACGCGCAGCTGGATCGAGCGGCGGTACAGCGCCGTCACCCGGTGCGCGGGACGACGCAGCTGACGGGACACCGACGCGAGCATCGCGCCCGGGCCGCGCCGGCGGCGGGTGGTCGAACTCAGCACGTCCCCGCGCACGGCGCCGGCCCCGTCGGTCGCGGAACCCGACGGGGATTCGTCAGCCCGGTGCGTCACGTCAGCTGGGTCCGGCCTTGTAGCCGACGCCGCGGACGGTCACCACGATCTCGGGGCGCTCCGGGTCCTTCTCGATCTTCGACCGCAGGCGCTGCACGTGGACGTTGACGAGCCGGGTGTCCGCCGCGTGGCGGTAGCCCCAGACCTGCTCCAGCAGCACCTCGCGGGTGAACACCTGCCACGGCTTGCGGGCCAGCGCCACCAGCAGGTCGAACTCCAGCGGGGTCAGCGGGATGCCCCGGCCGTCCCGCTTCACCGAGTGGCCGGCCACGTCGATCACCAGATCGCCGATGGTCAGCTGCTCGGGGGTCGGCTCTTCGGCACGGCGCAGGCGGGCGCGCACCCGGGCCACCAGTTCCTTGGGCTTGAACGGTTTCGTGACGTAGTCGTCGGCACCCGACTCCAGGCCCACCACGACGTCGACCGTGTCGGTCTTCGCGGTCAGCATGACGATCGGAATCCCGGACTCGGCACGGATCTGCCGGCAGACGTCGATGCCGTCCCGGCCGGGCAGCATCAGGTCGAGCAGGACCAGGTCGGGCTTGGTCTCCCGGAACGCGGCTAGCGCCTTGTCCCCGTCGGCAACGAAAAACGGCTCAAAACCCTCACCACGCAGCACGATGCCGAGCATCTCGGCCAGTGCGGAGTCGTCATCAACGACGAGGACGCGTCCCTTCATGCGTCCATCTTCTCATTACCGGATTGTGACCTGCCGCACAGCAGTGTCAGTGCTCCACAACGGCCAACTCGCCCGCCGACGAATTCCGGCCATACCGGGCGAATAACCCCCGATGGAGCGCCTCCGAACCGTCCCGGAGTCGCGGCCGGGCCACCGTGACACCCCCGTTTCCGTTCCGCGACCGGATACCCCTGGGGCCTGTCGGCGCCCCATGGCACGATGGGCGCTGCGCGCGGGTGGAAGATCCACCCGGCATCGCGCCCCCAGGACGCCCTCCGAGGAGCAGTGATGACCGACACTCCGGGCTGGGCCTCGCCCGGCTCGTCCGAGCCACCCCGCGACGACGCCCGGCCCCCGGCCGACGCGCCCGCCGGCGTGCCCGGGCCGTCGGCACCGCCCCCGGGCGCCCCCGTCCCGCCGTCCGGCTGGGGCGGCCCGCAGGTCCCGCCCGCCCGCAACGGCTGGGGCGGCCCGCCGCCCGGCCCGCAGGGCCCGTACGGACCGTACGGCTGGAACGCGCCGCCGAGCCCCAAGCCCGGCGTCATCCCACTGCGCCCGCTCGGTCTCGGCGAGCTCCTCGACGGCTCCGTCTCCACCATCCGCAAGCACTGGCGCACCGCGCTCGGCCTGTCGCTCGGCATCGCCGTGCTCCAGCAGGCCGGCCGCGTCGGGGCGGAGCTGCTGGTCGGCGGCAAGACCGGCGACTTCACCGCCTTCTTCGTCGTGCTCGCCAACATGCCCCTCGGCCTGCTGCTCGGCGTCATCGCGACCGCCCTGCTCACCGTGGTGGTCAGCCGCGCGATCCTCGGCCAGGGCGTCACCATCGGGGAGGCCTGGCGCGGCGCCCGCCCCCAGCTGCTCCAGCTGCTCGGGCTCACGCTGCTGACGGGGCTGATCCTCGGCGGCGTCATGCTGCTCGGCTTCGGCCCGCTGATCGGCTACGCGGCGGCCGGCGCGGCCTCGCCCGCGATCGTCGGGCTGCTGGTGATCGTCGGCCTGCTCAGCCTGCCGGTCGTCACCTGGCTCTGGATCCAGCTCAGCCTCGCCGCTCCCGCCCTGATGCTGGAGAAGCAGGGCGTCATCACCGCACTCTCCCGCTCCCGCCGACTCGTGCGCGGTTCGTGGTGGCGGATCTGCGGCATCACCCTGCTCAGCCAGGTGATCGCCTTCATCGTCTCCGCCATCATCGCGATCCCGTTCACGATCATCGGCCTGGTGCTCGGCCTCGGCGACCTCCAGCGGCAGGTCGAGAGCGGCGGCGCCACCCAGCAGCCCGTCGCCATACTGGTCGCCACGGCGGTCGCCGGGGTCATCGCCTCCACCCTCACCGTCCCCTTCACCGCAGGCATCGGCGTGCTGCTCTACGTCGACCAGCGGATCCGCCGCGAGGCCCTCGACATCGAGCTGGCCCGCGCCGCCGGCCTGCCCGAGTACGGCGGCACCGGCTGGGGCGGCCGGGCCGACGCCGACCCGACGAGGCTCTGAGCCGGATGCCCACCTGGGGGGAGAGGCTCCTCGCCGCGGGCGGCGCCCCGGTCACGGTCCCACGTGACCCCGCCCGCGACGCCGCCCGCGACGAGCTGCTCAACGCCGACTACCACCGGCACGACCCGAGCCTGGTGCAACGGGTCCTGGAGTGGCTGAACGGGCGGTTCTACGACGCGCTCAACAGCATCTCCGGCACCGGCACCAGCGGCACCACCGGCCTGGTGTTCTTCCTGGTCGTCGCCGTTCTGATCGCCGCCGCACTGTGGTGGCGCCTCGGCGCGCCCAAGCGGGCCGCCCGCACCGCCCTGGACGTCTACGGCACGGCCGGACCGCGCACCGCCGACCAGCACCGGGCCGCCGCCGAACGCCACGCCGCCGCCGGGCAGTGGGCCGACGCCGTCCGCGAGCAGATGCGCGCCCTCGTCCGCGCCCTGGAGCAGCGCACCCTGCTCGACACCCGCCCCGGCCGCACCGCCGACGAGGCCGCCGACGAGGCCGGCCGGGCCCTGCCCGAACACGCCCCCGCCCTGGCCGCCGCCGCCCGCGCCTTCGACGACATCGCCTTCGGCGAGCGCACCGCCGACCGGGCCGCCTACCAGTCGCTGCGCGACCTCGACCAGGCCCTGGAGCGCACCCGCCCGACCCTCGCCCAGGCCCCGGGAGGCGCGGCATGACCACCACAGCGCCCGCCCCCGCCGTCGAGCCCCCGCCGCCGGCCGCCGCCCCCAGCAGCCTGTCCCCGACCGGCCGCGGCCTGTGGCGCCGCGCCCGCTGGTACCTGGCCGCCCTCGGCTTCCTCCTGATCGGCGCCGTCGTCATCGCCGGACTGAGCCAGGACCGCCAGTACCCGCCGCTCGACCCGCGCTCCTACGACAAGGACGGCGCCCACGCCGTCATCGCCCTGCTGGAACAGCGGGGCGTCACCACCACCCTCACCAGCGACCCCACCGTCCGCCCCACCGGCGACGACACCCTCGTCATCCCCGAGCCCGACCTGCTCGGCGCCGACCAGCTGCGCGCCATCGCCGCCGCCCGCCACAAGCGGCTCGTCCTCATCGCCCCCGGCCCGGCCGCCCTCAGCGCGCTCGTCCCCGGCGTCCGCGCGGGCGACGAGCGCGGCGCCCCCGCCTGGGCCGCCGCCCGCAGCACCACCCCGAACTGCGCCCTCCCCGAGGCCGAGCGCGCCGGCAGCGCCAACATCGGCGGCCTCGTCTACACCAGCGGTAGCCGCGGCACCGGCTGCTACCCGCGCAACTACGGGTTCCCCCTGGTCAGCACCCCCGCCCCCGGCGGCGACGCGATCGTCCTCGGCAGCGGCGACCTCCTCCAGAACCAGCTGCTCGCCAAGGACGGCAACGCCTCCCTCGCCCTCGGCCTCCTCGGCGCCCAGCCGCACCTCACCTGGCACCTGCCCGACTACAGCTCGCCGGCCGCCGAAACCACCGGCCGGCGCGGCCTCACCGACCTCATCCCGGCCGGCTGGCACTGGGCCACCCTGCAGCTCGCGATCGCCGCCGCCCTGGCCGCGCTCTGGCGCGCCCGCCGGCTCGGCCCGGTGATCAGCGAGAACCTGCCCGTCGTGGTCCGCGCCGCCGAGACCACCGAAGGCCGCGCCCGGCTCTACCACCGCGCCAAGGCCCGCGGCCGCGCCGCCCAGGCCCTGCGCCGTGCCGCCGCACACCGCCTCGCCCCCGCCCTGGGCGTCCCGCTCAGCGCCGGCGCACCCGACCCCGAGGCACTCTGCGCGGCCGTCGCCGACCGCCTCGCCACACGCCCCGCCGGGGACGTGCGGGCCCTCCTCTACGGCCCCGACCCGACCGACGACGCCGCGCTGCTGCGGCTCGCCGACGACCTCGACGCCCTCGAAAGGCAGGTACGGAAGCCGTGACCGAACAGGCCACCGCCCAGCTCCGCATCACCCCCGGCACGGCACCCGCCACCCCCGGCACCACCACCGACCCGCGCGAGGCGCTGACCGCCCTGCGCACGGAGATCGGCAAGGCCGTGGTCGGCCAGGACGCCGCCGTCACCGGCCTCGTCGTGGCACTTCTCTGCGGCGGCCACGTCCTGCTGGAGGGCGTCCCCGGAGTCGCCAAGACCCTGCTGATCCGCACCCTCTCCACCGCACTCAGCCTGGAGACCAAGCGCATCCAGTTCACCCCCGACCTGATGCCCGGCGACGTCACCGGCTCGCTCGTCTACGACGCCCGCACCGCCGAGTTCTCCTTCCAGCCCGGCCCGGTCTTCACCAACCTGCTGCTCGCCGACGAGATCAACCGCACCCCGCCCAAGACCCAGGCCGCCCTGCTGGAGGCCATGGAGGAGCGCCAGGTCACCGTCGACGGCGAGCCGCGCGCGCTGCCCGTCCCGTTCCTCGTCGCCGCCACGCAGAACCCGGTCGAGTACGAAGGCACCTACCCGCTGCCCGAGGCCCAGCTCGACCGCTTCCTGCTCAAGCTGATCCTGCCGCTGCCCGACCGCGACCAGGAGTTCCAGGTGCTCTCCCGGCACGCCGCCGGCTTCGACCCGCGCGACCTCGCCGCCGCCGGCGTCCGCCCGGTCGCCGGGCCCGAGCACCTCACCGCCGCCCGCGAGCAGATCGCCCGCCTGACCGTCTCCCCCGAGGTCCTCGCCTACATCGTCGACCTGTGCCGGGCCACCCGGCAGTCCCCGTCCCTCTCCATCGGCGTCTCCCCGCGCGGCGCCACCGCCCTGCTCGCCTCCTCCCGCGCGTGGGCCTGGCTGGCCGGGCGCGACTACGTCACCCCGGACGATGTCAAGGCGCTCGCCCTGCCCACCCTGCGGCACCGCGTCGCGCTGCGCGCCGAGGCCGAGATGGAGGGCGTCACCGCCGACTCCGTCATCCAGGCCGTGCTCGCCCAGACGCCCGCCCCCCGCTGACCCACCCCGCCCGCACCGGGTACCCGAAGGAGCGCATCGCATGGCCCTCACCGGGCGAACCGCCCTGCTCGCCGCGCTCGGCGCGCTCGTCGTGGGCCTGCTGCTGCCGTCCTGGACCGGGATCGGCGTCGTCACCGGCGCCGTTCTGCTCGCCGTCGTCGCCGACCTGGTGCTCGCCGCCCCCGTCCGCAGCCTCCGGCTCGGCCGCGGCGGCGACACCACGGTCCGCCTCGGTGAGCCCGCGTCGGTCGAACTGACCGTCACCAACCCCTCCGGCCGCCGCCTGCGGGCCCGACTGCGCGACGCCTGGGCCCCGTCCGCCTGGCGCCCGGGCACCGCCGGCGCCGCCTCCCGGCACACCCTGGACATCCCCGGCGGCGAACGGCGCCGCGCCACCACCACCCTCATGCCGACCCGCCGTGGCGACCACCACGCCCACAGGGTGACGATCCGTTCCCTCGGCCCCCTCGGCCTGGCCGGCCGTCAGGGCTCGCACCTCGCCCCCTGGACGGTCCGCGCGCTGCCGCCCTTCGCCAGCCGCAAGCACCTGCCCTCCCGACTCGCACGACTGCGCGAACTCGACGGCCGCACCTCGGTCTTGACCCGCGGCCAGGGCACCGAGTTCGACTCCCTGCGCGAGTACCTGCCCGGCGACGACGTCCGTTCCATCGACTGGCGCGCCAGCGCCCGCCGCCACACCGTCGCCGTCCGCACCTGGCGCCCCGAACGCGACCGCCACATCCTGATCGTCCTCGACACCGGCCGCACCTCCGCGGGCCGCGTCGGCGACGCCCCACGCCTGGACGCCTCGCTCGACGCCGCCCTGCTCCTCACGGCACTCGCCACCCGCGCCGGAGACCGCGTCGACCTGCTCGCCCACGACCTCCGCCCGCGCGTCACGGTCGCCGGCCGCTCCCCCGGCGAGATCCTGCCCGCGTTCACCAACGCCATGGCCCTCCTGGAACCCGCGCTCCACGAGACCGACATGCGCTCGCTGGTCGCCACCGCGTTGCGGATGGCACCGCACCGCTCCCTGATCGTCCTGCTCACCGGCCTCGACGCGGGCCCGGTCGAGGAGGGGCTCCTCCCGCTGCTGCCGCAGCTCGTGAAGCGCCACGAGGTGGTGCTCGCCTCCGTCACCGACCCGCGCCTCGACGAGCTCGCCGCCGGCCGCGGCACCGTCGAGGCCGTCTACGGCGCCGCCGCCGCGGAACAGACCCGCGCCGATCGCCGCCGCACCGCCGACCGCCTCACCCGCCACGGCGTCACCGTCCTCGACGCCCTGCCGAGCAAGCTCTCCCCGGCCCTCGCCGACACCTACCTCGCCCTCAAGGCTGCCGGCCGCCTCTGATCCTGGCGGCGACTCAGGCCGCGCGGATGCGCCGTCCGACTAGAGTCGGGCAATGCCCGAGCTGAAGCGGCTTCACGCCGAACACGCCCCCGCGGTCCTGGCCTTCGAACTGGCGAACCGCGCCTACTTCGCAGCCTCGGTCTCCGACCGCGGCAACGAGTTCTTCGATCAGTTCACCGCCCGCTACAGCGCTTTGCTGGCCGAGCAGGAATCCGGCAGCTGCGCCTTCCACGTGCTCGTCGCCGAGGACGGCTCGGTACTCGGCAGGTTCAACCTGGTCGACATCGAGCACCAGGAGCGCTCGGCAGAGCTCGGCTACCGGGTCGCCCAACACGCCGCCGGCCGCGGCCTGGCGACCGCGACCGTCCTGGAGCTGTGCCGACTGGCTGCGTCACAGTACGGGCTGCGCACCTTGCGGGCGGCCACCTCGCACGAGAATGCCGCGTCCCGAAAGGTCCTGACGAAGGCCGGGTTCACCCCCGTCGGACCGGCCGGCCCAGCAGACCTCGGCGGTAAGACGGGCACCTGGTACCAGCGCGATCTGGGGCACCGGCCGGAAACGCGAAGAACCCCCATCCGGAATCCGGATGGGGGTTCTTCAGAAGAATTGTTCGGCGGCGTCCTACTCTCCCACAGGGTCCCCCCTGCAGTACCATCGGCGCTGTGAGGCTTAGCTTCCGGGTTCGGAATGTAACCGGGCGTTTCCCTCACGCTATGACCACCGAAACACTATGAAACTGTCGACCCGCCGACAAGGCGGTCGTTGTTTCAGAACAACACAGTGGACGCGAGCAACTGAGGACAAGCCCTCGGCCTATTAGTACCGGTCAACTCCACCCCTCACAGGGCTTCCATATCCGGCCTATCAACCCAGTCGTCTACTGGGAGCC
>NZ_JBSFGU010000010.1:0-209047 GCF_053596725.1 Kitasatospora sp. NPDC001660 | reverse complement strand
CCGCAGCACGGACCGCGATCTTCGAGTGGATCGAAGCCTGGTACAACATACGCAGACTGCACAGCAGCCTCGGCTACCGCAGTCCCGCCGAATACGAGACCGCCCTGGCGGCCTGACCACCACACCAACGGTGTCCGTCAAAGCGGAGCAAGCTCAGGCGCAAGGCGCCCCCGATCACGCTCGATCCATTGCGCGTGATGATCGATGCCACCGACCCGAGCACACTGACGGGGCTGCGCGACCGGGTGCTGCTGGTGTTGGGCTTCGCGATGATGGCCCGCCGCTCCGAACTCGCGGCCCTGCACATCGCGGACGTGTCGTTCACCGAGGACGGCCTGGTCGTCCTCATCCGTACATCCAAGACCGACAAGGACGCCGTGGGCGCCGAGGTGACAATCCCCCGCGGCTCCCACCCGGACACGGACCCCGTGCGCGTCGTCCGGGCCTGGCTGGACGCTCTCGCCGAGCACGGCCCGGACGGCGGCCCGCTCCTGCGTCGGATCAACCGCTGGGGCCGGCTCCAGGACGGCGGGATGAGCGGGGCGGCAGTGAACGAGCGGGTCCGCTGCCTGGCACGTGCGGCCGGCGTGCCAAGCGCAGACACTTTCACGGCTCACGGGTTGCGAGCCGGTGGCCCGACCGAGGCCGCGAAGGCAGGTACGCCGGTAGCGTTCATCGCCGAGCATGGCCGCTGGTCACCGATGAGCCCCCAGGTACACGAGTATGTGCGCGCGGTCGACCGCTGGAGGGACAACCCCATGCGCGGCATCGGACTATGACCCATCGCGCAGACATGGCCCGCACCCCCGTCCGAGGGCGTCTCGGAGGGGTCACCCGAATGGGTCAACAGCCGTCGTCCCCGGAGAACGACAGAGCCACCATGGAGCGGAGTCCACTGTCACCCCGACAGCCGGGAGGTGGATCGCAGTGTGGTGGAGCAATGAAGGGGATGAGCGGCTCTTCGCGACTGTCCAGCGGCTGCTCCAGCTGTACAAGGATCATCTCTCGTCCCTCGATAAGGGGATGCAGCCCGTGGTCTGGGGCGTGGGCAGTGCTCCGCTGGTCTGGCCCGAGGGCAGTACCCCGCGCGGGCTCGCGCAGCTGCTCTTCAGTCTTCCCGGCGAGGCGGGACGCTGGGGGCACCCGCTGGTGCTGGCGAGCTGGGAGGCCATCCGGGCCGAAAAGGACGTGGTCCCAGCCGGGCGCTATCGCCTGGACGACCTGGAGGGCATCACCGGGCCCAGAACCCGGCTCCGGAGCCTGCTGACCTCCTGGCAGCTCCCGGAGGACACCCTGATCGACGTGTCCGGGCGGCCGACGGCTGCCAGCCTGGTCAACGCCACTGACGAGGTGGTGGCGCGGAACCCGGCAGGCAGTGCAACCGTTGGTGTGCCCTGCTACCTGGCCGGTTCGGCCGAGCCGGCGTTCATCACGGCCGGTCACCTGGTCAACGGGTATAGCCAGGTCCATGTCCACGCGACCGGGGCCGGAGCCCCCCCCAGCCTGGATCACCGGCACGGTCGTTGCCTGGTCAGACCCGGTGTACGCCGGCGTCGACGGTGGCTACGACTACGCCGTGGTCAAGCTGGACGATCGCAACGACCGCGTTGCGACCGTCACCCATACGGGGCCCACGCCGGCTCCACCGCCGCACCAGGTGCTTGCCGCCGATGTCTATGGCGGTCCGTCGCGCAGACAGCAAGGCACTGTGAGTGGCGCATTGGTACTGACCGGTGACGGCAAGCGCCAG
The DNA here is from genome assembly GCF_053596725.1 of Kitasatospora sp. NPDC001660. Lineage (NCBI taxonomy): Bacteria > Bacillati > Actinomycetota > Actinomycetes > Kitasatosporales > Streptomycetaceae > Kitasatospora > Kitasatospora sp. NPDC001660. Next base: position 207,297 of record NZ_JBSFGU010000010.1, on the reverse strand, counting down.
TGGCTCAACGTATGGCAGTTCGGCCCGTCCGGTCTGCTCCAGCGCGGTGACTCGGGCAGCCTGGCGCTGGTGACGAGCGGGGCCCACCAAGGCTCCCTGCTAGGCCACTTCGTCGGGGGCGCGGGAACGTCCCCGCGACGCTTCGACCATCAGTACATCCAGGATCTGCGCTCCTGCATGGACGCTGGGCTCTCGACCCTGGTGAGCCTCACCCGGCCCGCCAAGTGAGGTACAGACATGAGTATCAGGTCACTTGCCGTCACCGCCCGGCGCCGACGAGCCCCGGCCACGGCCATCCGCCCGAGTGCGCCTGGGACCTGGCCCGCGAGCGCCGAGCCGGCTTCCGGGGCGGGTGAAGCCGGAGGTTCGGACGCCCTGGTCAGTGCGATTCCGACCGAAGTCATCGTGCTCTACACGACGGTACTCGGCGTGCTGACCGGTGTGTTGAAGGACAACCCGCTCGCGACCTACCTGCCGCTCCGCTGGATCCTCTACGGCAGCTGCATTTTCGCCACCGGGCTGGCGCTGGCCGTCACCTACGTGTTCACGGACGCTCCGGAGACCGGCGAGACGACCGCCGAGAGGCCGTCGGACCGGCGAGAGGCCACCGAGCTGCCACCGGGCGAGGCACGCAAGGCGGCGGAGACCACCCCCGCCGCTGCCGAGGAACCCGGCAGTGGGGCCACGACGAAGCAGGGATGGCCATGGGGGGAAACGTTCATGGCCTGTTCCTCCTTCGCGGTGTGGGGACTCGTCATCCCCGGCTCACCCCTCTACGTGGTCCTCCACCCGCCCACGCTCCCGGTCGTGGTGGCCATCCTCAGTGCAGTGGGGACCTTCCTCTCCGCCACAGTCTTCACCCCTTGGCTGAGCCATCAAGTAGAGGCAGAACCGGTTCCACCACAGCGACCGAATTTCCAATGAGGCCAGTCGATCGACATGCACGCCGGGATCGCGGGTACTGTCTCCCGTGATACTTAACGCTTGACAGCGTCAACGCGTGAGTAGCGGTGCCCAGGAGTAAGTCTGGGTGCCGTTCGCGTGAGCTGGCCGCCTGCCGGATGGTTGGCCCCATCCGGTTAGTTCAGGCGACCAGCTCCGCGACCTTCATGTTGTGCCTGCCGCAGGCAGCACCCGCGATGGCCCGATCGTGTGACCGGTCGGGTCATCGTGCTGCTGGGGCTACTGCTGGTCGTTCATGACCTTGTCCAGCAGTTCCCAGACCTTGTAGGCCAGCGTGACCGCCTTGGCGGCGGTGTCGGCGATGGCCCACCAGTTCCTGCGGCGCTCCGTCCCCTTCGGCTCGTCGGTGGCCGGCTTGTCGCGCTGGGGCTTGTCCACGGAGCGCTCCCTCCCCTCTACCGGACCCTGTAGGGCCCGCACCGACCTCTCTGGTCGGAGCCCTTGGGAGCTGACGCTCCGTCGGGGAGGGGGAGACACGGGGATCACTCTAGCCAGAGGGGTGGTCCCGGTTTGCTTGACGAAGGGGAACGACTGCTCACAATGGGCTCGGGGGAAGGGGCACCCTCATGACCCCGGCCTGCCTCCGGGCACCCGCACGGAGCCGAGGCTGCCGATGCCCGCCCCCCGACACCCGGCCGGGGTTCCACTTCTGCGTCAGGTGCCGACGCACTCTTTATTACGGTGACCTCCTGTTTCTGAGCAGAGAAGATCGCCAAACGAAACCCCCGCCTCTGTCTCGCCAAAGATCTGGTCGGGGGTTTCGTTGCGCGATGAACACGCTAGGGAGGATGCTGCTCGCCCTTCAACACCCAAACGGCCGAATCACCCTAGTGTCGCAATGGATTTGCGCGCCGACGGTGGTGGGCGCCCCTCGTCGAGGTCATGCACAAACCGACTCAACCGCCTTGCTGCCTCCGGAGGGTCGTGCTTGGCAATCTCGCTGGTAAGGCCGGTCTGTGTGTCCGCGGACACGTACAGCGCGTTGGTGAGGGCGGCCAGCATCACGATCGCGGTGCCGTGCTGGTCGTCGTGGAAGACCGGGATGCCCAGGGCGTCGCGCAGTCGGGCCTCGATCTCGAAGCAGCGCGGCGCGGAGATGTCCTCCAGGTTGATGCCGGCGAAGCCGGGGGCGATCGCCTTGACGATGGCCACGATCCCGCCGCTGTCCTGGGTGTCCAAGCAGATCGGCCTCGACCAGCTCCCACAGCGCGTCCACCGTCTGCTGCGGCAGCACCACGGTGAGCAACCTGTTCTCCAGCGAGTTGCCGCAGAAGATGTGGGCGAAGCGCGAGGAGATGACGGTGTGGAAGCCGCAGTTCTGCAGCGCCCATACGGTGTGCTCGCGCGAGGAGCCGGTGCCGAACTCGGGGCCGGCGACCAGGACGGTGGCGCCCTGCCGCTGCGGCTGATTGAGGATGAACAACTCGTCCTTGTGCCAGACTTCGAACAGCCCGTCCTCGAAGCCGGAGCGGGTGACCTTCTTCAGCCAGTGCGCCGGGATGATCTGGTCGGTGTCCACGTCGCTGCGGCGCAGCCGACGGACGCTGTCGTCCGCTTGCCCAGGGCATTACGTAATAAGAGCGAAGCAACTCCCCCGGATCGGCAGGGGCTGGGCCGCGCCGCTCGCCACCGTCAGGGCGACGCCGGCCTCTTTCTTTTGGGCGAGGACCGCGATCGCCAGGCGGCTGGCCTTGTGCCAGTCGCCGCGGTGGTACCCGCAGCAGTCACGAGGGGCGACGCTGAGGTGTAGTACCTCTGATCGCAGTGGGACGGTGCGTCTGCTGCTGGTGCTCATCGAGAGGCGGGGAAGCATGGCAAGAGCTGACTGGCGTGGCCGCAAGGAATGGATTGTCGCCTCCTGTACTGCGACTGTTGAGGAGCGCGAGGAGCACGAGTTCTTACAGCGGCGTCTCGCCTACGAGGCCCGACACTTGCTGCGCCATCGGATCAACAGCCTCCGGCGTAAGCTGCCCGGCCGTCCGCCAACTAGCTCGATGCGTTTCCGTTGGTACCGCTCGCTTCCGGAGTCGGTGTCACCTCAGGTCAACAAACTGCTCGACATGGAGTTCGCCCGGCTCAACTGCTATCGGGTTCTTGAGCAGCGAGACCGCTGGCTCCGACTGCACAGCATGCCCGATGACGTTCTCGCGGAGTTGGACCAGCAGGAGCTCGCCAGGCTTGTGGAGCTGAGGGACCTCTTCGAAGCGCGTTCGCAGGCCGTTAGGGCGCTCCTAGCAGCAGCGGGTGGCAGCTGGGTTGACTGAGAGTTCCGCGTCACGGCGATCGGATGCGAATCACGGGAGTAGCGGCTTCGTATACAGACGCCCAAAAAGTGGTGGTCGTCACGCCACATAAGGGGGCATATTAGGGCAAATCTAGAAGCCATCGAGAGCCTGTCGCTCAAATCATCCCATTTGTCCCGAGTAATATCTTTGGTAATCCGACTGTCGGGTACGCGTCATCGCGGCTGCCGTTACAGGCTGACGCAGTGTGAGATCTACGATGTGCGCACCCCTTAGCCGACGGATGGCTCGCCCCGGGGCCGGACCTCTGGGCCCGGCCCCGGACAGAACCATCCGACGAGAAGGGGACCGCGATGCCTGGCACCAACGAACCGTCAGAACAGGCGGAGAACGAGGAGCAGGCGGAGCGCAACAGGGAGATCCGATACCGACTCATGGCCGCACTAGCCAAGGTCTTGGAGAGGTTGGCCGACTGGCTATAAAGCCGAACGGCCCGGAGATGGCAGTCTCCGAGCCGTGGCACTCCCTGTGGCACCGCGCCGAGGGCCGTCCGCCTGGTCTGACACACCAGGGCTACCGGGCGGCCTTCGGTCTGCTCGGCCGAGTTCGGCCTCAAAGAACTCAACTGTCAAGCGTTAAGAATACTGCAACGCTTGACAGTGGCCAGGGCCAACTCGGAGGACTTCGAGCAGAGCCAGAGATCCGTGCCCAAGCAAGGCTCAGCGGCCCCGGGCGAACCGGCTCCAGCCAAGCAGTCGACGGACATGGATCGCCGGTCCTGGTACATGCCCAAGGCCTCCGCGGGCGCGCTCGCCGAGCTGGTGGACGAGCTGTACTGGGAGACTCGGCAGCCCAAGCAGGCGATCCTGGCCGCTGTGGTGGACGAGGTCCTCGCCCGTCGCGCTCAGGTCGAGCGGCGTCTAGGGAAGCGGTAGCGCACCCCTCGCAGGTCTCGCACCGTCCGCACATTGTTCGCGAGTCCCGGCAGCAGGCTGCGGACATGACGGTGCCCCCGACCGTGGTGGTCGGGGGCACCGTGTGTTCAGAGCTGGACGACGGGGGCCTCGCCGACGAGGTCGATGGGCTCGTCGTGAGCGGTGTCCATGGCTTCGATCCAGGTCCAGTAGGAGGCGTCGGCGAGCCGGTAGCCGAGGTGGGCGAGGGCTGCGGCCCGTTGGGCCCGGCTGGGCAGCTGCGGGCCGTCGAAGAAGTGCTCGTGGTCCGTGGTGCTGCCGTCTTCGGTGATGAACAGGTGCCAGTCCCCGGTCGGGGTGGCGCCCATGGTCGCGCGGTAGGCGCTTGAGGTCGCTGTCACCGGGCTGACCCTATCCACGGTTACTGCGGCGACGGCAGGGCCCGGCAGGTCACGGCGTGCCCGGCAGCGGCCTGGTTGGCCTTGTTGAGCTCGTGGGGGAAGTAGGGTTCCTCCACTTGTCGGCCGCCCCAGATGCCGCAGCCGCAGCACTCCCAGATGACCGCCGACGGCCCGCTATTGCGCCGGATCAACCGCTGGGGCCGGCTCCAGGACGGCCGGATGAGTGGGGCGGCAGTCAACGAGCGGATCCGCCGCCGGGCATGCTCGGCCGGCGTTCCCCGGGCCGACGCCTTCACGGCTCACGGGTTGCGCGCCGGCGGCCCCACCGAGGCGGCAAAGACTGGTACGCCGGTAGCGTTCATCGCCGAGCATGGCCGCTGGTCACCGATGAGCCCCCAGGTACACGAGTATGTGCGCGCGGTCGACCGCTGGAGGGACAACCCCATGCGCGGCATCGGCCTATGACCCGCCGCGCAGGCATGGCCCGCTCAGTCGTCGTGCAGGCAGGCGGTGCGACAGAGGGGCGGCGGCCTGGCCGAAGCGCGAGGCGGGGAAAGTAGTTGGCAACGGCCCGTCAGGTTCTGAATCCCGTTGACCTTAAAGGTTCCTGCGTAAATACTGAGCGTCCGTATGCGGAGCGGAGCGGTGCGCTTCGGCTTCGCATGCGCCCCCGCTGCAGCTGGGGGGACGGCTGCCGCCCAGGGGGACGGGCGTCGCGGTCGAGTGGTCGGCGTGCACGTGCTGGGGGGCTTGTGTACCGGCTCCTACACGTGCATGCCCTGAAACAGGGGATCCCGTTCGTGAAAATACCAATCCTCCGTGCCCATCGTCGGGTTCGGAGAGTTCCATCAAGGCTACTGACCGTCACGGCGATGGTGGCGGCAGGCGCGCTGGGGGCATCGAATGTCCAGGCGCTGGCGGCGGACCCGCCGGCTGACCAGCCCGCTTCCGTGGACGCCGTTCAATACCGCCAGGACCAGTGCCTGATGTCGGGTGTGCTGCGGATGGGCGGCCCGGCGATGAAGCAGCTGGCCGCGGCAGCGCTGGACGGCACGCCGGCCCAGCTGCACGCCGCGGCGGACACCGACACCCGCTACCACAGCACGCCGCTGCACGACGCGTACCTTGCGGACAACAAGGCCGTGCACGCCAAGGCGGACGAGCTGAACGCCCGCCACTTCACCTGGGAGGCGCCGCTGGCCGGCCTGACGGCGCCAGGGACGGAGGCGGGTTTCCAGTCCCAGGCGGACTTCAAGTGGGCGCCCGGGTATGCGGGCGATCCGCGCGGGGACTTCTTCGAGCAGACCGGCCTCGGTTCCTGGCTCGGCAAGCGGATGTTTACGACGGAAGACGCCGTCACGACGGTCGCCACGCCGAAGCCGTCCGCCGACGCGGTCAAGGCGGCCAAGACGCTGGGTGATGCGCAGTACGGCGGACCGGGGCCGGACGTGAACGACCCGGACTACCTGCGCAAGGCCGGTGAACACCTGCTCTGGGCGCAGGACAACGTCGGGTTCTTTCTTACGTCGGACGACGTCCGGCTTTTCCTGCAGTACGGCGGTTTTCCGAGGAGTGCGCCGCAGCCCGGTACGGCCGAGTTCCGTGTCGCGGTGGAGGACCTGAAGTCCCGGTACGCCTCCTGTGACAGCAGCAACCCGGACCAGGTCGACGCGAACAAGGTGCTCGGGCCGCAGGTCCAGGCGGCCACCGGCGAGTGGCAGTCGGAGATCGCGGGCCAGCAGGTGCAGCGCGACGCGATCCTCGCCGCGACGCAGAAGGCCACGGCGGCGCTGCAGAACGGATCGCAGGCGCTGGGCGAGGCGCTGGCGCAGTCCTGGCTGGCCGACCATCTGAGCCGCTGGCAGGGGTACTGGCTGCCGGGTGGCAAGGGCACGCTGGGCGAGGGCCCGATCGTGTACCAGTTGCACAGTTCGCCGGACCAGTGCCTGGACGTGCCGCGCGGTGACCCGACCGACGGCAACGACGTGGAGCTGTGGACGTGCAACGGCGGTGTCAACCAGAAGTGGCGACCGAACCCTTGGACCGGGGCGTTGGTCAACTTCGCCACGAACAAGTGCCTGGACGTCGTCGGCAATAACGGGCCGCCGCAGAACGGCACCAGGGTGGAGATCTGGACCTGCAACGGCGGTTCCAACCAGAAGTGGCAGTTCACCACCGCCAGTGGCAAGACCCGTCTGCAGCTGGCCGGTACGAACCTCTGCCTGGACATGAACACCCCGCGCGGTACCTCCGCCTCGCAGGTGTGGGAGTGCAACCTCACCTGGCCGCAGCAGTTCGACGCGCAGCAGGACAACGGCGGCACCGGCACCGGGACGGACAGCCTGGGTTACCCGAAGCCGGCGGAGTTCGACGCGGCGCAGGCCGCGCTGGCCGCAGCCCAGCAGGCGGCGAAGGCGCAGTGGGACGTCGCCCGGCAGCAGGCGCCGATCGCGCGTCAGGCGGCGACGGACACCTCCGCTGCGCTGCAGCAGGCGTACGCGATCGCCGATGCCGCCGGTCAGCCGCGTGGGCGTGGTCTGCTGGCCGCGCAGCAGGAGGCGCAGGCGACGCTGGCTTCGGCGGCGGCGCTGGATGCGGTGGTGAAGGCGGCGGAGACCGCTTACAACGCGACGATGGCCTCCGGTGCGGACAGTCAGGCGCTGCAGCAGTTGGCGCAGACTCAGCTGCATGCCGCGCAGGCCGCGTTCCGTACTGCCGCCGCGCAGGCGGCGGCCGATCAGGCGAAGGCCGCGGCCGACGGTGCCGCGCTGCAGGCGTCGAGGGCGGCGAAGGCGGCCAAGGACGCGCAGGCGGCGCTGGTCACTGTCCAGGCCGCCGAGCAGAGCGCGAAGCAGGCGGCGGACACGGCGAAGGCCAAGCGGGCTGCGGCCGAGGCCTCGAAGGCCACCGCGGCGGACGCCAAGGACAAGGCGGCCGCCGCTCAGGCCAAGACCGCGACCGATCGGGCCACCGCGCAGACCAAGGCGGACGCGGCGAAGACGGCCGCGGACGCTGCGAAGGCGGCGGGGGCCACGGCGGCGCAGAAGCGCAGCGCGGCTCAGGCGGCCGACTCGGCGGCCCAGGACGCGCGGCGCAAGGCGTGGGACGCCGAGCAGGCGCACAATGCGGTTCAGGCGAAGGCGGAAGCCGCCAATGCCGATGCCGCGGCGAAGGCGTCGGGTCCGGACGCTCAGGCGGCGAAGGCGGCGGCCACGGCGGCTGCCGCGGACGCCACCACCGCGCAGACGAACGCCGATCAGGCGTCGAAGGCGGCGACGCAGGCCGCGGTGGACGCGAAGACGGCGAATGCCGAGGCGACGCGCGCCGAGGGTGCGGCGGCTCAGGCGCAGAGCGAGGCGAACGACGCCAACGCGGCCAAGGCGACGGCGGACCAGGCGGTTCGCGCCGATCAGGTCGCGGTCTCGGACGCGCGCGCGGCCTCGGGCGAGGCGGCGGCCGCTGCGACCGGCGCCCAGAACGAGGCCGCGACGGCGCAGGCGCAGGCGGATTCGGCGAAGTCGAATGCGTCCCAGGCCTGGGCCCAGGCCAGCCAGGCGCAGGCCACGGCCGCTTCGGCGGCTGGTTATGCCTACGCCACCGCGCAGGCGGCGGGCGCGGCCGCGGCCTCGGCGCAGCAGGTGGTCACGCCGGCCAATGACGCGATCCAGCTGGGTGCTCCGTACCAGGAGAGCGATGCTTCGGCGGGCTTGGCGGTGCTGACTGGTCAGGCGACCAAGACGATCGCCCAGCAGCAGCAGGCCGTCGCGCAGGCCAAGGCCGACCAGGCCAGGCAGGCTGCCGATCAGGCGGCTTCGCTGGCCAACGCCGCGACGGGTGACGCTCAGGTTGCCGACCAGGCCGCGGCACGTGCTGCCGGCTTCGCGGCTACGGCGAAGGGGTCGGCGAGCGATGCCCTGGCTTCGGCCGCCACCGCCGCTCAGGCTCTGGCCGATGCGCTCGCCTCGCAGACGAGGGCGGTCGGATACGACGCCCAGGCCACGGCCGACGCGGCGGCGGCCACGGCCGCGGCCAAGGGCGCCGCCAGTGACGCGAGCGATGCCCGCACCTCGGCGGTCACGGCCGCGGACGACGCGGACAAGGCGAAGGTGGCAGCCAGTGACGCGCAGTCCGCGGCCGCTGCCGCGCGCAGCGCTGCCGCCCAGGCGGCCAAGGACGCCGAGGCCGCGGCAGCCGCGGCCAAGGACGCCCAGTCCCAGGCGGCCGCCGCCCGGCAGTCCGCGCTCAACGCGGAGAAGCTGGCAGCCGCCGACCAGGAGGCCAAGGCCCGCGCGGACGCGCAGAAGGCGGCCGCGGACCAGCAGGCCAGCTTCCAGACCGGCGGTGCCACCCGCACGCCCAACGTGTTCACCCAGCAGACGGTCACCCCGATCGGCGACCCGACGCCCGACAACGAGTGCAAGCTCTCCGGCGCGCTGAGCTTCTGCGATGTCACCTTCACGTTGCGGTTCAACGTCCGGATCGACTTCTACACCCACCTGCCCCGTGCCCAGACCTCGGACATCCCCGGCCCCGCCGCGTACTACGACATCGTCTGGCTCGGCAGCACCACCACCGAGGTGGACCGCAAGGTCACCCAGCGCTTCACCGAAATCGGCATCTTCCTGAAGCTCGCCAAGGCCGTCATCGAGGCCACGGCCAACAGCATCGCCAAGGACGCCGACGACTGCAGCCGCAGCAACGGCACCTCGCCCAGCTGCATGACAGGGCTGACTTTCCTGCCCGGCGGCAAGGCCGTCCAGGGCGCCGAGATGGCCCTGCAGGCCGACAAGGCCATCACCACCGGCGTCGACATCGACAAGGTCCTCGCAGCCGTCAAGGCCGCTGACATCGAAAGCGCTACCGCCGCCCAGCTCATCCGGGAACTGGAGGCTGCCGCGCGGGCGCTTAGCTGTCCGACGACCAATAGCTTCCCGGCCGGCACCGCCGTTCTCATGGGAGACGGCTCGCGCCGACCGATCGAACAGATCCGCGTCGGGGACACGGTGACAGCCACCGACCCGACCGCTGGCACCACGAGCGCCCAGCGCGTCGAGAACACCATCTACACCCCCGACGACCGCGACTTCACCGAACTCACGATCGCGGCCCCTGATGGCACCACCTCCGCCATTACCTCCACCGACCACCACCCCTACTGGTCACAGAACACCCACGACTGGCGCGACGCCGTCTCCCTGACTACGGGCGACACCCTGCGCACCCCCGACGGTCGGACCGTCCGCATTACCGGCGTCCGCCACTGGACAACGCTCCAGCCCGCCTACAACCTGACCGTAAATAACGTCCACACGTACTACGTTGTGGCTGGCGACATCCCGGTCCTGGTTCACAATGCATGCCCTAACCCCATTGGACTTCTAGGGGTTTCTGGACGTGCAAGCTATACGCGCCTCCAGGCCGCACTAAGTCGGGCGACAAGTCGCACGGCCGCAGAAGTCCGAGCTTCACTGAGTCCCGACCAACTCGCCCGAGGAAAGGAGCTTCCGTTCCTTAGGCGAATGTTCTATGGCTCGTCCGTGGAAAGTGCAGTTGCGGCAGACCCTGCCATCCTTGCAGATGCAAATATTACGCATCTTGGAAACTCTATGAATGGCCAGGAAGTCGCTGACTTTAATATCACGGTTAGCGGCAATGTATTCAGCGTCGATATCACCGGTCCGAGCAGAACGGCATGGGTGGATCACCTGAAAAGGCCGTACATATCAAGTCCATATCAAATTATGACTTACGATTCCCCGACGGACGAATTCCTGGCCGAAGTGTTCAGGTAGAATTAGCCAACATCGTAAGGAAGTGAGGTCCATCATGGCGGTTCACGTCGAGGGTCAATCGCTCCAAGGGGTCCGGCTCATCGGCTCCCATCGCACGTATTCGGGGGTTGAACTGACTGGGAGCGCCTTCAGCTCGTGCATCCTGGCTCAGTTCGATGACCCAGATTTTGGGCTGGTCGTGCGGGATTCCTCTATGCGTGGGTGCTCGATGGATCGATGCCAGGTCCAGGGAGTCTACTTCGACGATCTGGTGATCGACGGTCTGGATGTTAAGCAGATCCACCGGGTCTACGGGTGTGTCTTTAGCCGGGTGGTGCTGAGGGGGAAGGTTGGGCCAATTATGGTTATGCCGCCCCATGGCGGGCTCGTGGGTCGGGAGCGCCATCTGGCGGGCATGGTGGAGAAGTATCGGGAAGTCGAATGGGCGATCGACATTTCCGAGGCGAGCTTTGTGGATGCCGACTTCTATGGAATCCCTGGCGACTTGATTAAGTATGACCCGGAAACTCAGGTGCTCTTGAGGCGTGAAAAGTTCGAAGGGCTTGAGATTGGCGATCTTCCAACCTATGCCGGCATCTGGGCCAGTCGATTTTCCGAAACGCCATTTGATTCAATAGTGGCGATTGCCCCAAGGCGCTCAAGGAGTTTTTCCAAGTACATGAAGGATATTGAATGGATTCACGATAGGGGGCTTGCTGGATAGTTGCCCGAAGTCGTCAGATAAGGCTCCCGCCGTGAGGTTGGAAAACCTTAGCTGAGCGTCTCGGGTTGTCGGAAGCGTGGGGTGCTCGGCCGAGAACTTTTGGCCGAGCACCCTGTGTTTTTGACGAGATCCGCCGGCTCAAGACCTGCTCCGTCGCGCGCGGCATCGACTCCCGCCGTGCCGCCCAGACCGTGCAGGTCGTACGCCGCCGCACCGTCACCACCGGCAAGGTCACCCTCCAACGCGTCTACGGCGTCACCAGCCCGCATCCCCTACCAGCCCGGACCCGTCGCGCGGCCATTGGGGTATCGAGAGGTCGCGTGGCTCCATGGGTGGTCCTCCTGGGGTTAGGCCGAGGCGGTGCGCAGCGGGTGCGTCAGCGCTGCGCAAGCGGGTGGGTCATGTTCGCCTCGTAGAGGTCGCGAAGTTCGCTGCTGTCCGTGGTCCGGGTGTCATAGCGGGCTCGGACCTGGGCGACGATCTCCTCGCATCGCTTCGAGCCACCGGCCTTGCGGGCCTCGATGTAGTCGCGAACGCTTTGGTGACGGCTGGTCATGGCCTCTCCTTGGTCAGGCGTGGGCTGCAGCGGTGCGCAGCAGGGTGTGGACGTCGTGCTGGCTGGTGGTGGGGCGGTCGTTCCACTCCCACCATGGCCCGGCCGGGGCGGTGCCCTGAGGTCCGGGCGCGGGGAGGTCGGCCTGGAGGTGCTGGGCGATGCGGTACCAGGCCGGGCCCGGCAGGGCGGCGGCACGCGGCGCGGGTGCCGGGGTCTGCTGGCGGGCGGCGGTGGCGAGGTAGGCCTCGACCTCGGCGACCAGGAAGGGGCCGAGCAGCTCGGCGAGGTCGACGTCGAGGTCGGTGGTCGCGGTGGGCATCTCGGCCTCCTTCCTGGTCAGCGGGGCATTGCCGCGTAGGGGTCGGTCAGAAGTGTCTCCGACGGGCTCCAGCGGCCCCACCAGAACGGCGGGAGTTGGCTCCGCCAGATGTTCGAAGGTGACCGCCCGTCGGGGCTGGTCTACAGGCATGGCCAGCCGGAAGAGGTCCGTACGGGGCCCTGCGGTCCCTCGACTGACCGTTCGAGGGTGGGGCCAACGGAATCCGTCCGACCGGGTCCTTTAGAGGCCGTTCAAGACAGTCAGAAGGGCATACGGCGGCAGGTGGCGGCGTGCTCGCGGGCCCAGCGGTCCACGGCATCCTGCGGCGGGAGGCCCCCGACGACGTTGGGGTTGACCTCCTCCGTCACGGAGGCCTCACAGCCGTCGCACCAGGCGTAGTAGCTGGCGGCGAGCAGGCCCAGCACCGCGTTGCGCTGGACCTCGACAACGGCGCCGCCGAGCGAGGAGTAGCGGGCGGTAACGCTCATGCTCATGCGTTTCTCCTGGTCAGGTGCTGTGCGGTGAGTGCGAGCCGTGCGAGAGGTACGAGATGCTGCACCTCTCGCACGGCCTCTGCTGAGTCAGCTGGCGAGACACAGTTCCCGGGCCGCTTCGGGCGCGGCCTCCAGGAGACGGCTGGCCTGGTCGAGGAGGTCGGGCTGGGCGGCGGGGCTGGAGTCGAGGGCGGCTCGCAGGCGGGCGGCGGCCTCGTCGAGGTCGTCGGCCTCCCCGTAGAGGCCGAGGCCGGCGTGGGCCTCCAGTTCGTCGGCGGCCTCCTGGACCAGCTCGGCGAACCGGGCCGGGGTGAGGCCGGTGGTCGGCTCCGGGGTGCCGGTGAGGCCGGCGGCGAGGTAGGCGACGTCGTCGGCGTACCGCTCGATCAGGGTGGCGAAGGTGATCACTGTGTCTCCTCGGGTTACGGGTTCAGCCGCCGTCGGTTTCGTGGTGCCAGGTGTGCCCGGCGGGGCACGTGAGGGTGTGGCGGGAGATGAGCTGGCCGGGGCCGTGGTCGCGCCAGGTGAGGGTGCCGGTGGTGGCGTCCTGGCCGCAGGCGCCGCGCGGGCAGGTCCAGTTGGCGGCCTCGGCCAGCGTGAGGGGGCGTTCGGTCAGGGGGAGGTGCTGGTAGTGACTCACTGGGGCTCCTTCGAGGTGCTGGCGGACGGGCACGGCCACAGGGCGGAGTTCACGACCCGGTTGGCGTCGGTCGTCGAGTGGGTCTCGCACAGCTGCTCAGAGCCAAGGTGGGGGCAGGCGTCGATGCCAAGCCACTGCCCGTCCTCGTCGAAGTAGTCCGCGCACTCGCCGTCGAGGCACTCCTTGGCACCGACGTGCACGGTCATCGGGGTGCAGGTCGCCATCGGTCAGCAGCCGTACGGGCCGTAGTCGGAGCAGGCGCCGAGGTGGCCGCCGGCCTGCTTGATCCGGTCGAGGAAGTCGTTCAGCCGGTCCTGGTCGCGGCCCTCGCCGATGTTGCGGGCGCGCAGCTCGGTGGCGTCGAGGGTCCAGTCGGCCCAGTCCGCGAGGGACTCAGCACCGCGGAGCGCGGCGTCATGGTCCCGGAAGCTCGCGATGTAGCGGCCGGAGTGGTGGCCGATCCTCCAGCGGCACAGCTCGCCGCGGTCGACGTCGGCGGGGATCTCGTAGACGTAGAGGCCTGACGGGAGCGGCTCGGCCTGGACGGTGTTGGTGCCGTCGGTGGCCCGGATCTCGTGCGGAACCGTGGTGATGGTCATCTGCTCTCTCCTGTCTGTGCGGGTGGTGCGAGGGGTGCGACACGTGCGCCGTGCCGCACCCCTCACAGCGGGCGGGTGGTCAGTCGGCGGGGCTGACTTCGTGGGTCCAGACGATGGGGCGACGGCCGTCGCGGGTGACGATCCCGATCAGGCCCGCCTGGCCTCCGGTGCCCACGAGGGTGACCTCGGCGCGGGTGCCGGCGGGGTTGCGGTCGGGGAAGGCGGGGGCGGTGATGACGACCTGGTCGCCGACCTTGGGGGTGTAGGACATTGGTCAGGCCTCCGTCGTGTAGTGGTGGTCAGTCGGTGCCGGCGAAGAGCCGGTGGTAGTCGAGGAGGCGGCCGGCCGCGTGGGTGGCGGCGGCGTAGGTCTCCAGCTGGCGGCGGAGCTGGTCGCCGCGTCCGGTGCGGTGAGCCTCGGTGAAGCCGATCTCGAAGATCCGGTCGAGGTCCGCGTCGGTGCGGCGGAGGCGGGCGAGGTTGGCGTCGAGGACCTGGTGCTGTCCGGCCTCGTACTCGTCGTCGGTCATCGCGGTCAGCCCCGGTGCTGGGCGCAGGGCTCGACGGTCAGGGCCGCGTCGAGCCCGCTGTACTTCGTCCAGCCGCCGGCCACCCGGCACGTGCAGATGGGGCAGACCATCGAGAGGTAGGAGCCGTCCCGGTACGGGGTTCCGTGGACCTCGGCCGGCATGGTCTTGCCGCAGCAGGAGATGTTCTTCATCTCGTCGACGGACATCTCCATGTCCTCGTACAGGTCGGCGAAGCGGACGGTCATGGTGTCTCCTTGTTCCGGTTTTCGGAGGGCGGTCTGCCCTCGTCCGTGTGGTGGTTTGGGGTGGTTTGTCACCCCGTACGGCGAGGCCTCCGGCCCGTCCTGGGGACGGGGGGCCGGTCTGGCCGGACGGGGTAACAAACCTGGTCAAAAGGGGTGCTGACGGGGCGTGCGGGCCCTGGGACGTTCCGCCGGACGGGGGAACGAACCGGGTGAAGCCGGTCAGGCGGCCTTGGTGGTGAGCGCTTCGACGAGCTGCTCGCGCAGGTAGCCGGACGCCTTCGTGATGCCGTCCACGGCGCCGATGCGGACGGTGTTGCCCGCGCCGGCCTCGCGCAGGCGGGCGCCGAGGCTGGTCTCGGTCAGGTCGTGCCAGTGCTCGGGGGCCAGCTCGGCCATCCACTGCGCGAGGACGACCAGGCGGGCCCGGTCGACCTGGTGGGCGTCCATCGCCCGCACCGCATCGGCCAGGACCCTCTGGCGCTGGATTCGCTCGCGGTCGTCCTCCCAGCGGGCGAGCGCGTAGCCCGCGAGGGTTCCGGCCTTGATGCGCAGGTCACGGCCGCGCTCGCAGATCAGACGGAACTGGTCGAGGTTGATGACGTCGGCCTTGAGCGTGTCGTGGCCGTCCTCGGCGCCCTCGTCGAGGACCGCGACGCCCTTGTGCGCTTCCATGAGAAGGTGCGGGGCCGCACCGCCGCCCACCGCGTCCTCGCCCAGGACCATCTTTGAGGAGTTCTGCCCCTTGACCCGAAAGCAGGCCCTCTTGGACGCGACCTCGCGCAGCTCGGTGGGGACGGAGTTCGAGTCGGGGCGCTGGGTGATGATGAGGGCCATGCCCCCGACGAAGCGCGCGACGCGCATGAACCGGGCGATGAGGCTGACCATGACGGTCTTGCCGTTCTGCCCCTGGGGGCTCTTGCGGTCGTCGCCGGCAGCCGCTTCGGCCTCGTCGGCCGAGACGAGCTTCATGCCGGCGGCGGCGTCGAGGATCTCCTGGAGCTCTTCGACGACGAGCAGGGTCATATGGAGGTCGTCACGGCGTGCCAGTTCGGGGGTGATCTTTCCTTCGGGGCAGACCGCCGGGTCGGTCTCGAAAAGGCGCTCCAGGGCTTCGCCGTGGTCGGCCATTTCGGCGATGACCTCTTCCATCAGGGCGTGCATGGCCCGGATGTCGGTGGGCTTGTTGCCCACGACGTAGCGGGTGGCCACGGTCTTGAGCGCGGTCCAGTCCGCGCTGGTCTTGCCGCTGATGAGCACGATGTCGACGTAGGGGTCGAGGACGGCGGCGGCCGCGACCAGGCGGGCGAGGTAGGTCTTGCCGTAGCCCATGAGTCCGCCGATCAGCAGCGAGCTCCAGAGCATGGACAGGACCTTGCGCACGCCGCGCGCGTTGGTGCCCAGCGGGATGCCCTGCTGCCAGAAGTCCCAGGAGTCCGCGCCGATCAGCTCCGAGGCGACCGGGCCGCCGGCGTACGGGTTGGCGGTGCTGGAGCACCAGATGACGAAGCGGCCCTCGTGGCCCTCGTCGCTGGTGTCCTTGGACATCTGCAGCTGCGCGGACTTCACCCGCAGCGCGGAGGCCAGCTCGGTGCCCTTCGCGATGGCCTGCTCCGCGGTCGAGGTTCCGGGCAGTTCGACGGTGGCGGTCCATCCCGGCCCGTCGGGGCGGATGACGCCGACCAGGCGTGTCTCCTCCGCCTCGCCCTTGCTGATGATCCCTGCCTTGACCAGCGCCTGGATCAGGTCGCTGGCCCCCTGGACCTGGGCGGCCTGCTCGGCTGCCTCGGCGACCTGCCGGGCGGCGGCCGCGCCGGGCGTGGCGGCTTGCTCGGCGGCCTGGCGGGCAGCCACCACAGCAGCGGCGAACCCCGGGCCCTGAACCTCCTGCTCCTCCGCGACGGGCAGGCCCTGCGAGGCCAGGGCCACGGGGACAGAATCCGAGGTCTGCGCCTCGGGCGCGGGTTCGTCCGTCCGGACTCCGGCCCGCCACAGGGCGACGGCCGCGGCCGGGAGGCTGAGCAGCAACAGGCGGGGGTCCTGCATCGGCAGCACGATCCCGCCGCCGACCACCCCGCCCACCAGGGCGGCCGCCCGGCCGGCCTTCTTCCCCCACCGGGCACGGGACAGCTCGCCCTCGGTCGGCGGCACCGACAGCGTCTCCACGGTGTGCCGGTGCTCGGTCAGCTGGGTCTCCAGCAGCTCCCGCTGGCCCTTGAGCCGCACGACCTCCGGACCGTCCCTGCGCGGGTCGTTGTCGTCCCGGCTGGTCTCGGTGCGCATCGCGGTGACGATCTGGCTGGAGGTGCGGGCCAGTTCCTGACGGAGCCGGGACTCCTCTGCCTTGTGCTGGCGGTAGCGGTCCGCGACCACGCCCTGGGCGACGTCCTCGTCGGCGAGGTCATCGGTCCGCAGCCACGCGGCGGTGTTCGTGCGGGCGCGGCGCAGGTGCTCGGCCAGGGCGCCGTCGGCGGCCGCGGCCCCGTCCCACTTCTCCTTCAGACGACTTCCCAGCCCCCGGCGCTCCTCGGCCCCGGCCTGGTCGCCGCCGCCGGCCGCGGGCTCGTCCTGGGCGGGGACCGGGGTCTTGGTGAAGTCGACGGGGATGGGACGCGGCTCGTAGGGCCGCGGGCTGTCGGCCGGGTCGACGATGGTGGTCACCTCGGTGGTCCTCTCTCACGAGTACGGGGAGTGCGAGGGGTGCGACATCTGCGGTGCGCCGCACCCCTCGCGGCTGGCAGTCGGTCAGGCGGCGGGCAGGAGCGCGTACAGGCGGTTGATCTCGGCGCCGACCTCGCGGATCCGGTCGGCCAGGCGCCGGCGCTCGGCCGGGTCGTCGGCCGCGTCCACCAAGTCCTGGACCAGACGGTCGGACTCGATCTCGGCGGCGGCCAGCTGCTGCTCGATGGTGGCCATGGGATGTCCTCCTGAAGGTGTTGGTGGTCGGGGTCTGCTGTCAGGCGGCGGCGAGCTGGGCGCTGACGGGGTAGCGGCGGGCGACGTCGGCCTCGATCTGCTGGGCGGTGAACCGGTCGAGCACCACCTGCGCCATGCCGGCGCCGAGCTTGGCGTCCAGCTCGGCCAGGCGCTCCCGCTCGTCGGCGTGGGTCCACTTCCGCGCCGGGGTGAAAGGGCCGCACTCCCGCCACAGCGCCCAGGACGGCGTCCCGCAGTCGGTGATCAACTGACCGTCGAACGCCTTCTTCACGAACACGAAGGTCGAGTGGCTCGGCCGGCCGCCGCCGATGTTCGTCGTCGGGAAGGCCGTGAAGTAGACGGTGCCGAGCTCGGCCCCGCGCGCCCAGTCGTCGTGCTCCCCACGCAGCTCCCGCAGGGCGACCCCACTGCGGTAGCTGTCGGCGGCACGGGCGGCAGCGTTGCTCAGGGCGTCGAGGATGCCCATGGTCATCTCCTCTGGTCAGTGCTGCAGGGCGGTCGATCAGAGCTGCCTTCTGGCGGCTCTCCTTGCCGCCCCGGCCCGGGGTAGGTGTGTGCGGGGCCGGGACGACGCGGTCAGCCGTCAGTCGGGTCAGTGCGCCGACGTCTGGCCGACCGTGGACGAGACGCTGTTGCCGACGTTGTCGCCGGTCGACTTCACGGTCTGGCTGAGGGTGCCGAACAGGCCCCAGGAGCCGATCAGGATCGAGGCCGCGGCGCCCATCACGAACGCGCGGCGGACCTCCTTGGCGTGGGTCTTCCACTTCGCCGCGAACCAGATCAGGATCGCCAGGCCCAGCAGGGACGCACCGCCCAGCCCGGCGATCGCGCCGCCGCTCGCGGACTGCGTGGTGTAGGCCGGGGCCACCTGCTGCGGGGAGTCCGCGATCTGCACGACCGCGGCGGTGTGCTCGCCGGCGGCCTGGGCGTAGGAGGCGTGCACCAAGGTCGGCAGGTTCGCGGTCGCGGTCGTGCCGGAGGCGGTGGTCCAGGTGACCGGGACGGTGTTCTTGGCGGCGAAGGTGATGGCAAAGGTCATGGCGGGGGCTCCTCAGTCAGGGGTCTTGACGGTGCGGGGGAACAGGCGGGTGTCAGCGGAGGTCGTAGCCGGGCTCGAA
Organism: Kitasatospora sp. NPDC001660; assembly: GCF_053596725.1. Classification (NCBI taxonomy): domain Bacteria; kingdom Bacillati; phylum Actinomycetota; class Actinomycetes; order Kitasatosporales; family Streptomycetaceae; genus Kitasatospora; species Kitasatospora sp. NPDC001660. The sequence continues at coordinate 188,846 of NZ_JBSFGU010000010.1, read as the reverse complement.
GGCGAGGGTGTTCGGGCGGGCCTCCCCCTCGATCCGGTCCTGGACGGCGGCGGCGGCGATGAGCGCGTGGGTGACGGCCACCCAGGCCTGGGCGGTCTCCAGCTGCGGCACGTCGAGCCGCAGGTTGTGCTCGGCGCTCGCAGCAGCGGCGATGGCCCGCCGGCGGAGTTCGTGGGCGGTGAGCGGGACGCCCTTGAGGTCGGTGATGGTCAGCGCTGGTTCTCCTTGCGGATCGGGCAGTCGGGCTCGGGGCAGGGGATCGGCTGGCCGCCGTCGCGGGGGACGACGGTCCCCCAGTCCTGGCAGGTCGCGCAGCGGAAGCGGGGGCAGGAGACGATCGGCATGGGGGTGCCTCCAGGGGGGTGGTGCGGGGGTGTGCGAGTCATGCGGTGGGTGCGAGGAGTGCGAGAGATCGCAGGACCCGCACCCGGTGCGGCTGCTGCTAGCGGGCGCCGGCCATCTCGGGGCCGCCGTCATCCTTGGGCTGCACGGCGTTCCGCAGGCGGATCGCGTACTCGTTCCGGCAGCCGATGAGCTTGCGGATCTGGGGGGCCGTCAGGGCCTGGCCGGAGTTGGAGAGGACCTTGGCCAGGGCGCGGACCTTCTCCAGGTGCTCGGGGTCCAGAGGCCGTTCCCCGGCCGTCTCGCGGTCGTTCCCGGCGAGATCCTTCCGAGGCGCCGAAGTGGCCTTCTGCGGGCCCCTCTGGGGCGCCTGGAGCCCAATTCCCCCAAGGGATTCCGGGTCTTCGAGACGCCACCGGGACGCGGCCTCCAGCGCCTCGGGAACAGCGGCCCGGTAGACCGATTCCTCGTCGTCGAGGAAGGGGTCCGGCGGCATGTCCGGGTCCGTGACGGTGACCGCCCTCGGGGCGGCGACCTCGGTGACCCGGGCCTGCGCGGCGAGCTGGGCAGCGATCAGGTCGGAGGTCACCCCGGTGACCGCGACTCCGTGGACGTAGTGCCAGGCGGTCTGCCAGGCGTCGTCCGGATGCAGGGCGCCGAACGGGTTCGCGGACAGCAGCCGGTTGGCGACCTCCAGCACGTCGGGGTGGTGCGCGGCACGGGCCTTGGCATGGGCGGCCCGCTCGGTGGCGGCCCGCTTCTGCGCCTTCGTCGGGCCCCGACCCCCGTGCGTCTGCAGATCGGTGATCCACACCGCCGCGAGGGAGGAGAGTGCCAGCACGACCGCCACCCACCTGTGCTCGGTGTACTGGCTCCAGCCGTGCGCGAAGTTGATGCCGCCCGCGATCGTGCCGGCCGCCCAGGCGCCCGCCCGGTAGGTCCGGGTCGACCGCTCGCCCTCGGCCTTGGATCCCATCGCGACCAGGGCCCAGGCCAAGCCCTCCAGCATGGTGGCCAGCAGAGCGGCCATCAGCAGCGGGACCGTGGCGTCGGTGAGGGCGCCGACCTGCGCGACCACGGCGGGCGCGATCGAGCAGACCTGGACCACGCGGACGAACGCCCGGGCGGGGTCGGCCTTGACCCATCCGGTCAGCCGGGCGGCCTTCGCGGCCCGCGCCCGCCGGGCCTCGGCCCTGCGCTGGTCGCGCTCCTTGCGGTCGGCGGCCTGCCGGCGGCGCTCGGCGTCGGCGTCCTTGCGGGCCTCCGCTCGCTCCGCGGCCAGGTCCTGGCGAGCCTCGGCCCGCTCGGCGGCCTTGTCCTTGCGGCGCTCGGTGTAGAAACTCACTGTCCCTCACCGCCCTTGCCTGCGTCGGAACCGTCGATGTCGGCCATGTGCTTGTTCACCAGGACCAGCTCGGCCTCGGCCCTGGTCTTCCTGAGCAGTCGCCCCAGGGCCAGCCGCTCACAGGTCAGCCACTGCTCCGGGTCACCGTGGTAGGCGCGGAAGCTCGCCCACGCGAGGTCGACCTGGTGGTCGACCCAGACGGTCTCGGGGTCCGGCTTCCCTTCCGGGAGGTAGACGCTCTCACTCATCGAGGTCACCGCCCTTGCGCTGCGGCGGGACCGTCGAGGCCTTCGTGGCCGTCGGGGAGGTGGTCTTCCTGACCTTCGAGGCCGGGGTGGAGGCCGGCAGCTTGCCCGCGGCGAGCGCGGCGCCGACCAGGAGCAGGACGATCCGGGTCACGCCGTCGGCCGGGGCGTAGAGGGCGAGGGCCAGGACGAGCAGCGGCCAGCCGATCGCGAGGCGGGTGCGGGCGTTGGCGAGGGCCTGGTCGATGTTCATCGGGCACCGTCCCTCGGGACGTAGCTGTAGAGCTCGGCGAGGCGGTCGGCGTAGTCCTCGACCGCGTGCTCGGCCCAGATCCGCTGGTCCCGCAGCCGCAGCCAGTCCCAGGCGCTCAGGCCGGCCGGACGGATCATCAGGTCGAGGGGCTCACCGAGGCGGTCGCGCAGGACGACCGACACCTCCTCCAGGAGGCGCTGGATCCGGACCTCGACCGGCAGGGTCTCGTCGTAGGCGCTCACGCGGCGACTCCGATCAGCTCGGCGGCCTTCCGGCCGCGGATGATGGTCTTGCGCTGGATCGCGGTGGCTCCGCCGACGACGCCGTGCTGCTGGTCGGCCGGGAAGGTGAGGGCCTGGTCGAGGCAGGCGGTGCGGTGGGCGAGCGGGCAGATCGCGCACACGGCGAGGGCGGCGCGCTCGGCGTCGGTGGGGCGGTAGTAGTTGGTGCCATCGGTCGCCGGGAAGAAGAGTTCGGGGTCGAGGCGCCGGCAGGGGGCGGTGTGCTCACCCCGCTTCTCGGATCGCTGGTTGTTGGGCATGGCGAAGAAGCCCTTCTGGGATGGATGGTTGAGGGGTCCGTCCGCAGAGGTGGCGGACGGATTTTGGGATGGCGAAGCCACCCCCGACACAGTTAGGTGCTAGCACCTAATCGGTAATCTGATGGTGGCTCAGGGTGCCCGCCGCCGTCAAGGGGAACGTGCTAGCACGTAAGCTTGAGTCACCCCACTGGGGACCGACTGAGAGGAACCCCAATGCCACGATCCGCAGAGGAAATCGCAGCCGGCCTGCGCGAACGCATCCACAGCGGCGAACTCCAGCCCGGCGACCGGCTCCCCACCATGGAAGCCCTCGTCGACGAGCACAGCGTCAACCGCCAGACCGCCCGCCAGGCGCTCACGATCCTGAAGAACGAGGGCCTGGTCGAGTACAAGGGCGGCCGAGCCGGAACCTTCGTGCGCCAGAGGCCCACCACCCGCATGGTCCGAGCCAGGGCCATGGAGCGCGACAACCTCGGCTACTACTCCGGAGCCAACGTCCAACACTGGCGCCTCATCGAGGGCACCCGCACCGAGGTTGGCGAAGAACCGGTGCCGGCCGACATCGCGGGCTACCTCGGCGTCGAGCCGGGAACCCCCGTCGTGGTCCGCAAGCGAATCAACGGCGACCCCGACGTGCCGGCCTACCGGCAACTGACCGACAGCTACCTGCACCCCGACGCCGTCGCGGCCGTCCCCGTCATCGCCGGAAACTCCGGCCTCGGCGGGATCTACGACCGCATCGAGGAGTGGGCGCAGCAACCCATCAGCTGGGAGGAGGAGATCACCGCGATCACCCCCAGCCCGGCCGAGACGGCGGCGCTGCTGATGCCTCCCGGTGTCCCGCTGCTGCGGGTCATCCGGACCTCAACCGTCAAGGTCGACGGCCGCCAGCTCGTCGTCGAGGTCAACGACATCAGGTTCAGCGCCGAAGTCTTCTCGATCCGCTACTCGATGACCCGCCGTGGCGAGGCGAAGTGGCCGGTGCAGCCGGCGTCGGCCGACTTCTACACCAGCTGACCGCAACGGTCGGTGGGCGGGGCCCTGGCCGGGGCAAACGGCCAGGGCCCTTTCCCGTGCCTGCTCAGTCCTCAGGACCGCAGACACAGCCCTCGGGGCCGGCGCCCTGCCCGATGAAGCAGGCGCAGTACAGGGAGCCGAGCGGCCCGGTGGCGGTGACGCCGTTCTCGTCTCCGCCGGAGCAGTGGTCGCACTCGCCGGGCTGCCACTCGCCGTCGTCCTCGTACTCGTCGAAGTCGTCATCCTCGTACATCTGATCTTCCTTTCGGGGGTGGGGTGGCTGGGGTCCAGCCAGGGTCATGCGGGTGGGGTCAGGTCCAGCCGGGCGGTCGCTGGTAGTGCCCCGGCCAGCTGGTGCAGCCAGGCCAGGAACGCGGCGGCCTGGTCGTCGTCCAGGCGGCCGTACACCGTGGCGATACCGGTATGGGTGCGACCGGCGAGGGTGATCCGGTAGTCGAGTCGCCGGGCGTGCGGCGAGGTAGTGAGGTAGTCGTCGACGCCGGTCGCCAGAGCGGCCTCGACTTCGGCGAGAGTGAGCGGATCCATGAAGGGCCTCCACAGGGTGTGGACGGGCGGAGTTGGTTGGTGGCCATGTGGAATAGCGGGCTGGCGGCGCGGTGCAGAGCGTTCGACAGGCCGCCGGCATTGGCCGACTTCTACGCGGCCTGACCCGTGGGAGCTGTGCCCCGGCCGACCCAAACCGGCCGGGGCACAGCCGTCCATCACGCCGGCACGGCCAATCCGCCCGCCCGGTCGAGCAGCGCGCGGATGAGCCGCGCCGCCTGCCGGTCCCGCCGACGGACAGCCACGGCGAGGTGCTCCAGCAGCATTACCGGCGACGGCAGCCTCCGCTCGCGGACCCGGGCGAGGGCGGCGTCCTCGGTCGGCCGAGGCACCCTCGACGGGCGGCTCATCGCTCCCCCTCCGGCCCGTCGATCGTCACGTGGGCGGACGCGAACACTGCTGCCCCGCCCAGCGTCGCCTCTACGTACAACGGCAGGTGCCACCCGTCCTTGCGCTCGACCGCGAGACCCGGCCGGACCTCGACGCCGAGCGCCGAGGCGAGCGCCTCCGCCGCCTCCCGTGCCGCCGGCCCGTCGCCGCGGATCAGGATCGACACGTCACCCCGGCTGATCAGCCACTGCACCGGCAGCAGCGCCAGCTCCGGGCGGTTGGCCAGCAGCACGTGAACCGCCGCGACCGCCGGCAGGACGCTCTCCTCGGGCGCCGTCACCTTGTTCTCGCTCATCGGGCACCCGCCAGCGCGGCGCACTCCTGGGCCGCGGCGTTCCAGGCCGCACGAACCTGGGCGACCCGCACAGCCGCCGCCGAGAACTCGTCGAGCCTCGCCGAGAGCGCGGCCCCTGTCGCCGCCGCCCGCGCCGTGCACCGCTCGACCGCCTCGGGCCGGACCGCGTTGGACACCGACCGGCGAGCCGTCGTGTCGGCGTTGGCCGTGTTCCTGTACTGCCGCGCGGCCTCGGCCAACTCCGACTTCGCCTCCTCCAGCTCGGCGTACAGGCCGACCAGATGCGGGACGTCGATCGGGGAGGCGGCCATCGTGCGGGCCTGCGGGACTTCCGGGTCGGTGAAGTCCAGAGCCACCTCGGTACTGCGCATCCTGCGGAGGTGGTGGGAGATCGCCTGCCGGGCGATCAGGGTGAGGAGGCCGAACACCCGCCGGTCGATCGGGACGCCGCGCGAGACGTGGTAGGTCCACAGGTGGAGGAACGTGTCCTGGGTGAGGTCCTCGGCCAGCTGCCAGTCCCGATGGATCAGGCGGCCGGCGATGTAGTTGGTGACGTGCTTCTGGTGGTCGGCGACGACCTGGGCCAGGACCTGCTCCGGGCTGCCGGCGTAGATGGCCGGGAGGTCGATGGTGGTGGCGTTCATGCGGCCACCGCCGCGGGCGCCAGGACGGCCGGGGCCTCGGCGAGGGTGACCTTCAGCGACGGCGCCGACTGCTTCATCGGCACGTCGCCCAGGCCGTGCGCCTTGAAGATGGCGCGAACCGCGTTCAGGTCGACGGTCTCGCGGCCGGACGGCACGCGCTCGACGGACCAGCCGGAGTAGACGCCGACGGGCAGACGGTCGAGGACCTTCTTCGCGGCGCGCTTGGCGCGGTCGGAGCGGCGGGCCTGGTCGGCCGCGAGGTGGTAGGAGCGGGCGGCGGCCTCGATGGCCTCGGCGGCCGGCATCTCGTCCGGCCCGTACACGCCGTCCGGGTCCGGGGCGGTCACGGACACGGGGGCCGGCGCGGCGGCCGGGGTGGTGAAGAGCGACGCCGGGTTGATCACCGAGCGGACGGCCCGGGCGATACCACGGAATCCGGCGGGCCTCTCGCCTACACGGCGGGCACCGGACATGAGAAGGTGAAGCATCTGGAGCTCCTGTTCAGGCAGGTTCTCTGGAGAGGCCCTGCCCGAGGTGCTCGCTACACCGGGGCGGGGCCGCCTTGCGTTAGGCGGCCCCTTCGCGACTTACCAGCCGCGGGCCCACCACTCGGCAAGATGCGTGCGCTCCTTGCCGAGGGTGGTGTCGTTCCCGTGGCCGGGATAGATCCAGGTCTCGTCTGGCAGGGTGAAGACCTTGGCCTCCAGCCCTTCCATCAGCGACTTGAACTCATCCGGCTGTGTTGTCCTTCCGGGACCGCCTGGGAAGAGGCAGTCGCCGGTGAAGACGTGCGGGTGGCCCTGGGGGTCGTCGTAGATCAGCACGATCGCGCCGGGGGTGTGGCCGACCAGGTGGCGGACGGTGAGTTCCACGTCGCCGACCCGCAGCTTGTCGCCGTCGGCGAGGAGCAGCTCGGTGGGCACGTCGATGCCCTCGGCGTCATGCTGGCCGGCGGCGGTGCGGGCGCCGGTGGTGGCGACCACCTCGGCGAGGGCGCCCCAGTGGTCGTGGTGCCGGTGGGTGGTGACCACGGTTTCGAGGTCGTCCCCGACAGTCTCCAGCAGCACCGGGGCGTCGGCGGCCGCGTCGATCAGCAGCTGCTCGTCGGTGGCCCGGCAGCGCAACAGGTAGGCGTTGTTGTCGTACGGGCCCACGGCCACCTTGGTGATAATCAGGTGGGCCAGCTCGCGCACGTCCGGCGGCCCGCCGACCTTGACCGCTCCGTGGTACGTCATCAGGACTCCTTCATGGATACTCCCGGCCTCGGCCGGGGAGAAGCGAACTCCCGCGTAGCGGGACAGGGAGAGCCGGACCGCTGCCAAGGCGGCCGGGCGTCTGGTCAGGTGATGACCCTCGTGTGGTCACAACTTGACGGTGTACCTTGTGATTTGTGCAGGCCTCCCAGGTGAAGCGGGCGTTCAAGTTTCGCTTCTATCCGACCAATGCGCAGGCGGCTGAGCTGTCGCGCACGTTCGGGTGTGTGAGGAAGGTCTACAACATGGCGTTGCAGGCCCGTACCGAGGCGTGGCTGCTTCGGGGGGAGCGGGTCAACTACAACGCCACATCGGCGATGTTGACAGGGTGGAAGAAGGCTGAGGAACTGGCCTACCTGTCCGAAGTCTCCTGCGTGCCGTTGCAGCAGACGCTGCGGCACCTGCAGGGGGCCTTCACGAACTACTTCGCGAAGCGGGCGAAGTACCCGCGGTTCAAGTCGAGGAAGAAGTCCCGTGACTCGGCCGAGTACACCACCTCGGCGTTCCGTTTCCGCGACGGGAAGCTGACGCTGGCGAAGATGGCGGAGCCGCTGGACGTCGTCTGGTCTCGCCCCCTGCCCGAGGGCGTTTCGCCCTCCTCGGTGACCGTGAGCCGGGACGCGGCTGGGCGCTGGTTCGTCTCCATGCTGTGCGAGGACCCGAGCGTCAAGCCCCTGCCCGCTGCGGAGGCGGCGGTCGGGATCGACGCAGGCGTCACGTCGCTGGTGGCCTTCTCCACCGGGGAGAAGATCGCCAACCCCCGGCACGAGCGTCGGGACCGGGAACGCCTGGCCAGGGGCCAGCGGGAGCTGTCCCGCAAGGCCAAGGGATCTGTGAACCGCGAGAAGGCCCGGCGCAAGGTCGCGAAGATACACGCGAGGATCGCCGACCGGCGCAGAGACTTCCTTCATAAGCTCACCACTCGGCTCGTCCGTGAGAACCAAACGGTCGTGATCGAGGACCTCACTGTCCGCAACCTGCTCAAGAACAATAAGCTCGCCCGCGCGATCAGCGACGCGAGCTGGAGCGAGCTGCGGGCCATGCTGGAGTACAAGTGTGCCTGGTACGGTCGCGACCTGGTGACCATCGACCGATGGTTTCCCAGCTCCAAGCTGTGCTCGGCCTGCGGAGTTGTCCGCGAGCAACTGCCACTGAACGTCCGCCATTGGGCGTGTGACTGCGGAGCAGTCCATGACCGGGACGTGAACGCGGCGAAGAACATCCTGGCCGCCGGGCTGGCGGTTACAGCCTGTGGAGACGGCGCAAGACCTCAACGGAGTACTCCGGGCGGGCGGCCGTCGGTGAAGCAGGAAGTTGTCCCACCGCCGCGCTCGCGCGCGGCGGCTCAGCTGCGAGGCTGAGGGGGCTCCCCTCTCCGTCAGGAGAGGGGAGGAAGCCAACCTCGCGCCGTCAGCCCATGGGGGGAAGCTGGGGGAGCGCGGTGTCGGGCGTGCGGCGCAGGTCCGCGCCGCCGGAGCGGCCGGAGAGCCAGGCGAGCAGGGCGCGGAGGGGGCTGTGGACGGTCAGGGCGATGTCGCCCGAGCCGATCAGGCCGCGGTCCCCGGTGTCCTCGGCGACCAGCTCGACGGCGGGCAGCTCGCTGCCGTGCAGCTTGATCGCGAGCTTGTGGAACTCGGTGACCGCGAACTCCTCCGGCCACTCGGCGGGGGAGTAGCCGCCGTCCAGGTCGACCAGGTGGTACTCCAGTTCGCCGAGGCGCTTCCAGACCAGGTCGCAGGCCGGGAAGACGGCGCCGGAGCGGTGGCGCACGTCGGCGGCCCAGTCCTCGGGGTCCAACAGTGCGGCGGCCGCGGCGAAGCGCTCGTGCGACTCGCGCAGGTCGGCGAGCTGGGCGTCCAGCGGGCGCCCGGCGCCGTCCTCGATCCCCTGGTCGCGGGCCTCCTCGCTGGCGTACTGCGGGATGTCGGTGCCGGTGCGGGCGCCGTCCAGCAGGTTGACCAGGGAGTCGGCGTTGCGGGCGAGGTGGGCCAGCACGTGGCCGCGAGTCCAGCCGGGCAGCGCGGAGGGCTCGGCGGCGGCCTCGGGCTTCAGCCCGGAGACGGTGTGCAGCAGGTGTCGGGTGCTCTCCTCGACCAGGCTCAGCCGGCTGGCGGCGAGGGCGGCGGCGGACTGCGGGTCGGTCATCGAATCGGCCTTCTGTGGGAGGCGGGCGTTGCCCGGGCGGGGCTTCGCTCGTTGACCAGCTGACGCTATCTCCGTTTCCGGCCCCTGAGCAGGGGCTTTTCGGTCCGGGTGCAGACGGTCCGGGGCCCGCCCTCACTCGTTCGGGTGGACTCCACTGGACAGAGTCGAGATTCGAACGCCTGAGCTATAGGCTGGCTGCCGCATCCTGGAAGAAGCACCCAATCTCACCGCAAGCCGTCTCGCCCCGGAGAAAGGCGCCAGAAGCAGTGGCCGACCGCCTCATCGTCCGCGGTGCTCGCGAGCACAACCTCAAGAACGTCTCGCTCGACCTGCCCCGCGACTCCCTCATCGTCTTCACGGGCCTCTCCGGCTCCGGCAAGTCCTCGCTCGCCTTCGACACGATCTTCGCCGAGGGCCAGCGCCGCTACGTCGAGTCGCTGTCCTCGTACGCCCGCCAGTTCCTCGGGCAGATGGACAAGCCCGACGTGGACTTCATCGAAGGCCTCTCCCCGGCCGTCTCGATCGACCAGAAGTCCACCAACCGCAACCCCCGTTCGACCGTCGGCACCATCACCGAGGTCTACGACTACCTGCGCCTGCTGTTCGCCCGGATCGGCAAGCCGCACTGTCCGCACTGCGGCCGCCCGATCGCCAAGCAGTCGCCGCAGGCGATCGTCGACAAGGTGCTGGAGCTCGCCGAGGGCACCCGCTTCCAGGTGCTCAGCCCGGTGGTGCGCGAGCGCAAGGGCGAGTTCGTCGACCTCTTCGCCGACCTCCAGTCCAAGGGCTACTCGCGCGCCCGGGTGGACGGCGCGACGATCCAGCTCGCCGAGCCGCCGAAGCTCAAGAAGCAGGAGAAGCACACCGTCGAGGTGGTCATCGACCGCCTGACCGTCAAGGAGAGCGCCAAGCGGCGGCTCACCGACTCGGTGGAGACGGCCCTGCGGCTGTCCGGCGGCATGGTCGTGCTCGACTTCGTCGACCTCCCGGAGGACGACCCGGAGCGCGAGCGCATGTACTCCGAGCACCTCTACTGCCCGTACGACGACGTGTCGTTCGAGGAGCTGGAGCCGCGCTCGTTCTCGTTCAACTCGCCGTTCGGCGCCTGCCCGGACTGCTCGGGCCTGGGCAACCGGATGGAGGTCGACCCGGAGCTGGTCGTGCCGGACGAGGAGCGCTCGCTCGACGCGGGCGCCATCCACCCGTGGTCGGCCGGCCACGCCAAGGAGTACTTCCAGCGCCTGATCGACGCGCTGGCCGAGGAGCTGGGCTTCCGCACCGACATCCCGTGGGCCGGGCTGCCGGCCCGCGCCAAGAAGGCGCTGCTGTACGGGCACAAGCACCAGGTGCAGGTCCGCTACCGCAACCGCTTCGGCCGCGAGCGCTCGTACAGCACCGGCTTCGAGGGTGCCGTCCCGTTCATCCAGCGCCGGCACACCGAGGCGGAGAGCGACAGCAGCCGCGAGCGCTTCGAGGGCTACATGCGCGAGGTGCCCTGCCCGACCTGCCAGGGCACCCGGCTCAAGCCGGTCGTGCTCGCGGTCACCGTCGAGGAGAAGTCGATCGCCGACGTCTCGTCGATGTCGATCAGCGACTGCGCCGAGTTCCTGGGCGCGATGAAGCTGAACGACCGCGACAAGCAGATCGCCGAGCGGGTCCTCAAGGAGGTCAACGAGCGGCTGCGCTTCCTGGTCGACGTCGGCCTGGACTACCTCTCGCTCGACCGCGCGGCCGGCACCCTGTCCGGCGGCGAGGCCCAGCGCATCCGCCTGGCCACCCAGATCGGCTCCGGCCTGGTCGGCGTGCTCTACGTGCTGGACGAGCCGTCCATCGGCCTGCACCAGCGGGACAACCACCGGCTGATCGAGACGCTGGTGCGGTTGCGCGACATCGGCAACACCCTGATCGTCGTCGAGCACGACGAGGACACCATCAAGACGGCGGACTGGGTGGTCGACATCGGCCCGGGCGCCGGCGAGCACGGCGGCAAGGTGGTGCACTCCGGTTCGCTGAAGCAGCTGCTCGGCAACAAGGAGTCGCTGACCGGCCAGTACCTGTCCGGCAAGCGGTCCATCCCGATCCCGGCGGCCCGCCGCGCGCGGGACGGGAAGCGCCAGCTGACCGTCCACGGCGCCCGCGAGCACAACCTCAAGGACGTCACGGTCGGCTTCCCGCTCGGCACCTTCACCGCGATCACCGGTGTCTCCGGCTCCGGCAAGTCGACGCTGGTCAACGACATCCTCTACACCCACCTCGCCCGGGAGCTGAACGGCGCCCGCAGCGTGCCGGGCCGGCACACCCGGATCACCGGCACCGACCTGGTGGACAAGGTGGTGCACGTCGACCAGTCGCCGATCGGGCGCACCCCGCGCTCCAACCCGGCCACCTACACCGGAGTGTTCGACCACGTCCGCCGGCTCTTCGCGGAGACGCAGGAGGCCAAGGTCCGCGGCTACCTGCCCGGCCGGTTCTCCTTCAACGTCAAGGGCGGGCGCTGCGAGAACTGCTCGGGCGACGGCACCATCAAGATCGAGATGAACTTCCTGCCGGACGTCTACGTCCCGTGCGAGGTCTGCCACGGCGCCCGGTACAACCGGGAGACGCTGGAGGTGCACTACAAGGGCAAGTCCATCGCCGAGGTGCTGGACATGCCGATCGAGGAGGCGCTGGCCTTCTTCGAGGCCGTCCCGGCGATCGCCCGCCACCTCAGGACGCTCAACGACGTCGGCCTCGGCTACGTCCGGCTCGGCCAGTCCGCGCCGACGCTCTCCGGTGGCGAGGCGCAGCGCGTCAAGCTCGCCTCGGAGCTGCAGAAGCGCTCCACCGGGCGGACGGTCTACGTGCTCGACGAGCCCACCACCGGCCTGCACTTCGAGGACATCAGCAAGCTGATCAAGGTGCTCACCGGGCTGGTCGAGAAGGGCAACACGGTGATCGTCATCGAGCACAACCTCGATGTGATCAAGACCGCCGACTGGATCGTCGACATGGGCCCCGAGGGCGGTTCCGGCGGTGGCGCGGTGGTCGCCGAGGGCACCCCGGAGCAGATCGCGGCGGTGCCGGAGAGCCACACCGGCAAGTTCCTCCGGGACATCCTCCCGGGCGACTTCGCCGACGCCCCGGTCGCGCCGGTCAAGCCGAAGACGACGCGCAAGCGCGCCGCCGCGGCGAAGAAGTAGCCGCGGGCGCACGGTCCGCCCCGCCGCCCCGCCGCTCCCGCCCCCGACGAACGGGGGCGGGAGCGGCGGGCGCGTGCCGCATAGACTTCGGTGGTCCCACAGGTCCCCCGCACCAGCCCGAACCGCAGGAGCGCACCCGATGTCCGAGGCCCCCGAGAGCAACCCCGCCACCTCCCGCCGCACCCTGCTGTGCGGCGCCGCGGCCGTCCTGGCGGCCGGCGGCACCGTCGCGCTCACCGGCTGCGGCTCCTCCGCCGGCTCGTCCGACTCCAGCGCCGCCCCCAAGGGCCCGGTGGACCTCGGCCCGGCCTCGGCGGTGCCGGAGGGCGGCGGCAAGGTCTTCCGCGAGCAGAAGATCGTCGTCACCCAGCCGACCGCCGGGCAGTACAAGGCGTTCAGCGCCAAGTGCACCCACGCGGGCTGCGTCGTCGACCAGGTGAAGAACCAGCAGATCCAGTGCCCCTGCCACGGCAGCCGGTTCGCCATCGCCGACGGCGCCGTGCAGGACGGCCCGGCCCCCTCCCCGCTGCCCGCCTACACCGTCACGGTCGAGGGCGGGAACCTCAAGGTGACCCCGAGCTGAAGCAGTTGACCCCCGCCGAGTCGATCTCCCCTCCGCGTCCACGCCCCCACTCGGTACGGTGGACCCATGGCTGACCCGAGCACCTACCGCCCGGCCCCGGGCGCGATCCCGACCTCGCCGGGCGTCTACAGGTTCCGCGACGCCCACGGTCGGGTCATCTACGTCGGCAAGGCCAAGAGCCTGCGCCCGCGCCTGTCGTCCTACTTCCAGGACCTGGCCGGGCTGCACCCGCGCACCGCGACCATGGTCACCACCGCCGCGTCGGTCGAGTGGACGGTGGTGGCCACCGAGGTCGAGGCGCTGCAGCTGGAGTACTCCTGGATCAAGGAGTTCGACCCGCGGTTCAACGTCAAGTACCGCGACGACAAGAGCTACCCCGAGCTCGCGGTCACCCTCAACGAGGAGTACCCGCGGGTCCAGGTGATGCGCGGCGCGCACAAGAAGGGCGTTCGCTACTTCGGCCCGTACGGGCACGCGTGGGCGATCCGCGAGACGGTCGACCTGCTGCTGCGCGTCTTCCCCGTCCGCACCTGCTCCAACGGCGTGTTCAAGCGCGCGCAGCAGGTCGGCCGGCCCTGCCTGCTCGGCTACATCGGCAAGTGCGCCGCGCCCTGCGTCGGCAAGGTCTCGGCGGACGAACACCGCGCGCTGGCCGTGGACTTCTGCGACTTCATGGCCGGGCGCACCGGCAACTACCTGCGCCGGCTGGAAGACCAGATGCAGGAGGCCGCCGCGGAGATGGAGTACGAGAAGGCGGCCCGCCTGCGGGACGACATCGGCGCCCTCAAGCGCGCGATGGAGAAGAACGCCATCGTGCTCGCCGACGCCACCGACGCCGACCTCCTGGCCCTCGCCGAGGACGAACTGGAGGCCGCGGTCCAGATCTTCCACGTCCGCGGCGGCCGGGTCCGCGGCCAGCGCGGCTGGGTCACCGACAAGGTCGAGGACGTCGACACCGCGGGCCTGGTCGAGCACGCCCTCCAGCAGCTCTACGGCGGGGCCACTTCTGACGAACGCAACGAGACCGTCCCGCGCGAGGTGCTCGTCCCGGCGCTGCCCGAACCGGACGGACCGATAAGGGAGTGGCTGAGCAGCCTGCGCGGCAGCCAGGTCGACCTGCGCATCCCGCAGCGCGGCGACAAGAAGGACCTGATGGCCACCGTGCAGCGCAACGCCCAACAGGCGCTGGCCCTGCACAAGACCAAGCGCGCCTCCGACCTCACCACCCGCAGCCGTGCCCTCCAGGAGATCGCCGACGCGCTGGAGCTGGACTCCGTCCCGCTGCGCATCGAGTGCTTCGACATCTCCCACCTCCAGGGCGAGGACGTGGTCGCGTCGATGGTCGTCTTCGAGGACGGCCTGGCCCGCAAGAGCGAGTACCGGCGCTTCCAGGTCAAGGGCTTCGTCGGGCAGGACGACGTCCGCTCGATGCACGAGGTGATCAGCCGGCGCTTCCGCCGCTACCTCCAGGAGCGCGAGAAGACCGGCGAGTGGGCCGTCGTCGAGTCCGGGGACGACCAGCCCGAGGACGGCCCGCGCACCGAGGACGGCCGCCCGCGCCGCTTCGCCTACCCGCCGCAGCTGCTCGTCGTCGACGGCGGCCAGCCCCAGGTCGCCGCCGCCAAGCGCGCCCTCGACGAGCTCGGCATCGACGACGTCGCCCTGTGCGGACTCGCCAAGCGCCTGGAGGAGGTCTGGCTGCCCGGCGAGGACGACCCGGTCGTCCTCCCGCGCAGCAGCGAGGGCCTCTACCTGCTCCAGCGGGTCCGCGACGAGGCCCACCGCTTCGCGATCACCTACCAGCGCACCAAGCGTTCCAAGCGACTCACCGCCGGGGAACTGGACTCCGTCCCGGGCCTCGGCGAGACTCGCCGCCAGGCGCTGCTCAAGCACTTCGGCTCGCTGAAGAGGCTCAGGGCCGCCACCGTCGACGAACTCTGCGCCGTGCCCGGCATCGGACGCCGCACGGCGGAGACTGTTGCGGCGGTGTTGTCGTCCCGTACACCCGCCGCACCCGCGGTCAACACCGCGACCGGCGAGATCATCGAGGACGGGGCCGACCAGGCCACCGCGCCGGTGGCCGCAGCACCCACGACCGCACCATCCCAGGAGACGCCATGACGGCCGACGCCGCCCGTCAGCCGGCGCGCCCGGGCGCCGACCGCCCGGGCGGACCGGCGCCGTACGGCCGTGCCATGCGCGTGCTCCCCAGCAGAAAGACCGAGAGCGGGGAACCGAAGTGACCGTGTCAGACGTGGCCGAGAACGCGCCGGAGCTGGTGATCATCTCCGGTATGTCCGGAGCCGGCCGCTCCACCGCGGCCAAGTGCCTGGAGGACCTCGGCTGGTTCGTGGTGGACAACCTGCCGCCGGCCCTCATCCCGACCATGGTCGACCTCGGGGCCCGCTCCCAGGGCAACGTCGCCCGGATCGGCGTCGTCGTGGACGTCCGCGGCCGCCAGTTCTTCGACGACCTGCTCACCTCGCTCGACGAGCTGGAGAAGCGCGGCGTCCGCCTGCAGGTCGTCTTCCTGGACTCCTCCGACGAGGCCCTGGTCCGCCGCTTCGAGAGCGTGCGCCGCCCGCACCCGCTCCAGGCCGACGGCCGGATCGTCGACGGCATCGCCCAGGAGCGCGACCTGCTGCGCGACCTGCGCGGCGAGGCCGACCTGGTGATCGACACCTCCAACCTCAACGTGCACCAGCTGCGCGCCAAGCTCGACGCCCAGTTCGCCGACCACGACGAGCCCGAGCTGCGGGCCACCGTGATGTCCTTCGGCTTCAAGTACGGCCTGCCGGTCGACGCCGACCTCGTGGTGGACTGTCGCTTCCTGCCCAACCCGCACTGGGTCCCCGAGCTTCGTGCCCGCACCGGTACCGACGCGGACGTCGCCGACTACGTGTTCCAGCAGCCCGGCGCCAACGAGTTCCTCGACGGCTACGCCGAGCTGCTGCGCATCGTCACCGAGGGGTACCGCAGGGAGGGGAAGCGTTACATGACGCTTGCCGTAGGCTGCACCGGTGGCAAGCACCGCAGCGTCGCGATGTCCGAGCGCCTGACCAAGCGTCTCATCGCCGACGGCGTGGAAACGGTGCTGGTCCACCGAGACATGGGACGGGAGTAACCGCCGCCGCCTCGCCGGGCCGCCGGCCGGGTCGGCCGCGGGCGACGAGGAACGCGAGGTGGGTGTGACGGGATACGTGCCCGGACGGCAGCCGCACCACAAGAACGGCGACCGGACCGGGGGCCCGGTAAGGACCCCGGCTCCCAGCAAGCCGCGCAGCAGCCCCGCCCGGGCCAACCCGGCCCCCCGGATCACCGCCCTCGGCGGCGGCCAGGGCCTGTCCGCGTCGCTGTCGGCCCTGCGTCGGCTCACCAGCGACCTGACCGCCGTGGTCACCGTCGCCGACGACGGCGGATCCAGCGGGCGGCTGCGCGCCGAGCTGGGCGTGCTGCCCCCCGGCGACCTGCGCAAGGCGCTGGCGGCGCTGTGCGGGGACGACGACTGGGGCCGCACCTGGTCCGAGGTGATCCAGCAGCGCTTCACGGGCAGCGGCGAGCTGGGCGGCCACGCCGTCGGCAACCTGCTGATCGTGGCGCTGTGGGAGAAGCTCGGCGACCCGGTCGCCGCGCTGGACTGGGTCGGCCGGCTGCTGAACGTCCAGGGCCGGGTGCTGCCGATGTCGGCGGTGCCGCTGGACATCGAGGCGATAGTCCGCGGGCACGATCCGGCCCGGCCCGGCGAGGTGACGGCCGTCCGCGGCCAGGCCAGCGTCGCGGTCACGCCCGGCACCGTGCAGTCGATCCGGCTGGTCCCGGACGAGCCGCCGGCCGTCCCCGAGGCGGTCGCGGCCGTCCGCGAGGCGGACTGGGTGGTGCTCGGCCCGGGCTCCTGGTTCACCAGCGTGCTGCCGCACCTGCTGGTGCCGGAGCTCGCCAAGGCGCTGGTCGAGACCCGCGCCCGCCGCCTGCTCACGCTGAACCTGGCCCCCCAGCCCGGCGAGACCGAGGGCTTCACGCCGCAGCGCCACCTGGAGGTCATAGCCGACCACGCTCCCGGGCTCGAGGTGGATGCGATCCTGGTGGACGAGCGGGCCGTCACCGGCGGCGCCTTCGGCCAGGCCGACCTGGAGGGCCTGGAGAAGGCCGCGGAGCGGATGGGCGCCGCACTGGTGCTCGGTCGGGTGGCCCGCGACGACGGCAGCCCGCGACACGACCCGGAGCTGTTGGCGGCAGCGTACGACCGGATTTTCCGGACACATGGAAGGATCGGGCCATGGCGATGACTCCAGCGGTGAAGGACGAGATCAGCCGGCTCCCGGTCACCCGGGCCTGCTGCCGCAAGGCGGAGGTGTCGGCGATCCTGCGGTTCGCAGGCGGGCTGCACATCGTGAGCGGCCGGATCGTGATCGAGGCGGAGCTCGACACTGGTTCGGCGGCGCGGCGCCTGCGCAAGGACCTCCTGGAGATCTTCGGGCACTCCTCCGACCTCGTGGTGATGGCCCCGGGCGGGCTGCGGCGCGGCAGCCGCTTCGTCGTGCGCGTGGTCAAGGACGGCGAGCTGCTCGCGCGCCAGACCGGTCTCGTGGACGGCCGCGGCCGTCCGATCCGGGGCCTGCCCCCGGCGGTCGTCTCCGGGGCCACCTGCGACGCCGAGGCGGCCTGGCGCGGGGCCTTCCTGGCGCACGGGTCGCTCACCGAGCCCGGCCGGTCGTCCTCGCTGGAGATCACCTGCCCCGGCTCCGAGGCGGCCCTCGCCCTGGTCGGCGCCGCCCGCCGGCTCGGCATCCCCGCCAAGGCCCGCGAGGTCCGCGGGGTGGACCGGGTCGTGATCCGGGACGGTGACGCGATCGGCGCGCTGCTGACGCGCCTCGGCGCGCACGAGTCGGTGCTCGCCTGGGAGGAGCGCCGGATGCGGCGCGAGGTCCGGGCCACCGCCAATCGCCTCGCCAACTTCGACGACGCCAACCTGCGCCGCTCGGCCCGCGCGGCGGTCGCGGCCGGCGCCCGGGTGGCCCGCGCGCTGGAGATCCTCGGCGACGAGGTGCCCGAGCACCTGGCCGCGGCCGGCCAGCTGAGGATGCAGCACAAGCAGGCCTCGCTGGAGGAGCTCGGCGCGCTCGCCGACCCGCCGCTGACCAAGGACGCGGTGGCCGGCCGGATCCGCCGCCTGCTGGCGATGGCCGACAAGCGCGCCTCCGAGCTCGGCCTGCCGAGCACCGAGGCGAACCTGACCGACGAGATGGCGCTCAACTGACGACCTGACGGTCACATCCGGTGACCGATGTGCGGCCGGTGTCCGGATTCCGGGCACCGGCCGCCGTCGTGTCCGGACGGGGTGCCGAGCGCTCCCGCGGCGCGGTCCCCGCATCGCAAATTGGTAGAGACCACTGGCCCGGGACCAACTGCCCTCAGGGCCAAGGACGGAAGGCCTGAAATGGGGTTTGCGCCGCGCCACGCCATGTCTCGCGATTCGGTGCGATGTGCCCTCCCAGGCCGCGGAGGGGTAGGGTCATAGGCGGTCGGGGACTTCCCAAATCTCACCCCCGTCGGCTTAGCTCCGGCGTACCTAACGAGGAGATCGGTTCGTGACGATCCGGGTAGGCATCAACGGATTCGGCCGCATCGGCCGCAACTTCTTCCGCGCGGTCAAGGCCCAGGGCGCGGACATCGAGATCGTCGGTGTCAACGACCTGACTGACACGAAGACCCTGGCTCACCTGCTCAAGTACGACACCACCCTGGGCACCTTCCCGGGTGAGGTCTCGCACACCGAGAACAGCATCACCGTCGACGGCCACACCTTCCAGGTGACGGCCGAGCGCGACCCGGCGAACCTGCCGTGGGCCGCCCTGGGCGCCGACATCGTCGTCGAGTCCACCGGCATCTTCACCAAGGCCGAGGCCGCGAAGAAGCACCTCGCCGCCGGCGCCAAGAAGGTCATCATCTCGGCGCCCGCCACCGACGAGGACGTCACCATCGTGATGGGCGTCAACGACGACAAGTACGACGCCGCCAACCACGACGTCATCTCCAACGCCTCCTGCACCACCAACTGCGTGGCGCCGATGGCCAAGGTGCTGAACGAGAGCTTCGGCATCGTCAAGGGCCTGATGACCACCGTCCACGCCTTCACCAACGACCAGGTGACCCTGGACTTCCCGCACAAGGACCTGCGCCGCGCCCGCGCCGCGTCGCAGAACATCATCCCGACCTCGACCGGGGCCGCCAAGGCGACCGCCCTGGTCCTGCCGGAGCTGAAGGGCAAGCTGGACGGCACCTCGCTGCGCGTCCCGGTCCCGACCGGTTCCATCACGGACCTGGTCGTCACGCTGGAGCGCGAGGTCACCAAGGACGAGGTCAACGCCGCGTTCCAGAAGGCCGCGCAGGAGGGCCCGCTCAAGGGCATCCTGGCCTACACCGAGGACCCGATCGTCTCCTCGGACATCGTCAACGACCCGGCCTCCTGCATCTTCGACTCCCAGCTGACCATGGTCCAGGGCAACCAGGTCAAGGTGCTCGGCTGGTACGACAACGAGTGGGGCTACTCGAACCGCCTCGTCAACCTGACCGCCCTCGTCGGTGGCCAGCTCTGACGCAGTGGGAGCTGACGTGATGTGAGGGCGAGGGCCCGGGCGGCGCACCATGCCGACCGGGCCCTCGTTCTACGTACAAGAACTTCCCAGGCGGCCCCTGCGCCGTGCCGCCTCCCTGCGCATCCACCATCTCCCCAGGAGACCGAAGAACCCGTGAAGACCATCGAAGACCTCGACGTCGCCGGCAAGCGCGTCTTCGTCCGCGCGGACCTCAACGTCCCGCTGGCGGGCGCCGAGATCACCGACGACGGCCGCATCCGCGCCGTCGCCCCGACCATCGCCAAGCTCCTGGAGCGCGGTGCGAAGGTCGTCGTCGCCTCCCACCTCGGCCGCCCGAAGGGCGCGCCGGACCCGCAGTTCTCCCTCGCGCCGGTGGCCGTGCGCCTCGGCGAGATCCTCGGCAAGGACGTCGCCTTCGCCACCGACACGGTGGGCGAGAGCGCCGGGGCCGCCGCCGCCGCGCTGGCCGACGGCGAGGTCGTGCTGCTGGAGAACCTGCGCTTCAATGCCGGTGAGACCAGCAAGGACGACGCCGAGCGCCGGGCCTTCGCCGAGCAGCTGGCCGCCCTGGCCGACCTGTACGTCGGCGACGGCTTCGGCGCCGTGCACCGCAAGCACGCCTCGGTGTTCGACCTTCCGGCCCTGCTGCCGCACGCCGCCGGCGACCTGATCGCCACCGAGGTCGGCGTGCTGCGGAAGCTCACCGACGAGGTCGCGCGGCCCTACGTGGTCGTGCTCGGCGGTGCCAAGGTCTCCGACAAGCTCGGGGTGATCGACAACCTGCTGAAGAAGGCCGACCGCATCCTGATCGGCGGCGGCATGGCGTACACCTTCCTCAAGGCCAAGGGCCACGAGGTCGGCATCTCGCTGCTCCAGGAGGACCAGGTCCCGGTCTGCCTGGAGTACCTGGCCGAGGCCGAGAAGCGGGGCGTCGAGTTCGTCCTGCCGGTCGACGTCCTGGTCTCCGCGGAGTTCCCGGACCTCAAGGGCAAGACCCCGGCGACCTACGACGTCGTCTCCTCGGACGCCATCCCGGCCGACAAGGAGGGCCTGGACATCGGCCCGAAGACGCGCGAGCTGTACGCGGCGAAGCTGGCCGACGCCGGGACGGTGTTCTGGAACGGCCCGATGGGCGTCTTCGAGCACCCGGACTTCGCCAACGGCACCAAGGCCGTCGCGCAGGGCCTGCTCGACAGCAGCGCGTTCACCGTGGTCGGCGGCGGCGACTCCGCCGCGGCCGTCCGCATCCTGGGCTTCGACGAGAACGCCTTTGGACACATCTCGACCGGCGGTGGCGCGAGCCTCGAGTACCTGGAGGGCAAGACCCTTCCCGGTCTCGCCGCCCTGGAAGGCTGAAAGCAATGACCGAACGTCTCCCGCTCATGGCGGGCAACTGGAAGATGAACCTCAACCACCTCGAGGCCATCCAGCACACCCAGAAGCTCGCCTTCACCCTGAACGACAAGGACTACGAGGCCGTCGAGGTCGCCGTCCTGACGCCGTTCACCGACCTGCGCTCGGTGCAGACGCTGGTCGAGACGGACAAGCTGAAGATCAAGTACGGCTCGCAGGACATCTCGCAGCACGACTCCGGCGCCTACACCGGCGAGGTCTCCGGCCCGATGCTGGCCAAGCTCCGCTGCACCTACGCGGTGATCGGCCACTCGGAGCGCCGCCAGTACCACGCCGAGACCGACGAGATCGTCAACGCCAAGGTCAAGGCCGCCTACCGGGCCGGGATCACCCCGATCCTGTGCATCGGCGAGCCGCTGGAGATCCGCAAGGCCGGCACCCACGTCGAGTACACGCTGGCCCAGCTGGACGGCGGCCTCGAGGACGTCCCGGCCGAGCAGGCCGAGACCGTCGTGATCGCCTACGAGCCGGTCTGGGCGATCGGCACCGGCGAGGTGGCCACCCCGGAGGACGCGCAGGAGGTCTGCGCGGCCATCCGCAAGCGGATCGCCGAGCTGTACGACGGCGCGCTGGCCGACAAGGTCCGTGTGCTGTACGGCGGTTCGGTCAAGTCGTCGAGCGCGGCCGGCCTGATGGCCAAGCCCGACATCGACGGCGGCCTGATCGGCGGTGCCTCGCTGGACGCCGCCGAGTTCGCCAAGATCGTGCGCTACCGTGAGCAGGCAGTAGGCTAACGCCGCCGCAGCAACGTAGGCTTTGGGGCCGGACCGCCGGACGCGGCCCGGCCCCTTCGCCGTAGATACGAGAGAGTTGGTCCCGTCGTGGTTCTCGGGTTCTCGATTGCCCTGATCATCTTCAGCCTGCTGATGATCCTGCTCGTGCTGCTGCACAAGGGGAAGGGCGGCGGCCTGTCCGACATGTTCGGCGGTGGCGCGATGTCCACCGGTGGCGGCTCCGCGGTGGCCGAGCGCAACCTCGACCGCATCACCATCGTGGTCGGCCTGGGCTGGTTCGCCTGCATCATCGTGCTGAGCCTGCTGCTCAAGTACAAGAGCTAGTACCGGTCGACGGTCGGTGCCGGCACCGGAGCCTGCACAACCCTGACGCCCCGTCGTCCGAGCGCCTATCCTGGGACGGTCGGGGGCGGAGGCGATGGGTGGCGGACCCTTAACTCCTGCTTACACTAGGACGACTTTCGCCTCCGGCGCGCACCGCGGCGGGTCGGCGTACCAGCACGCAGGGAGTCAGACCGTGGCAAGTGGCAACGCCATCCGTGGCAGCAGGGTTGGAGCCGGCCCGATGGGCGAGGCGGAGCGCGGCGAGTCCGCCCCGCGCAACCGGATCTCCTTCTGGTGTGCCAACAAGCACGAGACCCGCCCCAGCTTCGCCGCCGAGGCCGTCATCCCGGACACCTGGGACTGCCCGCGCTGCGGCTTCCCGGCCGGGCAGGACGAGCACAACCCGCCCGCCCCCTCGCGCAACGAGCCGTACAAGACCCACCTCGCCTACGTCCGCGAGCGGCGCACCGACGCCGACGGCGAGGCGATCCTCGCCGAGGCGCTGGCCAAGCTGCGCGGCGAGATCTGAGCCGGAAGACCGAAGGGCGCCACCGTCAATGACGGTGGCGCCCTTCGGCGTTGAGGACCCGGGCCGGTCCTCGACGGGCCCTCAGGCCGAGGCCGGCGGGTACAGCTGCGGCGGGATCCGCTCGGCGGCGGCCCGGTCCAGCAGCCACAGGGTGCGGCGGCGGCCGTACGCGCCGGAGGCGGGCGCCTGGATCTCGCCGGGGCCGGACAGGGCCAGCGCGACCGCGCCGGCCTTGTCCTCGCCGGCCGCCAGCAGCCAGACCTCGCGGGCCGCCCGGATCGCCGGGAGGGTGAGCGAGATCCGGGTCGGCGGGGGCTTGGGGGCCCCGCGCACGCCGATCACGGTCAGTTCGGTCTCCCGCACGCCGGGGTGCTCGGGGAAGAGCGAAGCGACGTGGGTGTCCGGGCCGACGCCCAGCAGCAGCACGTCGAAGGCCGGCACGCCGGCCCGGTCGCCCGGCCCGGCCGCCTTCGCCAGCTCCTGCGCGTAGCGGGCGGCGGCGGCCTCGACGTCCGAGCCGTCCACGCCGTCCGAGGCGGGCATCTCGTGTACCCGCGCCGGGTCGAGCGGGACGGCGTCCAGCAGCTCGGCGCGGGCCTGGACGGCGTTGCGGTCCGGGTCCGCGGCGGGCACGAAGCGCTCGTCGCCCCACCAGAGGTCCAGCCGCGCCCAGTCGACCGCGTCGCGCGCCGGGGAGGCGGCGATCGCGGCCAGCAGGGCGTTGCCGTTGCGGCCGCCGGTGAGCACCACCGAGGCGGTGCCGCGGGCGGCCTGGGCGTCCACGATCCGGGTGATCAGCCGGGCCGCGGCCGCCTGTGCCATCAGCTCCTTGTCGTGGTGGACGACGAGCTGCGGGGTGGCGTTGGTCATGCGCTTTCCTGGGCGGAGCGCTCGGCGGCCTTCTTCGGGGCGGCCTTCTTCACGGCGGGCTTCTTCTCCGGGGCGTCGGCCGTCACCCGGGAGGGGTTGGCCACCGGCTCGTCGGCGGCCGCGTCGGCGACCGCGTCCGCCGTCGTCCCGGCGCCGGCGGGCTCGTGGAGGCGCTCCACGGGCGTGCGCACGGCCGTCGCGTAGATGTCGTCCGGGTCGAGCCGACGCAGCTCCTCGGCGATCAGCTCCGAGGTCTCGCGCCGCTTGAGCGCCACCTGGCGGTCCGGCGAGCCGGGCATCGAGAGGGTGCCCATCAGGCCGTCCGGACGGTCCAGGGTGATGTCCCCGTCCTTGGTGCGCAGGTGCACCGCGGTGATGCCGGGGCCGCCCGTGACGACCCGCTCGACCGGGACGTCCAGGCGGTTGTGCAGCCACAGTCCGAGCAGCTCGACGCTGGGGTTGTACGACTCGCCCTCCACCGCGGCGGAGAGGATGTGCGACGGGCGCTGGTCGAGCGCGGCGGCCAGCATCGAGCGCCAGCCGGTGATCCGGGTCCAGGCCAGGTCGGTGTCGCCCGGGGTGTAGCTCTGGGCCCGCTGGCCGAGCTGGCCGACCGGGGACTCGGCGGTGACCGCGTCGGTGATCCGGCGCTGGGCGATCGAGCCGAGCGGGTCCTGCGCCGGGTGGAGCGGTGCGTTGTCCGGCCACCAGACGACGACCGGGGCGTCCGGCAGCAGCAGCGGCAGGACGACGGACTGGGCGTGCGCGGCGAGTTCGCCGTGCATGCGCAGGATGACCGTCTCGCCGGAGCCGGCGTCCGAGCCGACCAGGATCTCGGCGTCCAGGCGGGTCTCGGCGCGGGCCCGGGGCGAGCGCCCGGCGCGCTTGATCACCGCGAGGGTGCGCGACGGGTGCTCGCGGGAGGCGTCGTTGGCGGCCTTGAGGGCGTCGTAGGCGCTGCCCTCGTCGGTCACGATCACCAGGGTGAGCACCATGCCGGCGGCGGTGGAGCCACCGACCCGGCGCGCCTCCATGAGCGCGGCGTTGATCTTGCTGGACGTCGTGTTGGTGAGGTCGATCTTCATGGCCGGCGCCAGCTCCTGCCGTCTCGTGCGAGCATCTCGTCCGCCTCGACGGGGCCCCAGGTCCCCGCCGCGTACTGGGCGGGCTTGCCGTGGGTGTCCCAGTACCTCTCGATCGGGTCGAGGATCTGCCAGGAGAGCTCGACCTCCTGGTGGCGCGGGAAGAGGTTGGCGTCGCCGAGCAGCACGTCGAGGATGAGCCGCTCGTACGCCTCGGGGCTGGACTCGGTGAAGGACTCGCCGTAGGCGAAGTCCATCGTGACGTCCCGGACCTCGAAGGAGGTGCCCGGCACCTTGGAGCCGAACCGCACCGTCACGCCCTCGTCCGGCTGGACCCGGATGACCAGGGCGTTCTGCCCCAGCTCCTCGGTCGCGTAGGAGTCGAACGGCAGGTACGGGGCGCGCTGGAAGACCACCGCGATCTCGGTGACGCGCCGGCCGAGTCGCTTGCCGGTGCGCAGGTAGAACGGGACGCCCGCCCAGCGGCGGTTGTTGATCTCCAGCTTGATGGCCGCGTAGGTGTCGGTCTTGGAGTCCGGGTCGATGCCGTCCTCGTCCAGGTAGCCGACGACCTCCTCGCCGCCCTGCCAGCCGGAGGCGTACTGGCCGCGCACGGTGTGCCGGCCGAGGTCGGCCGGGAGCTTGACGGCGCTGAGCACCTTCAGCTTCTCGGCGACCAGCGCCTTCGGGTGGAAGGAGGCCGGCTCCTCGATGGCGGTGAGCGCCATCAGCTGGAGCAGGTGGTTCTGGATGACGTCGCGCGCCGAGCCGATGCCGTCGTAGTAGCCGGCACGGCCGCCGATGCCGATGTCCTCGGCCATGGTGATCTGCACGTGGTCGACGTAGGACCTGTTCCAGATCGGCTCGAACATCTGGTTCGCGAACCGCAGCGCCAGGATGTTCTGGACCGTCTCCTTGCCCAGGTAGTGGTCGATCCGGAAGACCTCGTCGCGCGGGAAGACCTCGTGGACGATCCGGTTCAGCTCCTGGGCGCTCTCCAGGTCGTGGCCGAACGGCTTCTCGATCACCGCGCGGCGCCAGGAAGTCCTGCTGGGCCCCTCCTGCCCGTTGGCGGGCGAGGAGGGCGGGTCGGCCAGGCCGTGCTTCTTGAGCTGCTGGACGACGGTCGGGAAGAACTTCGGCGGGACGGACAGGTAGAAGGCGAAGTTGCCGCCGGTGCCCTGGGCCTTGTCCAGCTCCTCGATGGTCTGGCGGAGCTTGTCGAAGGCGTCGTCGTCGTCGAACGTGCCGTGGACGAAGCGCATGCCCTTGGCGAGCTGCTGCCAGACCTCCTCCCGGAACGGGGTGCGGGCGTGCTCCTTGACCGCGTCGTGGACCTCCTTGGCGAAGTCCTCGTCGTCCCACTCGCGGCGGGCGAAGCCCACGAGCGAGAAGCCCGGCGGCAGCAGGCCGCGGTTGGCCAGGTCGTAGATCGCCGGCATCAGCTTCTTGCGGGACAGGTCGCCGGTGACCCCGAAGATGACCAGACCGGACGGCCCCGCGATGCGCGGGAGCCGTCGGTCGGCAGGGTCACGAAGCGGGTTGACGGGGGCGGCCGGGATCTCGTCCACGTCCGACACCGGTGTCAACTCTGGGAAATCAGTGCTCACTTGATGGGCTCCGCTTTCGTGCGCTGGCGGTGAGCAGGGTCACTTCTCGTCGGCGAAGGAGGCGAGCGAGGCGGTGACGGTGTCGAGCAGCTCGGTCCAGGACTGCTCGAACTTCTCGACGCCCTCGTCCTCCAGCACCTGGACCACGTCGTCGTAGTCCACGCCGGCGGCCGCGATGGCGTCCAGGACGGCCTTGGCGTCGGCGTAGTTGGGGACGATGGTGTTGCCGGTGACCACGCCGTGGTCGGCGGTGGCGTCCAGGGTGGTCTCGGGCATCGTGTTCACGGTTCCGGGGGCGACCAGCTCGGTGACGTACAGGGTGTCCGGCAGGGCCGGGTCCTTGACGCCGGTGGAGGCCCAGAGCGGACGCTGCGGCTTGGCGCCGGCGGCCTCCAGGGCCTTCCAGCGGGCGCTGCCCGCGGTCTTGCCGTCGACGCTGCCGAAGACCTCCTCGTACGCCTGGTAGGCGAGGCGGGCGTTGGCCAGGGCGGCCTTGGAGCGCAGGTTCCGGGCGTCGCCGCCGATCTTGTCCAGGCGCTTGTCGATCTCGGTGTCCACGCGGGAGACGAAGAAGGAGGCGACGGACTCGATCTGGGAGAGGTCCAGGCCCTTGGCCTTGGCGGCCTCCAGGCCGGTCAGGTAGGCGTCCATGACGGCCTTGTAGCGGTCGAGGGAGAAGATCAGCGTGACGTTGACGCTGATGCCCTTGCCGATGACCTCGGCGATGGCGGGCAGGCCGGCCTTGGTGGCGGGGATCTTGATGAAGACGTTCGGGCGGTCGACCAGCCACCACAGCTGCTTGGCCTCGGCGACGGTGGCGGCGGTCTCGTGCGCCAGGCGCGGGTCGACCTCGATGGAGACGCGGCCGTCGCGGCCGTTGGAGGCGTCGTAGACGGGGCGCAGCACGTCGGCCGCGTCGCGCACGTCCGAGGTGGTGATCATGCGGATCGCCTCGTCGGTGGTGACCTTGCGGACGGCGAGGTCGCGCAGCTGGCCGTCGTAGGAGCTGTCGCCGCCGCCGATGGCCTTCTGGAAGATGGTCGGGTTGGTGGTGACGCCCACCACGTGCTTGTTCTGCACCAGCTCGGCCAGGTTGCCGGAGTTCAGCCGCGTGCGGCTGAGGTCGTCCAGCCAGATCGCCACGCCTTCGTCGCTGAGGCGCTTGAGTGCGTCGGTCATGGTGCTCAGTCCTTCTTCTTCTGTCTTCGTGGGGTCGTCAGAGGGGCCGCGTACCCGCGTGCGGGCGGGTACGCGGCCGGGAGGCTAGCGGTTGACGGCTTCGAGGGAGCGCAGGGCGTTGTGGGCCTCGGCCACCACGCGCTCGGCGGTGAGGCCGAACTCCTCGAAGAGCACCTTGTAGTCGGCGGAGGCGCCGAAGTGCTCCAGCGAGACGATCCGGCCGTGGTCGCCGACCAGCTCGCGCCAGCCCTGGGCGATGCCGGCCTCGACCGACACCCGGGCCTTGACCGACGGCGGCAGCACGCTGTCGCGGTAGGCCTGGTCCTGCTCCTGGAACCACTCGAACGACGGCAGCGAGACGACGCGGGTGGCGATGCCCTCGGCCTCCAGGACCTCGCGGGCCTTGACGGCCAGCTGGACCTCGGAGCCGGTGCCCATGAGGATCACCTGCGGGTCGCCGTTGCCGGCCTCGGCCAGGATGTAGCCGCCCTTCGCGGTGCCCTCGGCGGAGCCGAAGACCTCGCGGTCGAAGGTCGGGACGTTCTGGCGGGTGAGCGCCAGGCCGACCGGGCCGGGGTGGCTGGTCTGCCGCTCGATGACGGTGCGCCAGGCGACGGCGGTCTCGTTGGCGTCGGCCGGGCGGACCATGGCCAGGCCCGGGATGGCGCGCAGCGAGGCCAGGTGCTCGACCGGCTGGTGGGTCGGGCCGTCCTCGCCGAGGCCGATGGAGTCGTGCGTCCAGACGTAGGTGACCGGCAGCTTCATGAGCGCGGCCAGGCGGACGGCCGGGCGCATGTAGTCGGCGAAGACCAGGAAGGTGCCGCCGTACACGCGGGTCCTGCCGTGCAGGGCGATGCCGTTCATGGTCGAGCCCATGGCGTGCTCGCGGATGCCGAAGTGGATCGTCCGGCCGTACGGGCTCGCCGACTTCAGCGGGTTGCCCTCGGGGAGGAAGGAGCTGTCCTCGTCGATGGTGGTGAGGTTGGACTCCGCGAGGTCGGCCGAGCCGCCCCACAGCTCCGGGATCACCGCGCCGATCGCCTTGAGGGTCTCGCCGGAGGCCTTGCGGGTGGCGACCTCCTTGCCGGCCGGGAAGGTCGGGACGGCCTTCTTCCAGCCCTCGGGCAGTTCGCCGGCCTGGATGCGGTCGAACTCGGCGGCGCGGTGCGGGTTGGCGGCGCGCCAGGCCTCGAAGGACTGCTGCCACTGGTCGCGGGCGGCCTTGCCGCGCTTGATCACCAGACGGGCGTGCTCGATGACCTTGTCGGAGACCTCGAAGGTCTTCTCCGGGTCGAAGCCCAGGACCTTCTTGGTGGCGGCGATCTCGGCGGCGCCGAGAGCGGAGCCGTGGGCCTTGGCGGTGTTCTGGGCGTCCGGGGCCGGCCAGGCGATGATCGTGCGCATAGCGATCATCGACGGGCGGGAGGTCTCGGCCTTGGCGGCGGCCAGTGCGTCGGCGAGGGCGGCGACGTCGATGTCGCCGTTCGCCTTCGGGGCGACCCGCTGGACGTGCCAGCCGTACGCCTCGTAGCGCTTGAGGACGTCCTCGGAGAAGGCCGTCTCGGTGTCGCCCTCGATGGAGATGTGGTTGTCGTCGTACAGGGCGACCAGGTTGCCCAGCTTCTGGTGGCCGGCCAGCGAGGAGGCCTCGGCGGAGATGCCCTCCTCCAGGTCGCCGTCGGAGACGATGGCCCAGACGGTGTGGTCGAACGGGGACTCGCCGGCCGGCGCGTCCGGGTCGAACAGACCGCGCTCGTAGCGGGCGGCCATCGCCATGCCGACCGCGTTGGCGATGCCCTGGCCGAGCGGGCCGGTGGTCGTCTCGACACCGGCGGTGTGGCCGTGCTCGGGGTGACCGGGGGTGCGGCTGCCGGCGACCCGGAAGGCCTTGAGGTCGTCCAGCTCCAGGCCGTAGCCGGAGAGGTAGAGCTGGGTGTAGAGGGTCAGGCTGGTGTGCCCGGGAGAAAGGACGAATCGGTCGCGGCCGACCCAGGACGGGTCGGTGGGGTCGTGCTGCAGGAAGCGCTGGAAGATCAGGTACGCCGCCGGGGCCAGCGACATGGCCGTCCCGGGGTGTCCGTTGCCGACCTTCTGGACGGCGTCCATGGCCAGGACCCGGGCCGTGTCAACCGTGCGCTCATCCAGTTCGGACCACTCGAATGCATTCGTCGGCGTCGTGCTCACCCTGTCTCAGGGCTCCTTCCGTTGTGAAGAGTGACCCCGTGAAGGGGACCCGGTCGGCCACGGCGCTGTGGTCCCGACGCTGGTGGTGCCGGTCACGGAGGGTAGATCCCGCTTCTGCGTGCGAGCCTACCGTCCGGCCCGGGGCTCACCCTGCGTGCTGGGGCAACCGGAATTCGGGTATGGCGATTCCCACGATGGCGCCTTGGGTCGTTTTGTCCCAGGCTCTCCTGTTTTGACGTGCCCTGCCCCTCCGATGAGCAGGACGGGGGAGGTGGGGGCGACCGCCCCGACTTCGTGGGTTCACCCAGGGGTGTGCGTTCCGCCTCGCCGGGGGACCCCGGAGCCGGTGGGGAGATATGGAGCGTCTAAGGTGGCGTGGTACGCGCAGAGCGGACGATTACGGGACCTTCGTTTCCCTGGACGCCTGCGAAGATTCATCTTCAGTTGGGGTGTTAGTGACCGCCGTCGAAACCCGTCCCGCCGGGGTCACCGGGGCGACTCCTGCGCACCGGCCGCTCGGGGCCCGTGTCGGCGCATTCGTCGCACTCACCAAGCCTCGGATCATCGAACTGCTGCTGATGAGCACCGTGCCGGTGATGTTCCTGGCGCAGCAGGGTGTTCCGAACATGCTGCTGGTACTGAAGGTCGTGATCGGCGGCTACCTCTCGGCGGGCGGCGCCAACGCCCTCAACATGTACATCGACCGCGACATCGACGCGGTGATGTCGCGCACCGAGCGGCGGCCGATCGTCACCGGCATGGTGTCGCCGCGCGAGGCGCTGGTGTTCGGCATCATCCTCGCCGTCGTCTCGACCCTGCTGCTCGGCTTCGGCGTCAACTGGCTCTCCTCCGGGCTCGCGCTCGGCGCGCTGCTGTTCTACGTGTTCGTCTACACGCTGGGGCTCAAGCGGCGCACCTCGCAGAACATCGTGTGGGGCGGCATCGCCGGCTGCATGCCGGTACTGGTCGGCTGGGCCTCGGTCACCAACTCCCTGTCCTGGGCGGCGGTCATCCTGTTCCTGGTGGTGTTCTTCTGGACGCCGCCGCACACCTGGGTGCTGTCGATGAAGGTGCGCGACGACTACCTGCGCGCCGGTGTGCCGATGCTGCCGGTGATCAAGGGCAATGTGGCGGTCGGCAAGCAGGTCGTCGTCTACTCCTGGGTCATGGTGGCCGTCTCGCTGGCGCTGTGGCCGCTGGGGCACATGAGTTGGCTGTACCCGGTCGCCGCGGTGGTGCTCGGCGCGGCCTGGCTGCGCGAGGCGCACGCGCTGTACGCGCGGGCCAAGGCCGGGGTCGTCGGCGCGAAGCTGAAGGAGATGCGGCTGTTCCACTGGTCGATCACCTACCTGTCGCTGCTGTTCGTGGTGTGCGCGATCGACCCGTTCGTGAAGTAGCCGTTCGTGAAGTAGCCGCCGTGGTGCGGAAAAAGAGCCCCGGTCCGGGTGGACCGGGGCTCTTCGGCGTTCACGGGGCTTCAGCGGGCGGGGAGTTCGGACGGGCCGACGTGGCCGTCCAGCCAGTCCCTGAGCGGCTGGGAGGCCCGCAGGAAGGCCGTGATGCGGGTCTGCGCGGCGCGGGTGCCCAGCCACTTCGCGGGCGGCCACTCCTGCCAGGCCACGAGGCCCTTGTGGCGCAGCAGCTCGATCCTGGGATGGTCCTTGGGGTAGCCGCGCGGGGCGGACTTCAGGGTGTCGCGGCCGGACACCCGCGGGCCGTCCTTCTCCACCCGGGCGATCACGCGCTCCAGTTCGGCGCCGCTGAGGTCCTGCGCGACCGCCGCCCGGTAGCGCTCCACCTGGTCCGGCGCGAGCCGGTACATGCCGTTGCCGCAGGCCAGGCCGTCGGCGGAGAGCTGGATGTAGCCGCCCGCCTCCAGGTGCGCGCCGATGTGCGTCTTGTACGGGGACTTGTCGGCGCTGAAGCGGATGTCGCGGTTGGGCCGGAAGATCTTTCCCGGCCCGAACTCCGGCTCCAGCTCCGCGAGCAGTTCCTCCATCGGGGCGCGCACGGCCTCGTCGTACCGGTCCTTGTGGGCTTGCCAGAAGGTCTTCGAGTTGTCGGCCTCCAGGTGCTCGTAGAAGTCGAGCGCCTCGGCCGGCCAGCCTTGGAAGGTCACGCCTCCAGTATGTGGCCCGGTGCACAGGGCGCTCCCGTCGCCAGCGCCGCTACCGGTGGGTAGCATGCGGTCATGAGCAGCGCAGAGACCGCCAACGCCGCCGCGCCGGACGCCCGCACCGAGCGCCGTGCCAAGCGCATCGCCAAGAACCTGACCAGCTTCGCCGCGCAGCACGGCGGCAGCGCCGACGCGGTCGTCGAGTACGTCGGCGCCGTGGCCACCCGGATCGTCGTGGTCGGCGCGGACGGCGCCTGGGGCGACCAGGTGGCCCCGAGCTACGCGGTCGGCCGCCGGGCCGCCGAGCTGGCCGGGCTGACCCTGCACGACGACTTCGAGGGCGAGCTGGCCCTCAAGGTGAAGACCGGTCCGTACGAGTGGAAGCGGATGGCCGGGATCCAGCTCGGCGGCTGACCGCCCCAGACGCACGACGACGGCCCGGTTCCTCCCTGTGGGGGAACCGGGCCGTTCGGCGTCCGGGCGGCTCAGGCCGCGGCGGTCTGCGGGGCCTGGACGGGCAGCGGCGCGGCCGGAGCGTCGTCCTCGCGGGTGCGCAGGGCGAGCGGGATGCGCAGTGCGGCGATCCAGGTCAGCGTGGCGAGGAGCATGTGCAGGCCGACCATCAGCTCGGGGGCGTCCGTGAAGTACTGGATGTAGCCCAGCACGCCCTGGAGCAGCAGTACGGCGAGCAGTTCCTTGGCCCGGGCGCGAGCGGGCTGCGGGGCCTTCACGGCCGCGAAGACGAAGAGCACCGCGATGGCCAGGCCGACCGAGACCATCGCGAAGTCGGCGTGGAACTGGGCGAGGCGGTCGTAGTCGACCGGGATGCGCGGGACGATCTTGTTGTCCTGCGGGGTGCCCGGGTGGTGGCCGGCGCCGGTGACCAGGGTGCCGGCCGCGACCAGCAGGCCGACCACGGTGACCAGGACGCGCGAGAGCTGGTGGATCGGGCGGGCCACCGAGAGCCTGGCCGGGCCGTCGCCCTCCTTGGACCGCTCCCACATCAGCAGCGCGACCCAGACCAGGGCCATCGCCGCGATCATGTGCAGCGCGACGGTGTACGGGTTGAGGCCGGTCAGCACGGTGATGCCGCCGAGCACGGCGTTGCTCATCACCAGCCAGAACTGCGCCCAGCCGAGCTTGGTCATGCTGCGCCGCCAGGGGCGGTGGCAGCGGGCGGCCAGGATCGCCCAGCCGACGGCTGCGCTCAGCACGTAGGTGAGCATCCGGTTGGTGAACTCGACGATGCCGTGGAAGCCCATCTCGGGGGTGGGCGTGAGGCTGTCGCCGGTGCAGCGGGGCCAGGTGGTACAGCCGAGGCCGGAGGCGGTGAGCCGGACGGCGCCGCCGGTGACGACGATCACCACGCTCATCACCAGCGCGGCGAACGCGGCGCGCCGGACCATCGCGGCGGACGGCTGCCAGCGGTCGGCGAGCAGGGAGAAGGGGTTAGGCACGGGGTCAATCGTAGGCGGCCTTACAGCCGATCTTGGGGCGGGGCACGGCGGAGCGGAGGCACACGCCGATGTTCGCCGTCTGATCGAAGTCGCACCCGCCGGTGATTGAACCTGATCACCGGCGGGTGCGTTTTTCCAGTCGGATGACGAAGTTCACTCAGGTTCGCCGATTCCGCGTTGTGCGAGGTGGCGGCTGTGATGGGCTGGTCATGCACATTCATCGTGAGACCGACAGACGAAATCCGGTCGTACGGCGGGGTGTGGCGAGGTGCGGGAGTGCCGGTAGAGTCCCCCGGACAGCCGTAGCGGGCCACCGCGGAGCACTCAACACGCCTGCTGCACAGGACCGTTCGGAGGGGAACAGCGTAATGGCGCGACAGCAGCGGCACTTGGGGATCGGAGCAGTGGCACTGGCCGGCACGGCGGCGGCCGGAATCCTGCTGCCCCTGAGCCTGGCCGGGACGGCCTCGGCCCACGTACCGGCGTGGAAGGTGGACTGCGACAAGATCGTGATCGATCTGGTCAAGTACAGCGAGAAGGAGAGCGTGACGAACAACGTCACCCTCACCATCGACGGCGAGAAGGTGCTGGACAAGCGGTTCGGCAAGGAGTTCCACGGCACCTTCCCGGTGAAGGACCACTCCGCGCCGATCAAGGCGACCTTCGTGGTGACCACCACGGAGACCCCGGCGGAGCCCGGCTGGAACATCAACGAGTCCGAGACGATCCAGCCGTGCCACACGCCGACGCCGACCCCCACGCCCACCGGGGCACCCACGCCGACTCCGACTCCGACTCCGACGCCGACCACCACGCCGACGCCGACCCCGTCCGTGACGCCGACCCCGAGCACCACCCCCTCGGGCACCGCTGCCCCGTCCGT
Organism: Kitasatospora sp. NPDC001660; assembly: GCF_053596725.1. Lineage (NCBI taxonomy): Bacteria > Bacillati > Actinomycetota > Actinomycetes > Kitasatosporales > Streptomycetaceae > Kitasatospora > Kitasatospora sp. NPDC001660. The sequence goes on along the minus strand of NZ_JBSFGU010000010.1, from coordinate 155,073 downwards.
GACGCCGACCCCGAGCAGGACCCCGGCCCCGGCGCCCGGCACCAGCGCCCCGGCCCTCGCCCAGACCGGTAGCAGCTCGGCCACCCCCGTCATCGCGGCGGCCGGCGCCGGTGTGCTGCTGCTCGGCGGCGCGATCGTGCTGTTCGCCCGCAAGCGCCGTGGCGGCAGCCGGGGCTGACCCGGCACCGGTGCCGAACGGCGGCGCCCCCCGGCCTCACGTGGCCGGGGGGCGCCGCGCGTTGACGGCCGGGGTCACTCCCAGCGGAAGAACCGGGCGGCGGCCGCCAGGCCGACGACGGCCCAGCCGGCCAGGATCCCGAGGTCCGACCACGGCACCCCGGCGCCGGTCTGCAGGACGGACCGCAGGCCGTCCGAGAGCGCCGCGATCGGCAGCAGCTCCAGCACCGACTGCACGGCGGACGGGAACTTGGTCAGCGGCACGATCACCCCGCCGCCGAGCAGCAGCAGGATGAACACGAGGTTCGCGGCGGCCAGCGTCGCCTCGGCCTTGAGCGTGCCGGCCATCAGCAGGCCGAGGCCGGAGAAGGCGGCCGTGCCGAGGACCAGCAGCGCGGCCACGGAAAGCGGGTCGCCGTGCGGGGACCAGCCGAGGGCCAGGGCGATCACCGACAGCAGCGCGACCTGGAGCGCCTCGGTGACCAGCACGCAGCCGGTCTTGGCGGTCAGCAGCGCCCAGCGGGGGAGCGGGCTCGCGCCGAGCCGCTTCAGCACGCCGTAGCGGCGCTCGAACCCGGTGGCGATGGCCTGGCCGGTGAACGCGGTGGACATCACGGCGAGCGCCAGCAGGCCCGGGGCCAGGAAGTCGACCCGCTTGCCCGGACCGTCCACCGCGACGATGTCGACGGCGGAGAACAGCACCAGCAGGACGGTCGGGATGACGACCGTGAGCAGCAGCTGCTCGCCGTTGCGCAGCAGCATCCTGGTCTCGAACGCGGTCTGCGCGAGCAGCATCCGGCCGACCGGAGCGGCACCGGGCTTGGGGGCGTAGTCCGTGGTGACGGTGCTGATGGTTCGCTCACTTCGGTCGCTCATGAACGCAGGTCCCGTCCGGTCAGGTCGAGGAAGACGTCTTCGAGGCTGCGGCGCTGCACGGCGAGCCGCTCGGGGAGGACGCCGGAGGCCGCGCACCAGGAGGTGACGGTGGCCAGCAGCTGCGGGTCGACGGTCGCCGCCTCGACGCGGTAGCTGCCGGGGGCGCTCTCGGTGGCGGTGGCACCCTCGGGCAGCTCCTTGAGCAGCGGGCCGAGGTCGAGGCCGGGCGGGCCGTCGAAGCGCAGGGCGTTCTCGGCGCCGCCGCGGCACAGCTCGTCCGTGGTGCCGGTGGCGATGACCTTGCCGCGGTCGACGATGGCGACGTGGTCGGCGAGCTGCTCGGCCTCGTCCATGTGGTGCGTGGTGACGACCACGGTGACGCCGTCCCGGCGCAGGTCGCGGACCAGCTCCCAGGTGGCGCGGCGGGCCTGCGGGTCGAGGCCGGCGGTGGGCTCGTCGAGGAAGACCAGCTCGGGGCGGCCGACCACGGCCATGGCGAGGGCGAGTCGCTGCTGCTGGCCGCCGGAGAGCCGGCGGTAGGTCGTGCGGCCGCAGGAGCCGAGGCCGAGCCGCTCGACCAGGGCGTCGACGTCCAGCGGGTGGGCGTGCAGCCTGGCGGTGTGCCGCAGCATCTCGACGGCGCGCGCGCCCGCGTACACGCCGCCGGACTGCAGCATGACGCCGATCCGCGGGCGCAGGGCGGCGTGCTGGGTGACCGGGTCGAGGCCGAGGACGCGGACGGTGCCGGCGTCGGGGCGGCGGTAGCCCTCGCAGGTCTCGATGGTGGTGGTCTTGCCGGCGCCGTTGGGGCCGAGGACGGCGGTGATCGCACCGTGTGCGATCGTGAGGTCGAGGCCGTCCACCGCGGGTTTGTCGGTGTACCGCTTGACCAGCCCGGCGATCCGGACCGCGGGTTCGGAGTGCATACCGGCGAGTGTAAGAGCACCGAACGGACGGGCCCCGCGGCGCCCTCGGTGATCGTTTCCGCAGGCCAGGTAAGCCTTACCTGCGTGACAGATGACACGGGTGAGGCCTGGATCACGGCTTGTCCTGCCGGAAGTAATTACGCAACACTGGTGTTGTGAAAAACATGCGCGAGCACACCACGCAGCAGGAGGCCGAGTCGGCCCCCGACTGCGACGTGCCCGTGACGGCGGCCGAGGTGCTGCTGGAGGGACACCGCGCCACCCGGGACCGGGTCGCCCGGTCGATCCTGGACCACGGCCCCTCCTCCGCCGCCGACCTGGCGAGCCGGCTCGGCCTCACCGCCGCCGCCGTCCGCCGCCACCTCGACGGACTGGCCGCCGCCGGCCTGGTCGAGTCCCGCGAGCAGCGGGTCTACGGCAGCCGCGGCCGGGGCCGTCCGGCCAAGGTCTTCGCCCTCACCGACGGTGGCCGGGACGCCTTCTACCAGGCGTACGACCAGCTCGCGGCCGATGCGCTGCGCTGGATCTCCGACTCGGTGGGCGGCGGGAAGGCGGGCGAGGAGGCGGTCGCCGCCTTCGCCCGCGCCCGCTTCGGCAAGCAGGGCGAGAAGTACCTGGAAACCCTCCGGCTGGCCGCCGCCTCCGAGCGCACCGAGGCACTCGCCCAGGCGCTGAGTGCCGACGGGTACGCTGCCACGGTGCGGCGGGTCCCGTCGGCCGCGGCGAAGGCCCCGGCGGGCGCCCAGCTCTGCCAGCACCACTGCCCGGTCGCGCACATCGCCGAGCAGTTCCCGCAGCTCTGCGAGGCGGAGACCGAGGTCTTCTCCCAGCTCCTGGGCACCCATGTGCAACGGCTGGCCACCATCGCCCACGGCGACGGGGTCTGCACCACCTATGTGCCGGCACCCGGTGCCGCATCGTCGCCCACCCTGCGCAGTGCGGGCCCGGGCTCCGATGCCGTGCCGATTGCCGGTACGTCCACCGAAGATTCAGCGTCCGCGCGTTAGGAAGCTCGCATGACTGACACCGTTTCGCACCCCGAGCTCGAGGGCCTGGGCAATTACGAGTACGGCTGGGCCGACCCGGACACCGCCGGTGCCGCGGCCAAGCGCGGGCTCAGCGAGGAGGTCGTGCGCGACATCTCCGCGAAGAAGAACGAGTCCGAGTGGATGCTGAACCTGCGTCTCAAGGGCCTGAAGCTGTTCGGCAAGAAGCCCATGCCGACCTGGGGCTCCGACCTCTCCGGCATCGACTTCGACAACATCAAGTACTTCGTCCGCTCGACCGAGAAGCAGGCCGAGTCCTGGGAGGACCTGCCCGCGGACATCAAGGCCACCTACGACAAGCTGGGCATCCCGGAGGCGGAGAAGCAGCGCCTGGTCGCCGGCGTCGCCGCCCAGTACGAGTCCGAGGTCGTCTACCACCAGATCCGCGAGGACCTGGAGGAGCAGGGCGTCATCTTCCTGGACACCGACACCGCGCTGCGCGAGCACCCGGAGCTGTTCAAGGAGTACTTCGGCACCGTCATCCCGGCCGGCGACAACAAGTTCGCCGCACTGAACACGGCGGTCTGGTCCGGCGGGTCCTTCATCTACGTGCCGAAGGGCGTCCACGTCGACATCCCGCTGCAGGCCTACTTCCGGATCAACACCGAGAACATGGGCCAGTTCGAGCGGACGCTGATCATCGTCGACGAGGACGCGTACGTCCACTACGTCGAGGGCTGCACCGCGCCGATCTACTCCTCCGACTCGCTGCACTCGGCGGTCGTGGAGATCATCGTCAAGAAGGGCGGCCGCTGCCGCTACACGACCATCCAGAACTGGTCGAACAACGTCTACAACCTGGTCACCAAGCGCGCCGTGGCGTACGAGGGCGCGACCATGGAGTGGGTCGACGGCAACATCGGTTCCAAGGTCACGATGAAGTACCCGGCCGTCTACCTGATGGGTGAGCACGCCAAGGGCGAGACCCTGTCCATCGCCTTCGCCGGCGAGGGCCAGCACCAGGACGCCGGCGCCAAGATGGTGCACATGGCGCCGAACACCTCCTCGCACATCGTCTCCAAGTCGGTGGCGCGCGGCGGCGGCCGGACCTCCTACCGCGGTCTGATCGAGATCGGCGAGGGCTCGCACGGCGCCAAGTCCAACGTCCTGTGCGACGCGCTGCTGGTCGACACCATCTCCCGCTCGGACACCTACCCCTACGTGGACGTCCGCGAGGACGACGTGTCCATGGGCCACGAGGCGACCGTCTCCAAGGTCAGCGAGGACCAGCTGTTCTACCTCATGAGCCGCGGCCTGACCGAGACCGAGGCCATGGCGATGATCGTCCGCGGCTTCGTCGAGCCGATCGCGCGTGAGCTGCCGATGGAGTACGCGCTGGAGCTCAACCGGCTGATCGAGCTGCAGATGGAGGGCGCGGTCGGCTGACCCCCGACCGCCACCGCCGTCCACTGATTTCCGAGGAAGAGAGCACTACGAACAGCCATGGCTGAGCAGAACACCACCGGCTCCACCACCGCCGGTTCGATCGAGGTCGGCACCGCCGGCGCGGGCGCGCAGCTCGCCGGCCCCGGCACCGGCCGGGCCACGGTCCAGCAGCCGATCGACGCGCGCGTCGCGGTCAAGCCGTCCTTCGACGTGAACGACTTCCCGGTGCCGCACGGCCGCGAGGAGGACTGGCGGTTCACGCCGCTGCACCGCCTCGGCGGGCTGCACGACGGCACCGCCGTCTCGGCCGAAAAGGGTGAGGACAAGGTCGAGTTCACGCTGCCCGAGGGCGTGACCGCCGAGACCGTCGGCCGCGACGACGCCCGCCTGGGCAAGGCCGGCAAGCCGGTCGACCGGGTCGCCGCGCAGGCGTTCAGCGCCTTCGAGCAGGCCCTGGTCGTCACCGTGCCCAAGGACGCGGTGCTCACCGAGCCGGTCCGGATCGACGTGCGTGCCGAGGGCGGGGTCCGCTTCGCCCACGTGGTGATCGACGTCAAGCCGTTCGCCGAGGCCGTCGTGGTGATCAACCACGTCGGCACCGGCACCCGCGCCGCCAACGTCGAACTCCTGGTCGGCGACGGCGCGAAGCTCACCTTCGTCTCCGTCCAGGACTGGGACCGCGACGCCGTCCACGCCGCGCAGCACAACGCACTGGTCGGCCGCGACGCCTCGTTCAAGTCCGTCGTCGTCACCTTCGGCGGCGACCTGGTCCGCCTCCACCCGCGGGTCAACTACGCCGGCCCCGGCGGCGAGGCCGAGCTGTTCGGCCTCTACTTCGCCGACGCCGGCCAGCACCTGGAGCACCGCCTGATCATCGACCACGACACGCCGCACTGCCGGTCGAACGTGGCCTACAAGGGCGCGCTGCAGGGCCAGGACGCCCACGCGGTCTGGGTCGGCGACGTGCTGATCCGCGCCGCCGCCCTCGGCACCGACACCTACGAGCTCAACCGCAACCTGGTGCTCACCGACGGCGCCCGGGTCGACTCGATCCCGAACCTGGAGATCGAGACCGGCGAGATCGTCGGCGCCGGCCACGCCTCCGCGACCGGCCGCTTCGACGACGAGCAGCTGTTCTACCTGCAGGCCCGCGGCATCCCCGCGGACGAGGCCCGCCGCCTGGTCGTGCGCGGCTTCTTCGCCGAGCTGCTCCAGCAGATCGGGGTGGCCGAGGTCCAGGACCAGCTCATGGAGAAGATCGAGGCCGAGCTGGAAGCGGCGGTCTGAGCCCGATGACGTATCTCCGTGCCTGCGCGCTGAGCGACCTCCAGGAGGACGTCCCCAAGCGCGTCGACCTCAACGGCGTGCCGGTCTCCGTCGTCCGCACCGACGAGGGGGTGTTCGCGATCAACGACATCTGCTCGCACGCGAACGTCTCGCTCTCCGAGGGTGAGGTCGAGGACTGCATGATCGAGTGCTGGCTGCACGGCTCCAGCTTCGACCTGCGCACCGGCAAGCCCTCCGGCCTGCCCGCCACCAAGCCGGTCGCTGTCTACCCCGTAAAGATCGAAGGGGACGATGTGCTCGTCTCCGTCAACCAGGAGTCCTGAGTACACATGGCAACCCTTGAAATCCGCGACCTGCACGTCTCCGTCGAGGCCGAGAACGGCCCGCGCGAGATCCTGAAGGGCGTCGACCTGACCGTGAAGCAGGGCGAGACCCACGCCATCATGGGTCCGAACGGCTCCGGCAAGTCCACCCTGGCCTACTCGCTGGCCGGCCACCCCAAGTACACCGTCACCGGCGGCTCGGTGCTGCTCGACGGCGAGGACGTCCTGGAGATGTCCGTCGACGAGCGCGCCAAGGCCGGCGTGTTCCTCGCCATGCAGTACCCGGTCGAGGTCCCGGGCGTCTCGGTGAGCAACTTCCTGCGCACCGCCGCCACCGCCGTCCGCGGCGAGGCCCCGAAGCTGCGTCTGTGGGTGAAGGAGGTCAAGGAGGCGATGGCCGCCCTCCAGATGGACCCGGCCTTCGCCGAGCGCAACGTCAACGAGGGCTTCTCCGGCGGTGAGAAGAAGCGCCACGAGATCCTCCAGCTGGAGCTCCTCAAGCCGAAGATCGCGATCCTCGACGAGACCGACTCCGGCCTGGACGTCGACGCACTGCGGATCGTCTCGGAGGGCATCAACCGGGTTCGTTCGACCGGCGAGGTCGGCACCCTGCTGGTGACCCACTACACCCGCATCCTGCGGTACATCAAGCCCGATTACGTCCACGTCTTCGCGGGCGGCCGCATCGTCGAGTCCGGCGGTGCCGAGCTGGCCGACAAGCTGGAGGACGAGGGCTACGAGGCGTACGTGAAGGGGGGCGCTTCCGAGTGACCCATACGCTGACCGGTCTGCTCGACACCGACGCGATCCGCAAGGACTTCCCGGTCCTGCAGCGCGTGCTGCACGACGGCAAGCCGCTGGTCTACCTGGACAACGCGGCCACCTCGCAGAAGCCGCGCCAGGTCCTGGAGGCCCTGAACGCCTACTACGAGCAGCACAACGCCAACGTCCACCGCGGCGTGCACGTGCTCGCCGAGGAGGCCACGGCGCTGTACGAGGGCGCGCGCGACAAGGTCGCGGCGTTCGTCAACGCGCCGAGCCGCAACGAGGTGATCTTCACCAAGAACGCCTCGGAGTCGCTCAACCTCGTGGCCAACATGCTCGGTTGGGCGGACGAGCCGTACCGGGTGGACGCCGACTCCGAGATCGTCATCACGGAGATGGAGCACCACTCCAACATCGTCCCGTGGCAGCTGCTCTCGCAGCGCACCGGCGCGAAGCTGAAGTGGTTCGGGCTGACCGACGAGGGCCGGCTCGACCTGTCCGACATCGACGAGCTGATCACCGAGAAGACCAAGGTGGTCTCGTTCACCCTGGTCTCCAACCTGCTCGGCACGGTCAACCCGGTCGAGACGATCGTGCGCAAGGCCCAGTCGGTCGGTGCGCTGGTCGTCATCGACGCCTCGCAGGCCGCCCCGCACATGGTGCTGGACGTGCAGGCGCTGGAGGCCGACTTCGTCGCCTTCACCGGTCACAAGATGCTGGCCCCGACCGGCATCGGCGTGCTCTGGGGCCGCCAGGAGCTGCTGGAGGACCTCCCGCCGTTCCTCGGCGGCGGCGAGATGATCGAGACCGTCACCATGGGCTCGTCCACCTACGCCCCGGCGCCGCACAAGTTCGAGGCCGGCACCCCGCCGATCGCCCAGGCGGTCGGGCTCGGCGCGGCCATCGACTACCTCCAGGGCGTCGGCATGGAGAAGATCGCCGCGCACGAGCACGCGATCACCGCGTACGCGGTCGAGCGCCTGCTGGAGATCCCGGACCTGCGGATCATCGGTCCGCGCACGGCCGTGGACCGCGGCGCCGCGATCTCCTTCACCCTCGGCGACATCCACCCGCACGACGTGGGCCAGGTGCTGGACGAGCAGGGCATCGCCGTGCGCGTCGGCCACCACTGCGCGCGGCCGGTGTGCCTGCGGTACGGAATTCCGGCGACCACGCGGGCGTCGTTCTATCTGTACTCGACGCCGGGCGAGGTCGACGCGCTGATCGACGGCCTGCACCACGTCCGGAACTTCTTCGGCTGACGGGACAGGCGCAGGACATGAAGCTCGACTCGATGTACCAGGACATCATCCTGGACCACTACCGCAACCCCCACGGCAAGGGGCTGCGGGACGGCGACGCCGAGGTGCACCACGTCAACCCGACCTGTGGCGACGAGATCACCCTCCGGGTGAAGCTCGACGGCGCGACGGTCGCCGACGTGTCCTACGAGTCCCAGGGCTGCTCGATCAGCCAGGCCAGCGCCTCGGTGCTGAACGACCTGGTGGTCGGCAAGACGGTGGGCGAAGCGCAGGCCGTCCAGGAGGCCTTCCTGGAGCTGATGCAGAGCAAGGGCCAGGGCGAGGGCGACGAGGAGGTGCTGGAGGACGCGGTCGCGTTCGCCGGCGTCTCCAAGTACCCGGCCCGGGTCAAGTGCGCCCTGCTGAGCTGGATGGCCTGGAAGGACGCCACCGCCCAGGCCCTCGCCCACCCCGCCAACGACTGACCCGAGCAGAGGAGGACAGACCATGAGTGACGAAACCCCCTCCGCTGTGGAGGAGCAGCCGGGCGGCATCGTCGGCACCACCGCCGGCACCGTCTCCGTCGAGGACCTGACCGAGGCCCTGATGGACGTCGTCGACCCCGAACTGGGCATCGACGTCGTCAACCTGGGCCTGATCTACGGCATCCACATCGACGAGTCGGACGTGGCCACCATCGACATGACGCTCACCTCGGCGGCTTGCCCGCTGACCGACGTCATCGAGGACCAGGCCAAGACCGCGACCGACGGCCTGGTGAAGGACCTGCGGATCAACTGGGTCTGGATGCCGCCGTGGGGCCCGGACAAGATCACCGACGACGGCCGTGAGCAGCTGCGCGCCCTCGGCTTCAACGTCTGACGGACGGGCCATTTGTTAACCCGCTGCCGCGCAAACCGGAAGGTTTGCGCGGCAGCGGTGTTTCCGTGCCCCCGCTTGGCCCGCCGCCGGGTGAACACCCGCACGTGATCTGCTTCGTTGAGCAGGTTCACCGCCGTTCCCCACCATCCACCCCCCCACCCGTCGGAAGCGAGAGGACCCTGTCCCACCGGTGCCCGTTCGGGCTGATGGGAGAGCGTGTCTCAGGCTGCGATGTGTGCAGGCCGACTGCCGGTTCTTGCGGAGTACAGGGCAGTTCGGACTCGGGCGGCACCTGCGGTGGCCACGTCCGCGCCCTTGCGGGCCGCGGGGGCTCGGGTGGTCAGGCCGGCGCACGGACGGCAAATGCCCGGTCGTGGCACGGTGTCGTGGCGCTTGGCGCACTCGGCGTATCGGGCCGGTGGCCGTGCAACGGGCCGGGCGGGCGGCATCTTGTGCTCCAGACGGTAGCGGAGCACGGCGGCCGCCGAGTGCATCGGAGTGGGCAGGCCCGGCAGCAGGGCGTGCGCGAGGTCGGCTGCGGTGCAGCCGCGCGCCAGCCACTGCGCCACCAAGGGTGCCAGTTCCCGTGCTTCGGCCTCGCCCAGGCGTAGGCGGGGCTCGGGGCGGATCACGCGGAACAGGGTGGCCACCGCTTCGCGGAGTTGCTCGTCCGGCACGACCGCAGGCTCCTGTTCAGCGTCTTCCTTCTGTCCTCCCGTCCTCGCCTGCGGCTCTTCGGCCCGCCCGGTGGGGAGGGAGGTTTCTTTCGCCCGGTCCTTTACGAGGGCGTCAGCACCGCCGGTGGCCGCTCCGCCGGGAACCGGACGGGTGGTACCCGGTGGCGCGAGCTGCGGGGTGTCGTAGACGTGGGTTTCGGTGATGATCGTGCCGTCGGGCATGCGGATCTTCTCGATCCGGTAGTAGCCGGCCTCGGTCAGCTCCTTCAGGGCCTTGCGGATCGCGCCTCGGCCCTGGGGGCTGGTGTCGGCCATGTGCCGTCCGTCCTCGCGCCACCTGTCGGGGCGGGATAGGAGGTCGGCGAGCAGGCCTCGGGCGGTGTAGCTCAGCCGCCGGTACTGGAGCAGGGCGTTGGGCAGCACGGTGAAGTTGCGCACGTGGGCGCTACGATGGACGCGCATCGGGAGTGTCAGCTCCTGTTGCCGGACCCCGGGGTGTTACCAGCACCGCCGGGGTCACCTGTTTTCGGTTGGATTACGGAACATACCACGACACTTGACGCAGTGTGAGACGTTCGCGACATTCAGTGCGTGACCAGTGCGCTGACGTAGCTACCGAATTGCGGTTACCTGGCGGCGAGATGGACCCCGCGTCCGACCGCCTCGCGGAGGACCGTGGCGATCTCCTGGGGCAGGAGGTTGGTCGCGTCGAGGGCTTCGGTGGTGAGGGGGATCTCCTCCAGGAGGTACTCGCCCCGGCCTTCCTGGCTGAACTCTGGCCCGGTGCGGTCCTCGAAGCTCCACTTCTCGATGCTGGCGAGGTAGAAGTCCTGGCGCTCGTCGTCGGCCTCGATGGTGTGGAGGAGGCTGAGGATCTCCGCCTCGCCCGCGATCTCCTCGCGGACCTCGCGCAGCAGGGCCTCCTCGGGGCTGGCGTCGGTCGGTTCGATCTTGCCGCCGACAATCACCCAGTACGGGTCGATGCCGGGGCGGATGCGCTTGATCAGCAGCATGGTGTCGTTCGGGGTGAGGAGAACGGCGCGGACGCGGTGCTGCATGGTGGTCTCTTCCTGGTCTCGGTGGTGTGGGGCGGGTCAGTGGAGGAGCCAGCCGCCGTCGACGTGCAACGACTGGCCGGTGATGAAGGACGCGCTGGGGCCGGCGAGGAAGGCGACCGCGGCGGCGACGTCCTCGGGGCGGCCTCGGCGCTGGACGCACTGGCGACGGATCTGGTCCTCGGGTCGGGCTCGGTGGTGGGCGGGCAGGTCGTTCTCCGCCTCGACCTGGATGGCCCCGGGTACGACAGTGTTCACGCAGATCCCAGCCGGTCCAAGTTCCCTGGCCAGCGACCTGGTGAGGCCGAGGAGTCCGGCCTTGGCGGTGCTGTAGGCGGTGAGTCCGGGGCGGCCGGCGCGGGCGTTGACGCTGCCGACGTTGACGATCCGGCCCCACCGGCGGGCGGCCATACCGGGGCTAATGGCCCGGCAAGTGCGGTAGTGAATGGTCAGGTTGGACTCGATGGCGCGCGCCCACTCGTCCTCGCCGAGCTCGTCCCATGGGATGCGCGGGTAGGCGCCCGCGTTGTTGACGAGGACGTCGACCGGCCCGAGTTCGGACTCGACCTGACTGGCCAGCGCGGCGACGGCGTTCGGGTCGGTGAGGTCGGCGCTGACCTCGATGCCGCTGCGGCCCTCGCGCCGCACGTCAGCGAGCACGGTGCGGGCCTGGTGGATCTGCGCGAGGTGGTTGACGGCGACGGAGGCGCCGGCGGCGGCCAGGGCTCGGCCGATCGCGGCGCCGATCCCGGTGGCTCCGCCGGTGACCAGGGCCACCCGGCCTTGGAGCGGCAGGGCGGCGATGGGCAGTTCAAGCGGCATGGGTGTGGTCATCGTCGGTCCGATAGTCGGGGCCGGTGGCCGGCGCGGGCTGGGTGCAGGTGAAGGTCTCGCAGATGGTCTCGGGCTGCTGGGTCTCGGCGAGCTTGGCCAGGAGCAGGAGGAGGTCGTGGCCGGTGAGGCGGCCCGGCGGGATCACGCCGAGGATCCGGAGGGCGAGGAAGTAACGGATCTGGGCGAGGAAGCGGTCCGGGTCCAGCCCGGCGGCGGGCGCGAGGTCGGCGCGAACACGCTTCAGCAGGCGGTCGATTGCGGCTTGGCGCCCGGCGCCGACCGCCCAGGTGTAGCGGACTTCCAGGCGGCGGTGGCGCTCGTCGTGGTCGACGTGTTCGAGGTGCGGGGTGGTGACCGGCGGAAGGTGCAGCGGCAGGGTGCGGGCGTACACGTCGGGCTGGTAGGTCGGTACGAGCCAGCCACCCATGCCCAGCAGGTACCAGAGGAGGATGGCGATTTCCCCGGCGAGCGTGTTGCGTCCGGCGTACTCGAAGTCGAGCCAGCACAGCGGGTCGGCGATGTTCGGCTCGGTCGGGTCGCCCTGGGTGAGCGCGGTAACCCAGGTACGGGCGGAGCAGAGTGCTTCGCGGGCTTCCCAGATGATGGCAGGCAGGTCGAGCCGCATCGGGACGCCGTTCACGACGAGGATGTGGCCGGTGAGAGCGTGCATGGGCAGCGGCTGGTCTGTGCGCGGGGCGGGGACGGCGAGCTGGCCGGACAGGTACCAGGTGTCGATCCGCCCGCTGGGACGGATGCGGTCCAGGTAGAGGCCGGGCACGCAATTCGTGAGCTGCGCGGCGCGACCGCTGTCGGCGACTGCGGCGAGCAGGCTGTCGCAGACGGCGTCGATCAGCGCGGTGACTCGTGGCAGGGCGCTCACGTGCCGGTCGGCGGTGGCGATGACGTCGCCGAGCAGCATGCTGCACCGGCCGGTGGCGAACACGTCCTCGTAGGCCACGACGTGTTTGCCCGCTGCCCGGCTGCGGCCCAGCAGCCGGGGCACCAGCAGCGTGCGGGCGGTGGCCTGCCAGCCCTGGACCTCGGCCTCCGCTGCGGCGGGGGCGAGGATCTTGCGGAAGGCGGGGGTGGCGGGGTCGTTCATGGGCGGCTCGTCGGTAGGGCGATGGTCCCCAGCCAGTGGCCCAGGACGATGTTGGCCAGATCCACCGCCTTCTCGCGGTCCTCGCGGGCCTGGCGGCGCAGGTCGGCGTCGGTGGCGGGCTCGCGGTCGAGGAAGACGCCCAGCGCGTCGTCGTCCGAGGCGCGTTCGGTGCCCTCGAAGCGGAGCATCACCTTGGCCAGCAGAGCGGTGATCTTGAACAAGGCGCGGAGGTCGGGAGCGCCCTTGAGGAGCTGGCGGCGGATCTCGATGGCGGCCTGCACACCGGCCTCGACGCTGGCCGCTACATCGCCAGCCGCGTCCGGGGCGGGCAGGGCCAGGCCGGGGCGGCACCAGAGCGGCACGAGGGAGCCGGAGCCGATCAGCATGAGGACGTGCAGCAGGCGGGAGGTGACCGCCCCGGTGCGGCACTCGTCCTGGGTCAGCACGGTCAGGCCGAGCTTGACGCCACCGAGTTCGGCTTCGAGTTCGGCGAGGGCCTGCCGGAGCCTGGGGAGGCTGTCCTGCTCTGCGACGACGAAGACATCCAGGTCGGACCACCCGTGCTGGTACTTGCCTCGGGCTCCGCTGCCGGTCACAGCGAGGAGGTCGATGACCGGCGGCACCTGGACGGTGGTGCGGTCCAGCAGCTCGGACAGGTAGGACTCCAGGTGGACGGGCAGGCCCAGCGTGTTCACCGGCGTGGTGGCCGGCCTGCGAAGCGGCCACCGGCGGGCCAGGGCGATCCCGTCGAGGCGGCGCTCCAGGTGCAGGCGGCTGTGGTTGTTGTCGATGACCTCCTGCGCGAGCGAGGCGATCCCGGCCGCACCACGGCGGCCCTTGACGGCGTCGCGCTCGACCACGTCCTCGGGCCCGGCGGTGCCGCGTTCGGTCCGGACCTCCGGCGTCGCGTCGACGTACACCACGGTCAGTTGCTCGCCGAGCATCCGCCGCAGTTCGGCGGTCGCGTCCTGGTCGTGCAGGGACTCGATGGTGATGTGGTCCAGGAAGTGGTGGGCCGCACAGAACCGGTCGAGGGCGTCGACCAGCAGCTCGGCGCGGACCACCGCCGGGATCTCGTACGGGGTGGCGATGCCGCCGCGCTGGGCGGCGTCCTCGATCAGGTAGCCGATCTTGAGGCGGGCGTATCCGTGCCTCACCCGCAGGTACTCGCCGACCGTGCTCTTGCCGCTCTCCGACATGCCGCCGAGCGCGACCACCCGCACCCCCGGCAACGCGCGAGGCGGCACGACCGGGGTGACCGGGTGCAGAACCCGGCGGATCTCGTCCTGGACAGCCACGACCCGGCGCTCGCCAATCACGATGGTCTCGGCCCACCGCCCTTCGCCGACCAGGCGGTGCATCTGCAGGTGGAGGTGCCGCTGGTAGTCCGCGTAGATCGGGGTGACGTGCCGCTCGCGGGAGAGGCTGCGGGAGGTGCCGATCACCAGATCGTCGTCGTGCAGGAGCACGATGCCGTACTCGGCCGCCTCAGCGACGCGCACGTCGGCGGCATAGGGCTCCAGGAGCTTGCCGGCCCGCTCCGCGGCCTCCTCGGGGTCGAGCCGTTCGCGCACTGCGACGGTCGCGGCCAGCGAGGCTTCCAGCATCGGCATGCCCCGGTCCATCAGGCGCACGGGCGCGGCGGCGGGCCCGCGGGAACGCTCCAGGTAGGAGCTAGCGAGCACGTCGGTCACCTCCTCGATCGGGCCGCGCTCGAACCACCAGGCGCCCATGCCAGTGGACTTGATGCCGTCCCAGCGCGGGTCGTAGTCGTCCAGCGGTCCGGTGGCGTGGCCAGCGGGGCCGAGTCGGCGGGCCAGGATGCCGATCTGCTTGGTCTTGCCGACGTTGTCGGGACCGCTGAACGCGATCGTGACGGGCCGGGAAGGCGTGGGGTCGTGCTCAGGGGAGATGGACACGATTTCCTCCAGGGACTGCACAACGTCTGTGGGGCAGCGGCCCTCGGCCGGGCGCCGCGATGACGCCCGGCCGAGGGCCGGATCGGGCTACCGGCCCGGGTACGGCGGCTGCGGCGGACCCGGCGGCGGTGGGGGCGGAGGCGGCGGGGGCGGCGGAGGCTGCGGGGCCTCCGAGATCGGTACGGCGATCTGCGGCATGTCGAATCTCCCTTCGGTGCGATGGGATTCCGGCCCGGCGGGTCGCCGAGGCCGGCGAATGTGGGCGGCTCCGGCTGCGGGGGTTCACCCGAGCCGCCGGTCCCGCCTCGGGCCGGTGTGCGGTGGATGCCGAGGCGGGGGGTATTGGGGTCAGGTGGGCGGCAGTGTGTCCGGCACCGACGTGGAGGAGCCAGCGCGGTCCATGGCGTCCGCCTCGACGTCGTGCTGGATCGGGATCGACAGCAGCCCGAGGACGACGGCATGGCCGAGTACCCACAGCGCGGTGAGCGTGGTGCCCACCGGGTCGCGGTCTGCGCTGCGGTGTCGGCCGCTCACGCCCGGTCCACGGCGATGTCCGCCCACGTCGTCTTGCCGTGCGGCTCCAGGTCGACGCCCCAGACAACGGCCAAGCGATCAACCAGGGCCAAGCCGCGGCCGGACTCCGCGTCGTGGGCGGCGCCGATCAGGACCGGCAGGGCACGGGATCCGTCCCGTACGGAGATCCGCACGGCCTGGCCGGCGCGATTGGTCACCCGGGCGACGCCGACCCGCATCTCGGTCATGCAGCCGGTCTTGGCCGCGTTGGAGACCAGCTCCGTGACGACCAACTCGGCGTCGTCGGCCAGGTGACCCAGCTCCCAGTCCGCGAGCGCGTCGCGGACCAGCCGGCGCGCCGCAGAGGCGGACTGCGGCTCGTACGGCAGCTTGGCCGTCGTGGGCCGCGCGAGTGGTTCCGTTCTGGTCAGCGTCTCGGTGGTCACGGTCCGCTCCTGGTCGCCAGGGCTGTCTGCTCCGGACAGCGGGGGCTGTCCGGGCGGCAGCGGTCGGAGTCAGCCGCCCGAGGCTTCCCTGGAGCCGGTGTCGACTCTCGACCCGAGCGGCTGACACCAAGTCAACCGGCGTTCCTTCGCCCAAGTCCCTGTCTCGGATGGTCGGTTGTCTTTACCGTGTTTACTGCCACCCGGCGCCGAGGAAGGGAGTGGTCATGGCGCAGCCTGTGACGAACCACCAGCTCGAAGCGGCCATTGCCGACGCCGACATGACCTTCGACGCCCTCGCCCGAGGCGTCGTCCGAGTGGCGGCCGAGGTCGGTGTCCACCTGCGGACGAACCCGTCCACGGTCCACAAGTGGCTGCGTGGCGCCGATCCGGAGGGCGACACTCCCGCATTCATCTGTGAGGCGCTGTTCCGCAAGACGGGACGGCTCTACACCCCAGCCGAACTCGGGCTACGGTCGGTGGAAGAATCCGATCCGGGCCTCGGGCTGTCCATCGGCCCCGACCCGGTGGGCGTCCTCGCACGGGTGTGGAGAGCTGATTTGGACCGACGAAAGTTCCTGGCCGCCTCGGCGTACTCCGTCGCCGCGATGCACCTGCCCCTGGAGTACGTCCGCGAGAGCGCCGAACGCACCGCAGCTGTTCGAAGCGGCGCCGTCGCCGGGGCCGCCGAGGTCGCCGCCGTCCGCGACATGATCAGCATGTTCACCGAGATCGACGAGCGCCACGGCGGCCAGCACGGCCGCTCCGCCCTGATCCAGTACCTGCGATCCGATGTCGCCGCCCTGTGCCGGGGCACCTTTCGCACCCACGAGGACCGCCAGCAGATGCTCTCCGCCGCAGCAGTCGGCGTGCACCTGGCCGGTTGGAAGGCGTACGACGCCGGCGAACAGGGCCTCGCTCAGCGCTACTACCACCAGTCGTACGCGCTCGCCGTCGAGTCCGAGATCGTCGGCCACGACGCCTTCGTCCTAAGGACCTTGGCCCAGCAAGGCATGAAGCTCCGCCACCCCGCCCAGACGTTCGCCCTGTCCGAGAGCGCGCTGTCGCGTGCCACCGGGCGGGTGGACGCCGGCACCGAGGCCATCTTCACCATCACCCACGCCCACGGCCTCGCCGCCACCAACCAGCGGCGCCCGGCGATTCAGGCCATCCAGCGTGCCCAGGACCTGCTGGAGGCCTCGAACGGAGACGACGTGCCGTTCTGGGCCCGCTCCTGGGGGCCAGCCCGCGCCATGGTCAACTCCCGGAGCGCCAAGGTCTTCTCCCGTCTCGGCGATCGCAAGGGAGCGGCCGAGAACTACGCAGCGGCCGCCGCAACGCGGCCGGCCACGACGTATGCACGCATCCTCGCCCTCGACCTGGTTGCCCAAGCCGAGATGGAACTCGCCAACGGCGGCATCGAGCAGGCATGCGCGACCTGGAACCGTGCACTCGACGCCATGGCCGGCGTGCAGTCCGCCCGGACCCGTCGCTCGGTGATGGAGATGCGCAAGAGCCTCGCCCAGTTCAAGAACCGCGGAGCCTCGGCAGCTCAGGAGCTCGATGAGCGAGCAGTAGCCTTCCTGACCTGAGCGGCCAGCGGTGCAGTGAGCGGGCTCTGGGGCGGCCACCCACGGGGTGGCCGCCCCAGATATAAAACTGCCGGACGTCGGTTACACCGGTGCCGCCATGAACTTCGTCCGCATCGATGCCTGGCTGATCGGCGCGCCCGGTGCCCGTACTCGAACTCTCCCAGCTGGCAGCGCTCCGCCCCGCTGGATCGCATCCAGCGGGGCGGAGATAGGACCACAATTTCGCCGACAGAGTCCAGCGGCCGAGGCGGGCTCCTTCCACATGGTGAGGACGCCCGTGCTTGAAGTTGTTCCTTGCGTCTCTGGTGGCCAGGGCGGACGAACCAGGCTTCGGGATGAGTCGTCAACCTGCTGCAGCGCAAACCGCTTCTTCGAGGGAAAGGGTTGAGAGGCAGGTGTGTCTGTCTGTGCGCGGTCAAGGCGGGCGCATGTCGCCCGTTGTGGCGTTCGGGCACAGGACCCTGCCTGAGTCTGCGGCAGGACGGGGCCCTCTTGTTTCCGGCAGGTACGTCGCCCTGCTTCATCAGCGCCGCGCGCCGCTTGGCGGTGCGCGGCGGGGGCGGGGGCGGGCACCCGCCGGCAGGCGGGTGGGGGGGTGGATGGTGGGGAACGGTGGTAGAGCTGCTCAATGGAGCAGGCGATGCGCGGGTGTTCGCCTGCTGACGGAAATGCCGTTGCCCGGGACTTCCGTGGAGGAAGTTCCGGGCAACGGCGTTCGGGTGGTGAGGCTCAGGCGCGCTTGGGTTTGCGGGCCACTGCGACGGCCAGGGCGGCGCAGAGGACGGCGGCGACGGTGGCGAAGCCGCTGACGGCGGGGAGGAGGCCGTAGGCCTGGACCAGGGCGCCCACGCCGATGATGGGGAGGGAGCTGCCGAGGTAGACGATGATCCAGAGGGCGCTCAGTTCGGAGCCCCGGCGTTCCGGATTCATCGCGGCGACGGCGGTGGTGAAGAGGGAGCGGAACGCCACGCCCTGGCAGATGCCGCCGAGGACGCTGCCGATGAAGAGCAGCGCGGGGGTGCCGGTGTAGCCGGCGGCGACCACCAGGCCGAGGCCGGTGGCCAGGCCGGTCATGCCGAGGGCGATCACCGTGCGGTCGGCGGTCGGCGGGACGATCAGCTGGGCGGCGGCCGAGGAGCCGAGCAGCAGGGCGGCCACGATCGCGCCGGTCAGGTGCGAGGGGGTGTGCAGCAGCTTGGCGGAGAAGGCCGGGGCGAGGGCCAGGTAGACGCCGAAGACCCCGTACGAGACGAATCCGGCGGCTGCGGCGAGCAGGAACTCGCGGCGGCCGGTGACCGGCAGGGCGAGCCGCTGCGGGCGCAGGTGGGCCGGGGTGGTGATCCGGGGCGGGGAGGCCGGCGGGCGGTTGCGGCCGGGCATCCGGGGGTGGACGACCGCCAGTGGCACGCAGAGCGCCAGCAGGGCGATGGCGTGCAGCAGGAAGGGCGTCAGCAACGGGTCGGAGCCGCCGGACAGCAGGGCGCCGACGATGGGGCCGAGTGCGACGCCACCGGCGGAACAGGCCAGGGTGAGCTTGGCGGCGAGCGTCGGGTGGTCGGGCAGCAGGTCGCCGAGGGCGGCCCCGGCGGCGCCGGTGGACAGGCCGACGGCGATGCCCTGGACGGCCCGGCCGGCGGCGAGCTGCCAGAAGCTGCCGGAGGTGGCGAAGACGACGTCGCCGGCGGCGGCCAGTGCGACGGCCGGCAGGATCAGGGCGCGGCGGCCGAGCAGGTCGGACCAGTGGCCGACCACGGCGAGGACCGGGACCAGCGCGAAGACGTAGATCGTGAACAGGATCGTGGTGTCGAGCGGGCCGAGGCCGAGGCGCTGCTGGAGGAGCGGGTAGATCGGCGTCGCCAGGTTGGCACCGATCAGCAGGAACAGCAGGGCGGCCGCGACCAGGCCGACGCGGACTCCGCGCATCGCGTTCCAGCGGCTGATCGCGGAGAGCTGGAGCTGGGCGCGCGGCGCGAGCTCCAGGGGAAGCAGGGCCTCCGACAGTCGGCGTCCGTCGAGCTGCGCGGTGCGCAGGCCGGGGCCGGCGGGGGAGAGGTCCGCCATTTCAGGGGTCTCCTGTGGCTGGGCCCCACCGGGGCGGCTGGGTGTGCCGGCGCGCCCGTCCTGAGGCGCTGTGGTGGTGGCCGCGGTGCGGGCTCCCTGATGGAGCGGATGAGTGTGGCAGGTCCCCTCCCGCCCGCTGGGGACGTGGAGGGCGAGGGCTTCGTTGCCCGGTGGCCCGCGCGGGGTTGTGCACGGTGCCAATAGCGAAGGATAAGGGGTGGGCGCACGATCGCGGCGCGCGCCCCTCGGGGCCGGGCATCGGGGGTGCCCGACCTATACGCTGAGGTAGTGGACCGGTACGCCGTGCTGACGGGCGGACCGCTGGCTGAGGGAGAACGCGAGGCGATGGCCGGACGACGTCGGAAGAACGCAGGGGCCTCGGCGGGAGAGGGCGCGGCCGAAGCGGTTCTGCCCGCGGACCTGGAGCTCCAGGACCTCTACGGGGCGTTCGCCGCGCACGGACTGGACGACGAGGACCTGGACGACGCGGCCGTCCTGGTGCCGCCGGTGAAGCTGCCCGCCGAGCGGGAGCTGGCCGAACAGGCGAAGGCGGTCCCCATGTTCGGGTACGCGCTGGCGCTGGCCCGCTGGGCCGCCCCGCACCGCGCGGTGGACGAGTTCGGCGACCTGACCGTCCCGGACCGGGCTCCGGCGGCGCGGCTGCTGGGCCTCGCCCCGGCCGAGGGGGAGGTGCCGGAGGAGGCCGAGATCGAGGCCATGCGGGCCTGGTCGCTGGCCTGTGACCTGGACCTGGTGGAGATCGGGACGACCGCGGCCGGCGAGCACGTCGCCGTGCCCGGCCCGGACCTGGAGCCGGCGGAGGAGGGGGATCCGGACACCGTCCTGGAGCTATGGCTGACGGCCGCCGGGATCGTCCGTGAGCTGGCCGTGGAGGCCGACTCGATGCCGGAGGAGGAGGGGGAACGAGCCGGGCGCGCGGAGGCCGGGGAGGGCGAGGAGGAGGACGCGCTCTCCGAGGTCGAGGAGGCCCGAGACGCCGCCGCCGAGCTGCTCGACGAGGCGCTCCAGGTGCTGTACGAGACGACCGCCTTCGCCGAGCCGGGCAACGAGACCGTGCCGCTGGGGGTGCTGGCCGCGCTGCTGGTGGTGCCGGAGGGGGAGGAGCCGAGCGAGGAGCTGCTCGGCGACATCACCGACGTGATGGTCGCGCTGGACCCGATGCTGGGCGACCTCGCCGAGCTGGGCCTGCTGGACTACCGCCCGATCGACCCGGAGCTGTTCGACGAGGAGGAGGGCGCCGAGCAGGAGGGTGCCCCCGTCGTCGGGGAGGCGCCGCTGGACGAGGAGGAGTCGGCGCGGTTCGGGCTGGTCCGGCTGACCCCGCTCGGACAGTACGGCATCCGGCAGTGGCTGCTGGAGGACGGCTACGACGCGCCGCTGGTCGGCGAGCTGGCCAAGGGCGACGCGGCCGAGCTGCTGCGCGGGGTGTGCGAGTCGGCCAACGTGCTGCCGGAGGAGGAGCTGCGGGTGTGGCTCGTCGGCCGGGAGCCGGTGGTGGCGGCGCGCGAGCTGCTGGCGGCGGCGCGCGGCGGCGACGCGTACGGGCCGATGCGCCGGATGCTCGGTGTCTCGGCGCTGAACATGCTGGGGGCACCCGCCGAGCCGGCCGTCCGGGAGGTGCTGGACGACCCGGAGCTGGGTGGTGCCGCGCGGGCCTGGCTGACCTCGCTGGGTGCGGCGGACGTGCCGGTGCCGGATCGGGCGATGGCGCTGTGGACGGTGGTCGACACCTTCGCCGCCCAGCTGCTCGACAGCGGCGGCGACGCCGAACTGCTGCGCGAGCTGATCGCCGACGTGCCCGTCACCAGCGATCCGGCGGGGTACTTCGGCGAACTGTGGCGGGTCGACCACGCGTACACGGCGGACGTCCTGGAGGCGATCGGGGAACTGCACACCGACCGCACGGTGGCCAAGGAGGCGCGCAAGGCGGCCTTCAAGGCGCGGTCGAGGAACTAGCGGGCGGAGGTCACGGCAGGTCGAGCGAGCCGTCCTCGGTGAAGGGGAAGAACGGGTTGTGGGCCAGCTCCCAGAGGTGGCCGTCCGGGTCCTCGAAGTAGCCGGAGTAGCCGCCCCAGCTGGTCGTGGCCGGCGGCTTGACCACGGCGGCGCCGGCCGCGACGGCCGTCTCCAGGGCGGTGTCCACCAGCGCGGGGGACTCCAGGTTCACCGCGAGGGTGACGCCGCGGAAGGACGGCTCGCCGCCGCCCGGCACGCCGGCGTCGGCGGCCAGCTCGTCGCTCGGGAACAGGCCGAGCACCGAGTCGGCGGTGCGGAACCAGACGATCTCCGGGCTGGAGGCGGCGGAGCGCCGCCAGCCGAGGGCCTCGTAGAAGCGGGCGCTGCGGTCGAGGTCCGAGACGCCGAGGGTGACGATGCTGATCCGGGCGGGGAAGGTGCTCTGTGCTGTCATGCGGCCAGGGTAGGGAGGGCGGCTGACAACCGGCCGTCCTGACACGGCCGGCGTCCGACGGCCCGTGCGGGAAGCGGGAGCTGATGACCCGGCAGCTCCCGGGCACGTAAGGTGGCGGGGGCGGTGCGGGTGCGAGGACTCGGGGGTGCGGCACAGGATGATGCGGGAGAGCGGCGGCAGGCCCCAGGAGTGGCGCGGGACACCGGAGGCCGGCCGGCACGCCCCGGACGCGCGCGAGCGGGCGGACCGGCTCGTCCAGGTGGAGGAGTTCACCCGCCGGACCCTGGCCGCCGCCGACTTCCCGGTCTACGGCGTCGCGGCCGGGCTCGACCGGGCGGGGGACGCGCTCGCCGCGTTCGAGACCAACGGCGGCCGGCTGGACTGGGTCGAGGTGCAGTCGGGCGACTGGAGCTCGACGGCGGGGCCGTACGTCACCGTCCGCACCTACCGGCCGGGTGCCGAGCGCTGCGTCGTGCTGCCCGAGCTGGAGGACGTCGTCGAGGACGAGCGCGACCGGGTCTACGACCACCTCGGGATCGACGAGGGTGACGGGCCCGGGCGGGCCCGGGCGCTGCGCGGGTGGATCACCGTGGACGGCGAGCCGTGCGCCGTCGAGGTGCACGAGGACCGGCCGGTGCTGTGGCCGGGGACGCCGTCGACGGAGGCCGGCGGGCCCGGGCCGGTGTGGGCCGGGCGGCTGCGGATCGGCGGGCTCACCGTGACGGTGTGCGGGCGCGGGGTGGCGCCCGGCGGGCTGGAGCTCGGCCGGATCGGGGACGTGGAGCGGTACCTGCACGGCCGCAGCGAGCTGCTGCACGAACTGGCGTCCCGGCACGCGGAGCGGGTGCCGGTCGAGGAGCGCGAACTGCCGCCGGTGCACGGGCTGGAGGCGCACCGGGCGCTGATCGGGCAGACCATCGCCGAGTCGGCGGCGATGGAGGCGCAGGTGCGGGCCGGGCGGCCGCCGCGACTGCCCCGCGGACTGCGCGGGGAGGCGTGCGCGGTGCGCTGGGAGTCGGCGGTGCGCCAGCAGATGCGGCTCGCCTCGGAGACCCGGGAGGAGGCGCTGGCTGCCGTGACGTCGATGGTCAACCACCTGGAGCGGCTCGCCCGGCAGACGCACTGGGCGATCGGGACGCCGGAGGGTGCGGCGGCCGTCGAGGAGGTCGTCCGGTACACGGTGTTCGCGAGCGAGGTGGCGAGCCTGACGGCGCAGCGGGCGTGGGAGCAGCTGTGGCGGGACCGCTCGGGCGGCGGGCCGGAGGGCTGGGAGGCGCAGCGACTGGCCGAGCAGCTGTGGCTGTCGGCCTGGGAGCAGTGGCGGATGCGAACAGGGTGAAGCGAAGGCCGTGTGACGGCAGCGGGCTGACAAGCGGTCACCTTCGTGCGGCGTGCGGCGTGCGGCGTGCGGTGACGGGCTCCGGGCCGCCCGTGGTCAGTCGTCCGCGGGCAGCCGCAGCTGCAGCATCGCCAGCAGGCGCTGCTGCGGCTGGGCGAGGTCGATGCCGGTCAACTGCTCGGCGCGGCGCACCCGGTAGCGCAGGGTGTTGGGGTGGATGTGCAGGGCGTCCGCGGCCACCCGGACCTCGCCGAGCGCGTCCAGCCAGGCGAGCACCGACTCGGCGAGCCGGGTGCCGTGCCGCCGGTCGTAGGCGGTGAGCGCGGTCAGCCGGGGGTCGCGCAGGCCGCCGCGCTCCTGGAGCAGCGCGAGCATCTCGCTCACCAGCACCTCGGCCTGGACGTCGATCAGCGCGGCCACGTCGAGGTCCACCCCGCCACGGCCCATCGCGTCGAGGATCCGGTCGGCCTGGGCGCGGGAGTCCGGCACCTGGGCGAGGCCGTCCACGGTCGAGCCGATCGCGGCCCGCAGCGGCACACCGAGGTGCTCCCGGGCCGCCTCGACCACCTCGAAGGCCCAGTCCCGGACGGTCGTCATCGGCAGGCCGGACGGGAGTTCGGGCAGCAGCACGTACACCCGGGACTCGATCGGGGCGAGCAGCGCGGTGCGGTGCCGGGCGGCGGTGTGCACCGAGATCAGGCCGGTGATGTCGGAGCGGTGCAGCGCCTCGGTGGTGCGGGCGCCGTACGCGAGCACGGTGGCCGGACGGCGCAGGTCCAGGCCCAGGTGGGTGGCGAGCGACTGCGGGCCGGTGGAGCCCTCCAGCAGGCCGGTGAGCAGGGTCTGGGTGAGCCGCACGTCGGCGGACAACTCGCGGCGCCGGCGCACCAGTTGGGCGGCGGCCACCCGGGCCGCACCGACCAGGGCCTGCTCGGCGAGCGGGGCCAGCGGCTGCGCGCCCTCCTGCACCCAGATGGTGCCGAGCGGCTGCGCCCCGGCCCGGATGCCGATCGCGAGGCGGCGGCGCAGGCCGAGTTCGGGGTGCGGCTCGACCGCGATCGGGGCGTCCGAGGTGCGCAGGTGCTGGAAGATGCCCCACTCGCGGAGCTTGGAAAGGTACGGCTCGGGGCCCTGCCAGCCGAGGATGGAGAGTCGGCGCAGGTCGTCGACCTCGTCCGAGTCGGAGGAGCGGGAGTAGGCGAGCACCCGGCTGGAGGTGTCCTCGATCGAGACGATGCCGTTGGTGAGCACGGCGACGGTCTGGGCGAGGGAGAAGAGGTCGCCCGCGTTGTGCTCGGGGGCGCCGGCGGTGTCGGGGGCGTCCGGGCCGGCGATGATCGCGCGGGCCAGCGAGTCGAGGTGCTCCCAGCGGGTCTCGCGGCGCACCGAGAGCAGGGCGACGCCGGCGTCGGTGGCGGCCTCGCGCAGGGCGTCCGCCTGGCCGGGGGCGTCGAGCTTGACGGCGACGGCCGCCGCGCCGGCCCGGCCGGCGGCGCGCAGGGCCGGGAGGGCGGCGCGGCCGCGGGCGCCGATCGCGAGGACGAGTTCGCCGGGGGCGGCGGTGGGCGGGTCCTCCGGGTCGAGGATCGCGACGTCGCGGACGGGGACGTCCAACCCCTGTGGGGCGGCCTGGAGTTCGACCAGCGGCTCGCCCAGGGACATCAGCAGCCGGCGGAGCGGGAGGCCGGGGGTGGTCACTCAGGCCTCCTTCGGCCGCTCGGACAACGCCGTGTGGTTGATTTTAGCCGGGCGGACAGAGTTGGGGTTCGCCACTCGCAAATAGTTGACTCTGACTATTCAGGGATGGATAGTCAGTACTGACCAAGAGATGAGGATGTCTCGTGGCGAAGCGACGCAAGGTGTCGAACCCGCTGGCCCTGGCCGTCCTGGCCGAACTCATGGCCGAGCCGATGCACCCGTACGAGATGGGGCGCCGGCTCAAGGAGCACGCCAAGGACCGCAACATCAAGTACAACCGCAGCTCGCTGTACATGGTCGTGGAGCAGCTGCGGAAGGCGGGGTTCGTGGCCGAACAGGAGACCGTCCGCGACACCCAGCGGCCGGAGCGCACCGTCTACGCCCTCACGCCCGAGGGCAGGACGGAGCTCCACGACTGGATGCGCGAACTGGTCGCAGAACCGCAGCACGAGTACCCCGCGTTCGGGGTCTCGCTGTCGCTGCTCATGGTGCTCCCGCCGGCCGAGGCCGTGGAGCTGCTGGAGAAGCGGCGGGCCGCGCTGACCGCCGAGGTGGCGGCCATCCGGGCGGAGCTGCACAAGGCCACGGAACAGGGCGTCGGCTGGCTCTTCCTGATCGAGGAGGAGTACCGGGTCGGCGGGCTGGAGACCGAGATCGCCTTCGTCGAGCGCCTCGTCGCACAGCTCCAGGAGCCGGAGTTCGTCCGGACCTGGCACGAGTACTTCGGGAGTCTGCAATGAGCGGAACGCGTACGGCGAAGAAGGCCCTGGTCATCGGCGGCGGCATCGCCGGTCCGGTGATGGCGCTGGCGCTGCGCAAGGCCGGCATCGGGGCGGAGATGTTCGAGGCGTACCAGACCTCCGCCGAGGGCATCGGCGGGACGTTCATGATCGCCCCCAACGGGCTCGGCGCCCTCGCGGTCGTCGGGCTGGAGGCGGAGGTCGGCCGGATCGGCCAGCCGGTCGGCCCGATGGTCGTCGAGGACGGCAAGGGCGGCGTCCTGGCCGAGTTCACCGGCCTCGCCGACCTGCCGCGCGGGCGGCTCATGCGCCGCGCCGAACTGTACGAGGTGCTGCAGCGGCGGCTGCGCGAGAGCGGCATCGGGATCCGGTACGGCAAACGGCTGGTGGGCGTCGAGGAGGGTGCCGACGGCATCACCGCCCGGTTCGCCGACGGCAGCACCGCCACCGGCGACCTCCTGATCGGCGCCGACGGCACCGGCTCCACCGTGCGCACCCTGATCGACCCGGCCGCGCCCCCCGCCCAGTACACCGGCCTGCTCGGCATCGGCGGCTACAGCCCGTACCGGCTGCCCGGCCGGGCCGGCCGGGGCGAGAGCGTGCACTTCGCCAACGGCGCCCGGGCCTTCTTCGGCTACTGGGGGCTGCCGGACGGCGCCGGGACGGCCTGGTTCAGCAACGTCCCGCAGCCCGAGCAGCTGACCCTCGAACAGGTCCGCGCCGTCGGCAACGAGGAGTGGCTGCGCCGGCTGCGCGACCTGCACTCCGACGACCGGCCCGCCCGGGACGTGCTGCGGGTGGCGGACGCCGGCACCATCGAGACCTTCCCGCGACTGGAGATCATGCCGTCCGTGCCGCACTGGTACCGCGGCCGGATGGTGCTGGTCGGCGACTCGGTGCACGCGCCGTCCAACAGCTCCGGCCAGGGCGTCTCGCTGGCCGTCGAGAGCGCCGTCGAGCTCGCCCGCTGCCTGCGGGACCTGCCCGACCACACCGCCGCGTTCGCCGCCTACGAGGCGATGCGCCGGCCGCGGGTCGAGAAGATCGCCGCCGACGCGGCGCGCACCAACCACCAGAAGTCCTCCGGGCCGGTCTCGCGGGTGATGTTCCGGCTGCTCGCGCCGATCGCGATGCGGACGTTCATGAGCCCGGAGAAGATGCTCCGTCCGGTGCACGGGTACCGGATCGACTGGGAGCGGCGGGTGGCTGTCGGAGTGTGAGAGGCAGGCCACCCGGTTGCCGCCGGGGCGTGAGCGGGGGTGCGCCCGGGGCGTGAGCGGCTGCCGGGGCCGCGCGGGCGGCGCCCGTACGGCCCCGGCGGCGGCCCGTGACCGTGCCGTGACGTTGTTCGTCGGGCCGAACAACGCCGTACGGGGGAATTTAGCCGCCCGGCCAATCAAGTGCCCCCGGGTGCAGGAATAGCGTTCGTGCCGTGGTCGACGTGCGACCCGCGTCGGCATCCCCCCGCAACAACGAAGGAGAGCGTGCGCTCATGGACGCTGTGACCCAGGTCCCCGCGCCGGTGAACGAGCCGGTCCACAGCTACGCCCCCGGCAGCCCGGAACGGGCCCGTCTGGAGGCGAAGCTGAAGGAGCTGGGCGGCCAGGAGCCGGTCCAGCTGACCATGACGATCAACGGTGAGCGCCGGATGGGCGGCGGCACCGAGATCCACGTCGTCCAGCCGCACAACCACGCGGCTCGGCTCGGCACCCTGCGCAACGCCACCCAGGCCGACGCGCGGGACGCCATCGACGCTGCCCTGGCCGCGGCCCCGGCCTGGCAGGCGCTCTCCTTCGACTCCCGCGCCGCGATCTTCCTCAAGGCCGCCGACCTGCTGGCCGGGTCCTGGCGCGAGACCCTGGCCGCCGCCACCATGCTCGGCCAGTCCAAGACCGCCCAGCAGGCCGAGATCGACACCCCCTGCGAGCTGGTCGACTTCCTGCGCTTCAACGTGCACTTCGCCCGCCAGATCATGGCCGAGCAGCCGATCTCCTCGGACGGCGTGTGGAACCGCAGCGACCACCGCCCGCTGGAGGGCTTCGTCTACGCCATCACCCCGTTCAACTTCACCGCGATCGCCGGCAACCTGCCGACCGCGCCCGCGCTGATGGGCAACGTGGTGCTGTGGAAGCCGTCCCCGACCCAGCAGTTCTCCGCGCACCTGCTCATGCAGCTGCTGGAGGCGGCCGGCCTGCCCAAGGGCGTCATCAACATGGTGACCGGCGACGGCCTCGACGTCTCCGCCGTCGCGCTCAAGCACCCGGCGCTCGCCGGCATCCACTTCACCGGCTCCACCGCCACCTTCCAGCACCTGTGGCGTTCCGTGGGCGAGAACATCGCCGGCTACCGCACGTACCCGCGGATCGTCGGCGAGACCGGCGGCAAGGACTTCCTGGTCGCCCACCCGTCGGCCGACCCGGCCGTGCTGAAGACCGCGATGACCCGTGGCGCCTTCGAGTTCCAGGGCCAGAAGTGCTCGGCGCTCTCCCGCGCCTACGTCCCCGCCTCGCTGTGGGCCGGCCTGAAGGACGAGTTCGCCGCCGAGGTCGACGGCCTCACCATGGGCGACGTCACCGACCTGGACAACTTCATGTCCGCCGTCATCGACGAGCGCGCCTTCGCCAAGAACAAGGCCGCCATCGACCGCGCCCAGGCGGACCCGCAGGTCGAGGTCCTCGCCGGCGGCACCTACGACGACTCGGTCGGCTACTTCGTCCGCCCGACCGTGCTCGTGTGCCAGGACCCGGCGTCGGAGTACTTCCGCGACGAGTACTTCGGCCCGATCCTCGCCGTGCACGTCTACGAGGACGAGAAGTACGACGAGATGCTGGCGCAGATGGAGTCCGTCTCGGCCTACGGCCTGACCGGCTCGATCATCTCCCAGGACCGCGCGGCCGTCGAGCACGCGATGGAGAAGCTGCGCTTCGCGGCCGGCAACTTCTACATCAACGACAAGCCGACCGGCGCCGTCGTCGGCCAGCAGCCCTTCGGCGGCGGCCGGGCCTCCGGCACCAACGACAAGGCCGGCGCCAAGCAGAACCTCGCGCGGTGGACCTCGACCCGCTCGGTCAAGGAGACCTTCGTCCCGCCGACGGACTACCGCTACCCGCACATGGGCTGACACGCCCTTCGGACCCTTCGGCTCCAGCAGCCATCGGTCACCCGCGACGCCCGGTCCCGCAACCGGGCGTCGCCCCGCCGGGGCGGCGGTTCCACCCCCGTATCCGCCGCCCCGGCCCTTCTGCCACCCTTAGAAGCACCAGTTCCAGGAGTCACGATGCTCCGTTCCGCCCTCCTCGCGGCCTCCCGGTCGCCGCAGGTCCGCACCGTGGTCGAGAAGTTCCCGCCGACCCACGCGATAGTCGAGCGCTTCGTCGCCGGCGAGGCCCTCGACGACGCCGTCACCGCCTGCGACGACCTCGTCGCCACCGGCCGCAAGGTCACCCTGGACCACCTCGGCGAGGACACCCAGGACGCCGCCCAGGCCGCCGGCACCGCCGAGGCCTACGAGCACCTGCTCAAGGCGCTCAAGGAGACCGGCCTCGCGGCCGGCGCCGAGGTGTCCGTCAAGCTGTCGGCCGTCGGCCAGTTCCTGCCGGTGGACGGCGAGAAGATCGCGCTGGAGAACGCCCGGCGCATCTGCGAGGCCGCCGCCGACGCGGGCACCACGGTGACCCTCGACATGGAGGACCACACCACCACCGACTCCACCCTCGCCATCGCGCGCGAGCTGCGGGCCGACTTCCCGTGGCTGGGCGTCGTGCTCCAGGCCTACCTGCGCCGCACCGAGGCCGACTGCCGCGAGTTCTCCGGCGCCGGTTCGCGCGTGCGCCTGTGCAAGGGCGCCTACAAGGAGCCCGAGTCGGTCGCCTTCCAGGGCAAGCACGAGGTCGACCTCGCGTACGTCCGCGCCCTCAAGATCCTGATGGCGGGCGAGGGTTACCCGATGATCGCCTCGCACGACCCGAACATGATCAAGATCGCCGGGCAGCTGGCCCAGTGGAACGGCCGCAAGCGCGACTCGTTCGAGTACCAGATGCTGTACGGCATCCGCCCGGAGGAGCAGCTGCGCCTCGCCGGCGAGGGCAACACCATGCGCGTGTACCTCCCGTACGGCCAGGAATGGTACGGCTACTTCATGCGCCGCCTCGCCGAGCGCCCGGCCAACCTGACCTTCTTCCTGCGCGCGATGGCCACCCGCGACTGACGCGGCGGCCCCGGGCGCCGGAACGGCTCGCACCCCCTGTGTGGGAGGGGGTGCGAGCCGTTGCGCGTTTCTCCGCCCTTACAGGAAGTCCTTGGTGTCCAGCTCGAACTCGAAGGGCGCAGGGAGAACGAGGGGCTCGCCGAAGGCCGCCAGATGGACCTCGGTGTACTCGTCCCGATGCGGCTTGCCGAAGAGGCTGACCCGCGACCTCTCACGGTCGATGAGCAGGTAGAGCGGGATGGCGGCCCGGGCGTAGCAGTGGCGCTTGGTGATGCGGTCCTGGTCGGGCTTGCTGGAGGTCACCTCCGCCACCATGGCGACGCCGTCGGGCTCCATCCAGGGCGGAGCGCCGCGGAAGAGGCGGAGTTCCTCGGGGGCGAACGTGGCATCGGGGATGACGTGGTTCTTCGGGCAGAGACCGCCGCTCACGAGACGGAGGCCCTTGCTGCCGGACACGCTCATGTCGGTCTTGGAACGCCGGATCACCTGCTTGACCAGGTGATTGATGTGGTCCTCGTGATCGCCATCCGGCGGTGGTGCCACGATGATCTCTCCCTCGATGAGCTCGGCACGGAAGCCTTCGGGGGAGTGCAGGCTCAGGAAGCTCTCCAGCAGGATGTCGGCCTGTGATGGGGAGTCCGTGATCGGTTGCTCATGCGCCACAGCACTCATGATGCCCCTCCTTCAGATGGACGTCACGCTAGTTCGCGTCGGGCCGGGTTGTGCCGTACACGGTTGGTTTTCACCCGATGGTGTGAGTTTGAGGCCTGGCATAGCATCCCGATGCTGGTGAACTACGGTGCGGGTGAGAGGAGTTGGGGATGCTGAAGGAGTTCGAAGGGCTGTCGACGCCGTTGGTGGCGGATGCTTGTGTGCGGCTCGGGGTGGGGTTGCGGGCGGCGCCGGTGGGGGTGGCGGCGGTCGTTGCGGGGGCGCGGGTCGCGGGGCGGGTGCTGCCGGTGCGGCACTACGGGAGCGTGGACGTGTTCCTGGAGGCGTACGGCACTGCCCGGGGACGTCCTGGTGATCGACAACGGCGGGCGGACGGACGAGGCCTGCATCGGGGACCTCGCCGTGCTGGAGGCGATGGCCGCCGGGGTCGCCGGGATCGTCGTGTGGGGCCTGCACCGGGATACGCCTGAACTGGTGGAGATCGGGCTGCCGGTGTTCAGCTACGGCGCCCTGCCGCTCGGGCCGGTGCGGTTGGACGAGCGGGAGCCGCAGGCGCTGGTCACGGCGAGGTTCGGGCCGCACCCCGTGAGCGCCGGGGACGTCGTCTTCGCCGATGCGGACGGGGTGTTGTTCGTCCCCGGCGACCGGGTCGCGGAGGTGCTGGAGACGGCCGCCGGCATCGCCCGTACCGAGCGCGCGCAGGCCGAGCGGATCCGCTCCGGTGACACGCTCCGCAGGCAGACGGCGTTCGAGGCGTACCTGGAGCGGCGCGCCGCCGACCCGGCGTACAGCTTCCGGCAGCACCTGCGCCGGGTGGGCGGGGCGATCGAGGAGTAGGCCTGCTAGAGCGGCCTGTGCATCACGTGCAGGCCGACGTAGCCGTCCGCCGGGTGGCGGAAGGCCTCGGGGACGGTGCCGACGATGTCGAAGCCCAGCGACTCGTAGAGCTTCACGGCGCGGTGGTTGTTCGCCACCACCGCGTTGAACTGCATGGCGCGGTAGCCCTGGTGACGGGCCCAGTCGAGGGTGTACTCGACCAGGGCCCGCCCGACGCCGCGCCCGTGGTGGGCCGGGTCGACCATGTAGCTGGCGCTGGCCACGTGCGAGCCGTTGCCGGGGCGGTTGCGGCACATGTTCGCGGTGCCGACGACCGTGCCCGCGTCGTCCACCGCGACCACCGTGCGGTTCGGCGCGGGCAGCAGCCACCACTCGCGGCCGAGCTCGGAGGGGAGGTCCAGTGGGTACGGGAACGTCTCGCCCGCGGCGACGATCGCGTGGAAGAACGGCCAGATGGCCGGCCAGTCCTCGGCGGTGGCTTCTCTGATCTGCACCCGTTCAGCATGTGCCACGGCCGGGCGGGCCGGCCACTGGATTTCGGGTGGGCGGCTCCGCCGGACCGGGGCGGCTCCGTCAGAGGAGGGCGGCGGACGGTTCGATCATCGCGCGGGCGGTCCTGGCGTCGACGTACTCGCCGAGTGCGGTCATCTCCCACTCGCCGGACGACTGGCGGACCAGCTTGCACATCACCACACCGGTGCGGGGCTCGGAGCGGGTGAGGTCGAAGCGGACCAGCTCCTGCCCGCTGCGGGCGTCCAGCAGGCGGCAGTAGGCGTTCTGCACCTCGGTGAAGCGCTGGCCGGAGAAGGAGTTGACGACGAAGACCAGGCCGGCGACCTCGGGCGGCAGGCCCTCCAGGTGGACGGTGATCGACTCGTCGTCGCCGGTGCCCTCGCCGGTGAGGTTGTCCCCGGAGTGGGCGATCGCGCCGTTGAAGACGGTGAGCTTCATGAACCAGGCCGTCTCCAGCTTCCGGCGCTTCGCGTCGAACGCGATGCAGGAGGCGTCGAGATCGATGCTGCGGCCGCGGCCGGCGGGCTCCCAGCCGAGGGCCATCCGGACCGAGGAGAGGAACGGGCGGCCGTTCTTCACCAGGGACACCGAGCCGCCCTTGACCAGGTTGACCCGGCCCTTGTCGAGGGTGACCTTCGGGCCGGCCGGGGCGGTGGGGGCGGTGGGCGCGGTGGTGGGTGCGGGCGGTGTCGCGGGCATCGGGGGAGCGGTGGCGCGGGCGATGCGCGGGTCGACGGGCGGGTCGACGGGCGGGGCGACGGGCGCGGTCGGGGGCACCGGGGGCGCTGCGGGCGTCGGCGCAGCCGCCGGGGTCTCGTCGACGGTGACGCCGAAGTCGGTGGCGATGCCCGCGAGCCCGTTGGCATACCCCTGGCCGACCGCGCGCACCTTCCACGCGCCGTTGCGCAGGTAGACCTCCACCACGATGAGCGCGGTCTCCCGGCCGAGCGGCGGCGGGGTGAAGGAGACCAGCACCTGGCCGGTGTCGGCGTCGCGGACGGTCGCGGTCGGCTCCATCCCGGCGAACGTGCTCTCCTGGTCGGCCGGGCTGGCGGTGACCACGACCTTGGTGATGCCGGCCGGGACGGCCCGGGTGTCCACGGTGATCGCGTCCGGGGCGCCCGCGCCGGCCGGGCGGTGGCTGACGCCGGGGCCGTGCGGGGCGTTGAAGAACACGAAGTCGGCGTCCGAGCGCACCTTCCCGGCGTCGGTCAGGAGCAGGCCGGAGACGTCCAGCGCCTTGGGTGCGGTGACCTCGACGGTCACTCGCACGGCGGACAGTGGTGCGTTTCCGCCTGGGGTCAGGACGGTGGACACGGACTCCTCCTCTGGTGCGGGTCGACGGCCGTACGGGGACCGGGCGGACCGCCGTGCCGGGTGCTGCCCACAGTAACGAACGGGGTTGCGGAGTTGAGCCCGGGCCGTGGAGTTGAGCCCGGGTCGCGGGAGTTGGGCTCAGCAGGGCGCGGCGGAGCCCTAGTTGGGGCTGGGCTGGGTCCTCGGCGGGGCCTTTTGCGGGACCTTCGGCGGGGCCGCGTCGGTGAACGTGCCGAGGGCGGCGACGGCCCTGGGGGCGGTGATGCCGAAGGCGGCGACGGTCCAGTGCTCCGTGGCGGCGGCCCTGCGCGGGACCGCCGCGGCCGGGCGGGTGCCACGCACGCCGAAGGTGTAGTGGCCGGGGCGGACGTCGGTGCCGGCCGGAGTGGTGAACCGGTAGACCAGGGTGCCCCGTTCCTGCTGGGCGGTGACGACGGCACCGGGCAGGTCGGTCCAGGCGGTGCCGCTGCCCGGGGCCAACTCGCCCGGGGTGAGCCGGAACTCGGTCTGGAGGGCGGTGACCGGTTCGGCGACGCTGAGGCCGAGCACGTGCCGCGTGCCGTCGCGGCCGAGCGGGGTGACCTGGGCGACGCCGCTCAGGGGCTGGTCGGCCTCCGGGGCCTCGGTGGTGCCGGTGGCGCTGATGGCGCTGGTGGTGTCAGGGGTGGTGTCGGATCCCGGTACGGCGGGGGCGACCGGGGCGGACGGTGCCGGGGGGACGATCGGGAGCTTCGGCGCGAACGGCGTGCTGACGGACGGGCGGGTCGCACTCGGGGAGGGCGACGGCTGTCCGGAGGGTTGCGTCGGCGGCTGCGCCGATGGCTGTCCGGACGGCTGCGCGGGCCGGTGGGCCGCGGCGGCCCCGCGGTCCTGGGCGGACGGGTCGTCGGTGGACGCGAGTCCCGTGTGCCCGCCGTCGGATCCGGTGGCCGTCGGCTCGGGCGAGCCCGATCGGGACGCGGACTGGCCGGGCGTGGACTGGCCGGGCGTGGACACCCCCGGGTGCGGCCGCGCGGGCCGGGAAGCGGACGGCCGTCCGGTGGGCGGGGGAGCCGCCGGGGTGTGCTCGGCGGCTGCCTCGGCCTGGTCCGTGCCGCTCCCGCTCGGGGTCGGCGGCGGGGTGGTGCCGACCCGGGCGACGCCGGCCCGCCGACCGATGCCCTGCTGCTCGTGCAGGAGCAGGGTGGTGGCGATGCTGATGCCGACGACCGTGGACATCGCCATCGCGGCGCCGGAGAACCGCAGGGTGGGCAGCCGGAACCGCCCGCCGAACGGGCGCGGCCGACCGTGCCGGCCGTGCGGCGCGGGCTCGTGCCGCACGTCCCGTACCGCGTCCTCGCGCACAGCCACCGGACCCCTCCCTCCCCGCCGTCGCCGTATTCTCCCACGAGCCGCGCGGGGTCCGTTCAGGGAGGGGGTGAGCGTACCAGCGGGCGGCCACGGTGTGGACGGATTCCATCCACTTCGTGGACATCCGTTCAATGCAAGGAAGTTGACGGATCGTCGGGCCGGCTCTGGTAAGGACCGTCTGTCCGGGACGGGGGTGATTGCAACCTCCCTGCAACCCTTGCCCGCCCGACCGGAAGGGGCGCAGTCTGAGAGCATCCCACGCCGTCCCGGAGAGACCGTCATGCCGCCCGACCCGCTGTCCGCAGCCTCCAGTGCACCCCTCGCCGCCACCCCCACGGGCGGCGATGGGGACGGCTCCACCTCGGTGGAGGAGGTGCTGACCCTGCGGATCTCGCTGGGCGATGAGGTGGTCGGCGAGGTCCGCACCCGGTTCCGGTTCGACGCCGCCCGTCCGTACGAGGTCCTGCTGACCTTCCACCTGGGCCGACCGGACGAGGCCGACTGGGTGTTCTCGCGCGAACTGCTGCGCGACGGCCTGCGCACGCTGAGCGGCCAGGGCGACGTCAAGCTGTGGCCGGCGTACTGCCCGTGCCACGGTTCGACGTTGCACATCGCGCTCGGATCCCCGCACGGCAACGCCCTGCTGGAGGTGTCCAAACCGCGCGTGCAGGCCTGGCTGGACCGGACCTACGCGCTGGTCTCCGAGGAGGCCGAGCGCGCCTGCGGCCCGACCGACGCCCAGCTGGCCGCACTGCTCGCGGGCGGCTGAGGCGCCGTCGCGGGATTGCGCGGCCCGGGCAGCGGTGCGCCCGGCAGGCGCACGGTCCCGGCGGCGAGGGCGGTCCGCAGTCGGCGTACGGCCGGGGCCGACGAGGACGGCAGCAGGTCGTACGGGTCGTCCGGGCCGAGCACCGTGACCAGCACCGACTCCGCGAACCGGTACGGCCGGTGGGCCAGCAGGCCGCCCAGGTAGCGGCGCAGCCGGGACAGTTCGGCGCGGACGGTGACGGTCCTGGCCGGATCCCCGAACAGGGCGTCGGCGAGTTGCGCGGCGGTGCTGCCGTTGCGTCCGGTGGCGAGCAGGAGCAGCAGCTCGGTGTGGCGCGGGCTGAGCGTGTGCGACCAGCCGCCGGCCGCGCCCTGGACCGAGAGCTCCGGGCGGTCGGCGCGGCGCAGGTCCAGGCACAGCCGTGCCCCCTGGGCCTGCTCGGCGCCGGGCGCGCCTGCGCCGTCCGCGTCGGACCGTCGGACGGGCCGCACCAGCCAGCCGTCGGCCAGCGGTTCGAGCACGCACTCGCCGAGGCCGGGCACCCACTGGACGGCCGTGCCGCCCCATCCCTCGGCGGGCAGGCGCAGGCGGGCGGGCGGCGGGAGCCCGGCCGAGGCGGCGGTCCAGCCGGCGGCGTCCACCACGAGCGCCGGGCCGGCCACCCGGGCGAGCAGCGGGGCGGCCATCGTGCGCAGTTGGTGGAGCGACTCCAGCCGGTGGGCGCGCAGTTCGGTCTCGGCGAGGCGGGCGGCGGTGGTGGTGAGCTGGAGCAGGTAGGGGCGGACGTTGTGGGCGGGGCCGCTGAGGTTGACGGCGCCGATCAGCCGCCCGGTGCCGGGGTCGTGGACGGGTGCGGCGACGCAGGTCCAGGAGTGGTGGCTGCGCAGGTAGTGCTCGGCGGAGTGGACGTGCATCGGGCGCTGGTTGCGCAGCGCTGCCGCGATGCCGTTGGTGCCGACGCTCTCCTCGGCCCAGCGGGCGCCGACCAGGAAGCCGATCCGGTCGGCGCTGCGGCGCAGCCCGCGCTCGCCCTCCTGCCAGAGGACGTGGCCCTCGGCGTCGGCGATGGCGAGGATGAGCGGCGCCTGGTCGACGGGCTGGATGAGGGTCTCGCGCAGGACGGGCATGACGGCTTCGAGGCCGCTCGCGCGGCGGCGCACCTCGATCTCGGCGGGGCCGAGGTGGACGGCGGCGGCGCCGGAGTCGGGGTCGAGGCCGAGGCGGCGCAGCCGGGCCCAGGAGTCGCCGATCTCGGGGCGGGGTTCGAGGAGGCCCTGGCCGGGGGCGCCGGGGGCGCCGGGGGTGCTTTCGCCGGTGGCTTCGCGGGTGGCTTCTCGGGCGGCGGCGTCGGCGAGGGTGCGGTCGTGGACCTTGGCCAGTTCGGCCGCGGTCGGCGGGGTTCGACGTTCTGGTCGTCGGGTCTGCCGTCCGGTCTGCCGCACTCGGGTTGCTCCTCGCCGCCGATCGAGGGCGCGTCGGGGTTGATGCGCTGACGAAAGCGTACGGGGGAGGTGGGGGTCTGGGGACGGGGTCGGGGAAGTCGGGCGCGGGGGGTGGGCTTTCGGGAGGGCGGGTGGTGCCGGGGGGCGGCACTTCCTCTCGCCTGGGCGGAGGAAGGGGAGGGGGGTGGTTGGGGGTGGGGGGTGTGTTGTGTTGCGGGCGCGTGGGCTTGTGCCACGTGCCCGCGGGTCAGCGTTCTGTACTGGTGCTCCGTTGGGCGGCCTCGACCGTGTGGTGCAGGTCGGCGGTCGCCTCCAGGGTGGCGGCGGTGCTCAGGGCCAGGCAGGCGGCCAGGGCCGCGGCGACCGCGCGCAGGCGGGGGTCGGTGCGGGCCGGGCGGGGCTGGAGGAGGGCGGCCACGCGTCGCGGGACGGGGCCGGAGTGGGCGGCGGCCACCAGTTCGGGGCGGGCCGGCCAGGGGGAGCGGTTGGCGGCCAGGGCGGCGCGTCCCACCGCTCGGGCGGTCACGGTGCGGTCGCCGACCCTGGTCGCCGCCGCCTCGTCGGCCCAGCGCTCCAGGTGGTACCCGAGGGGCTTACGCAGCAGGCGCAGCGCCGGGTGGACGGCGGCGGTGTGTTCGGCGAGGGCGAGGAAGAGGTGGTGGCGGCCGGTCAGGTGGGCTCGCTCGTGGGCGAGCAGGGCGGCCCGTTCGGGGGCGCTGAGGGCGCGCAGCATGCCCGAGGTGATCACGATCCGGCCGGGTTCGCCCAGGCGGCCGGGGAGGGCGAAGGCGTCGGCGCGCTCGTCGTCGAGGACGGTGAGCGGGTGTTCGGCCCGCGCCCGGTGTACGGGGGCGGGCCGGGGGTGCGTGTCCGCCGCGGGCAGGGCGGCCCGGGCCGTGCGTAGGTCGTGGTGGTGGCGGCGGGCGGTCCGAACGGCGAGGGCGGCCAGCACGGCCAGGACGAGTGCGGCGACGGCGGCCGCGAGGGGTGCGCTGGGCGCGGCGGCGGTGAGCCAGGGCAGCGACAGGTGGCCGAACGCGGCGACCGGCGGCAGCCGGAGCAGCCCGGCGGCGGCGAGCAGGCCGAGCGAGCACAGGGTGCCGCCGGCCAGTACGGCGGCCGAGCCGGCGAGCGTCCAGGCGGCGGCCCGGGGCGGCAGCGCGTCGGCGAGGCGGCGGGCGAGCGGGGCGGCGAGGAAGGGCAGCAGGAGCGGGGCCCAGACGGCGATCATCACGAGGTGCCGCCGCCCAGCAGTTCGCGGAGCAGCTGCTCG
Organism: Kitasatospora sp. NPDC001660; assembly: GCF_053596725.1. NCBI lineage: Bacteria > Bacillati > Actinomycetota > Actinomycetes > Kitasatosporales > Streptomycetaceae > Kitasatospora > Kitasatospora sp. NPDC001660. The sequence goes on along the minus strand of NZ_JBSFGU010000010.1, from coordinate 117,380 downwards.
TCCTCGGCGGAGAGGTCGGAGACGAAGCGCGCGAGCACGGTGGAGCGGTCGGCCTCGCGGCCGAGCTCGGTGTGCATGCGGCGGGCGGCGAGGCCCGCGGTGTCCTGGACGGTCGGGGTGTACGCGTAGGCGCGGCCGGCCCGGGTGCGTTCGACGGTGCCCTTGTCGTGCAGCCGGGCGAGGATCGTCGCGATGGTGGTGCGGGCGAGGTCCCCGCCGAGCGCCGCCTGGACGTCCTGCGGCGTCATCGGGTGCCGTGCGGACCAGAGGGCGGCCAGCACCTCGGCCTCCAGCTCCCCGGCGGGCCGGCGGGCGGACGGTACGTCGGACATGGCGGCGCTTCCTCCAGGTATCGTCTACAGTCACGTAGACCGTCTACGTCACTGTAGACGGTCGGGGCGTTTCGCCGCCCCCCAACGTACGGGAGGTCCGCCAGCCTTGCTCCAGTTCCTCGCCGATCCGGCCGTCCACCTCGCGGTGAACCCGCTGGACGCCTCCTCGCTGCTCGCCGCCTTCGGCGCGCTCGGCATCGCCGTGGTGCTCTTCGCCGAGACCGGCCTGCTGGTGGGATTCTTCCTGCCCGGCGACTCGCTGCTGTTCACCGCGGGGCTGCTGTGCGTGCCCGGCGCCACCAAGGGCCCGCAGCTGGAGCTGTGGCAGGTGCTGCCGGCCGCTCTCGTGGGGGCGCTCGCCGGCGCCCAGGTCGGCTACGTCATCGGCCGGCGCGGTGGGCGGGCGCTGCTGCGCCGTACCAGGCGCAAGAGCCTGCTGGAGGGCGTCGAGCGGGCCGAGGAACTGCTGGCCAAGTACGGCCACGGCAAGGCGATCGTGCTGGCGCGGTTCATCCCGGTGGTCCGAACGGTCCTGAATCCGCTGTGCGGCGTGCTCGAAGTGCCCGCCCGGTCGTTCGCCGTCTGGCAGGTGGCGGGCGGTGCTCTGTGGACGGTCGGTGTCGTGCTCGCGGGGTACGGGCTCGGGTCGTCGATCCCCAGCATCGACCGATATCTGCTACCGATCATCGGTCTGGTAGTAGTTGTCTCCGTGCTCCCCATTGTTCTCGAAGTGTTCCGCGCCCGTAAGGCGCGCCGTCACGGAGGTGACGTGTGATGTCCTCCCGGGCTCTCGCCGTGTACGACGGCAGCGGTATCGATGGCAGCCTCTACACCCAGGTCAACGGGTGGGCCAAGGCGGCGCCGGTGTGGCTGGACGACGTGATCAAGGTCTGGTCGGCGCTCGGCCTCGGCCTGTTCGCGGTCTTCATGCTCCACGCCTGGTGGCGGGCGCGCGGCGCCGAGTCCGCCGTGATGGCGCGGGTGCTGGCGGCGCCGGTGATCGTGGTCGTCGCGTACGGGGTGAACTCCGTGTTCAAGAACATGGTGGAGGAGCTCCGACCGTGCGCGCAGATCAAGGGGAGCGTTTCGCTGGAGACGTGCCCGGGTCCGGGTGACTGGTCCTTCCCGAGCAACCACTCCACGATCGCCTTCGCTGCTGCTGCGGCGCTCTTCTTCGTCAACCGTCGACTTGGTGCGGTCGCCGGGATCTTCGCCGTCCTGATGGCCGCCTCCCGGGTCTGGGTCGGCGTGCACTACCCGCACGACGTGGCGGTCGGCGCGCTGGTCGGCATCGCCGCCGGGGTGCTGCTGGCCCCCCTCGCCGGGCGCTGCGGTCCGCTGGTCGACCGGATGCGGGCGGGGGCGCTGCGCCCGCTGCTCGGACCGGGCTCGCTGCCGGTCGTGACCCGCGGGCAGGCGCGGCACGGGGCGCCGCGGTACTGATCCCGCGGTACTGATTCCGTTGCCCGCCTTGTTCGGGCGGGGTGGCGGGTAGAGCATGTGAGCCGGGCGTGGAGCCCCCTCTGTGAGGGGGAACCCGCCCGGTTCTGTCGTGCCAGCGGAGGGAACGCCCATGCCGTACCGACTCGACATCACCCAGGGCGACTGGCCCGGCGACCTCCTGCACAAGGGCGTCGAGGGCCTGCTCGCCGAGTCCATGGTGCTCACCCTCGCGACGGCGGGGCACGAGCACGGACCGCACGCCAACCTGGCGTTCTTCGCGTACGACGACGACCTCGTGCTGTATTTCGTCAGCGAGCGTTCCACCCGGCACAGCCACCACCTCGCCGAGGAGGCCCGTGCCGCCGCCACCGTCTTCCTCCCGCCCCCGGTCTTCGGCGAGCAGCTGCGCGGTCTCCAGCTGACGGGCAGCGCCGGCGAGGCGTGGGGCCGGCAGGCGCAGGCGGCGCTGGCCGCGTACCAGGGGCGCTACCCGTCCTTCGCGCAGGACGGGGACGTCCGGCGGCAGTACCTCACCGGGGGCGGGGCGGCGGCGCTGTACCGCTTCGAGGTGGACGAGCTGACGGCGGTGGACGAGCCGAACTTCGGGCGGCGCAACTATCTGCGGGCGCGGGTGGTGCGCTGATTCCTGCGCTCAGCGGTTCCAGTGGGGGCTGAGGGCGATGCCGCGGAGCTGGTCGACCGTCAGGGGGAGATCGGGGCGGGTGGGGGTGGGGCTCTTCTCCGCCGGGTCGATGTGGTCGATGTTGTACTCCACCACCTCGACCCTGCGGCCGTCGGGCCGCTGCGTGTCCACCGTCAACCGAATCCCGCCGCCGACGATCCTGCCCGGCCTGACCAGCACCTTCGTGCCGTCCGGAAGCGTCTCGGGGCAGTCCTCGGGCGAGGACGGGTGGCAGTCCCAGCTCTTCGGATCGTCCGAGAGATCCACCTCGATCACGGACGTGCCCTTTCCGTCGTCGTACGTGAAGCCGCCGCCGGAGCTGGGGTTGCCCTCGGGCCTCTCCCTGAGGATGCGGCCGTCGACGAAACCGCCGTTGCTGTTCGTCCGGGTGATCCTGCCGGGCGGCAGGAAGGCGGCCAGCTGGCCGGAGATCGGACCGTTCCGCGGACCGCCTGCGGGCGGGCTCGCCGACGGGGTGCGTGTGGGGGCCGGTGCGGGCGTGGCCGTCACCGCCGGGGGCGCCGCCGGGGCGGGGGGCGCGGAGGACGGGTGGTCGCCGAAGGCGACCGTGCCCGCGACGCAGGCGCCGGCCGTGAGGACGGCCGCCGTGCCGATCTGGGCCCGGCGGATCAGGCGCAGCCGGTGGCCTCGGGCGGCGGCACGGGCGACGAGGTCGCCGCGGTGCGGGCCGAACTGCTGGGACGTCCGGTGAAGGGCATCGTGCAGACGCTGATCGGGGTTCATGAGTGCGCTCCGTTCGGTGGTCAGGCCTGGACGAGGTCGGCGAGCAGCTCGTCGCCGAGGACGAGGCGCAGCTTCTGCAGGGCCCGCAGGCTGCGGGTACGGACGGCCCCCGGAGAGAGCTTCAGCATCCGTGCGGTCTCCTCGACCGGGCGGTCCTCCCAGTACCGCAGGACCAGCACCGCCCGGTCCCTGGGCGGCAGTTGGGCCAGCCCGTCCAGCAGCGTCAGCCGCAGCTCGGGATCGCCGGGTGCGGCCGGCGGGCCGTCCGGGACGCGGTCCACCGGGCGCTCCTGCGCGCTGCGCCGGCGGCGGTACGACGTGAACGTGCGGACCAGCACGGTGTGCGCGTACGCGACCGGGGCCTCGGCGCGGTCGATCCGGCGCCAGGAGCGGAACATCTTCGCCAGCGTCTCCTGCACGAGGTCCTCGGCGAGGTGGCGGTCGCCCGTGAGCAGGCAGGCCGTGCGGTAGAGCTGGTCGCTGCGGGCATGGGCGAACTCCAGGAAGTCCGCGGGTGCGTCCCCCACAGGGCGGGTCCTTTCTCGAACCTATGTCGTCCCAGGCACGCGGTGGGGGCGGCGGCGCGTTACGGGATGTTGTCGTGATCACATGCGCTGTCGGCGGCCGAGGTAGCCGACAGTGGCCATCATGGCGACGTTCGGGCCGGCCGTCACCGTGAGGCCAGGCCCGGTCCCTATCCTGTGGGGAACCAGGGGCGGGCGAGCGGCGAGGGTGTGCGGATGCAGGTGGGGGACGTGCTCGACGGGCGCTATCGGCTCCTGCGGGAACTCGGGCGCGGCGGGTTCGGCGTGGTGTGGGAGGCGTACGACTCCAGGGTCGGACGGCCGGTGGCGGTCAAGACGGTTGCGCATCGCGGCAACCAGGACGGCGTCCGGCGGTTCCTGCGGGAGGCGGGGGCCACGGGGGCGTTCATGCACCCGAACATCGTCGTGATCCACGACCTCGGCGAGGTCGAGCATCCGGCCGGGACGTTCAGTTACCTGGTCATGGAGCTGCTGTCGGGGCGTTCGCTGAAGCAGATCGTCGCCGAGCAGCTGCCGGAGCTGGGGTACGTTCTGGTATGGGCCCAGTACGTGTGTGTGGCCCTCCACGTCGCGCACGGCGCCGGGATCGTGCACCGGGACGTGACCACTGGCAACATCATGATCACCTCGACCGGCCAGGTGAAACTGCTCGACTTCGGCATCTCGCAACTGACCGGCCAGCCCGGGCTCACCGCCACCGGGGCGGTCATCGGCACGCCGTACACCATGGCACCCGAGCGTTGGCGCGGTGAGTTCGCCGACGCCAGGACGGACCTCTACTCGCTGGGTTGCGTGCTGTACGAGCTCTGCACCGGTGAACCCCCGTTCCCCGGCGACACCGTGGCCGTCATGCACCAGCACCTCACCAGGCCCGGCCCGCTTCCCGGTAGCCGGCGACCGGGCGTTCCCCGAGAGCTGGACCGCCTGGTCGCCGCCCTCCTGGCGAAGGATCCGCGGGACCGCCCCGCGAGCGCTTCCGACGTCCGGCGCTGGCTGGGTGAGATCGCGCGCACCCACACGGGCTGAGCGTCAGGGGCCGTGCATCGTCATCGCCTGGTCGGACCTTGAAGGGGCTGTCGGCGAAGTCGGCGCGGAAAGCCGGGCCCGTCGACCTTCCGCGCCGGCGGTGAACCTCAGTGACCGCCCTTGAGGTTGAGCACGACGACCCCGACGATGATCAGCGCGATGCCCAGCAGCTGCAGCTTCCCCAGCGACTCGCCGAAGGCGACCACGCCGATCCCGGCGACCGCCGCCGTGCCGGCGCCCGACCAGACGGCGTACGCGACCGAGACCGGGATGTGCTTGAGCGCGCGGCCGAGCAGCCAGAAGGAGAGCACGTAGCCGACGGCGACGCCGGCGCTGGGCCAGAACTTGGAGAAGCCCTCGGTGAGCTTGAGGCAGCTGGTGGCGCAGACCTCGCTGAGGATCGCGAAGGTGAGGAGGAGGTAGGGCATGCCGGTCTCAAACAGCCCGGTGCGCGCCCAGCTTCCCGAGCAGGGCTAGATCCGCGTTCTCCAGGCTGTCGAGCAGGGTGATCCGGGAGCCGTCGGGCATCGGCGTCGCCGTGGAGGGGACGGCGAGGACCGCGCAGCCGGCCGCGCTGGCGGAGGCGACGCCGGTCGGGGTGTCCTCGACGGCGACGCAGGCGGCCGGGTCCAGGCCGAGCCGCTCGGCGGCGGCCAGGTACGGGTCGGGTGCGGGCTTGGTGCGCTCGGTGTCCTCGGCGGCGAGGGTCACGGTGAACCAGTGCCGGCCGATGGTGCCGAGGACGAGGTCGACGACCCGGCGCGGGGAGGCGGAGACCAGCGCGGTGGGCACCTGCGCGTCCCGCAGCGAGGCGAGCAGCGCGAGTGCGCCGGGGCGGGGCACGGTCTCGGCGGCGACCTTGCCGGCGAAGGACTCGCCGAGCCGCTCGGCGAGTTCGGCTTCGGTGCGGTCGGTGCCGGTGACCCGGTGCAGGTGGGCGGCGGTGTGCTCGACGGCGCGGCCGAGCACCTCGGGGGCGTCCTGGTCGGTGAGCGAGTGGTGCAGCTCGTCGGCGAGCTCGGCGGCGGCCTCCCACCAGAGGTGCTCGGTGTCGACCAGGGTGCCGTCCATGTCGAAGAGGACGGCGGCGGGCAGTGCGGACTCAGGCATGGCGGTACCTTCGGTGGATCATTCAGATGCTGAAAGACAGGACAGACTCTCAGGCCGCCGCGCGGCGGTCCACCAGGACCGGGCGCTCGGGCAGGGTGAGCTCGGCGCGCGAACCGGCGGGCAGGGCGGCGGCGGCCTCGGTCGGCAGGTCGGCCTTGACCTCGGTGCCGTCCTGGAGGCGGACGGTCAGCCGGGTGACGGCGCCCAGGAAGGACGCGGTGACGACGAGGGCCGGGCCGTTCGCGGACGGCGTCAGCGTGACGTTCTCCGGGCGGACCAGCACCTGGAGCTCGCCGTCGGCCGGCACGGTGCCGTCCACGGCGTGCCGGCGGCCGAGCACCTCGACGCCCTCGGCGGTGCGGGTGCACGGGATCCGGCTCATGGTGCCGACGAACTCGGCGACGAACGCGGTGGCCGGGCGCGAGTACAGCTCGTTCGGGGTGGCGCACTGCTCCAGCCGGCCCGCGCGCAGGACGGCGACGCGGTCGGCCATCGACAGCGCCTCCTCCTGGTCGTGGGTGACGAACAGGGTGGTGATCCCGAGCTCCTGCTGGAGCCGGCGGATCTCCTCGCGCAGCTGGAGGCGGACCTTGGCGTCCAGCGCGGACAGCGGCTCGTCGAGCAGCAGGACGCGCGGCTGCAGGGCGAGCGCACGGGCGAGCGCGATGCGCTGCTGCTGGCCGCCGGACATCTGGTGCGGGTAGTGCCCGGCGCGGTGCGGCAGGCCGACCAGCTCCAGCAGCTCCTGGGCCCGCCCCCGGCGCTCGGCCTTGCCTGCGCCGCGCATCCGCAGCCCGAAGGCGACGTTGTCGAGCGCGGTCAGGTGCGGGAAGAGGCTGTAGGACTGGAACACCATGCCAGCGTCGCGCTTGTGCGCGGGGATCGCCGTGATGTCCCGGCCGTCGACGAGGACCTCGCCGGAGTCGTGCTGCTCGAAGCCGGCCAGGATGCGCAGCGCGGTGGTCTTGCCGCAGCCGGACGGGCCGAGCAGGGCGAGCAGTTCGCCGGGCTGGACGGTCAGGTCCAGGCCGTCGAGGGCGGTGGTGGCGCCGAACGAGCGCCGCAGGGAGCGGAACTCGACGGTCGCGCCGCCGGTGGCCGCGGACTTGCCGGTCGCGGAGGCGGTGGCGGTGGTCATGGGGGTAACTCCTGGAAGCGGAAGGGTGGTTCAGGACCGCGCGGTCTTGCGGCCGCGGCCGACGGCGGACATCAGCAGCAGCACGAGCCAGACGATCAGCAGGCTGAGCATCGACACGGCGACGGACATCTGGCCGTCGCTCTTGCCGTTGGAGTTGATCCACACCGAGAAGGGGGTGAAGCCGAGGATCGAGGCGGTGGTGAACTCGCCGAGCACCAGGGCGACGGTGAGCACGGCCGCGTTCAGCAGCCCGCTGCGCAGGTTCGGCAGGACGACGGTGAACACCGCGCGCAGCCAGCCGGCGCCGCAGTTGCGGGCGGCCTCGACGAGGGTGACGACGTCGACGCCGCGCAGCCCCGCGTCCAGCGCCCGGTAGGCGAACGGGAGCGCCATCAGCACGTACGCGATGACCAGGACGATCGGGAAGTTCGGGTCCTGGATGGCCACGATGGTCTGGAAGAACGGCGTGTCCTGCAGGTAGTCCGGGCCCCAGCGCAACACGCCGATGATGCCGGTGGTCAGCGCGACCACGGGGACGACCAGCGGCATCGAGCAGATGATCTCGATCACCGGGCGCAGCTTCGGCGCGCCGAGCCGGGCGGCGAGCATCGCGGGCACCAGCAGGAGCAGCAGCGCCGCCACGGTGACGCCGGCGAGTTCGAGGCTCAGCACGAGGCTGTCGGTGAAGCCGGGTGCGTTCAGCAGCTCGGTGTAGGCGCGGAAGGTGGTGCCGCCCTTGTTGTCGTCGATGCTGAACCACAGCGACGCGGCCATCGGGACGGCGAAGTAGATCCCGCAGATCAGCAGGACGAGGCCGCGGCCGAAACGGATGCGGTTGATCAGGCGAGCCACTTGGCACTCCGGCGCTGAAGGGGCAGGTACACGGCCATCACCAGGCAGGCGACCACGATCATGTCGAGGCCGAGGGCGAGGGCGAGGTTGCCCTGGCCGACCAGGACGTTGCCGGACAGCGCGTCGCCGATCTGCATCGAGATCAGCGGCACCGAACTGCCCACCATGGCCTCGGCGGTGGCGTACGCGGCGAAGGAGGCGCCGAAGAGCAGCACGAAACCGCCGAGCAGCGAGGGCGCGAGCACGGGCAGGGCCACGTGGCGCCAGTACTGCACGCTGGTGGCGCCGTTGTTGGCCGCGGCCTCGCGCCACTGTTTGCGCAGGCCCTCCAGGGCCGGGGTGATGGTGATGACCATCAGCGGCACCAGGAAGTACAGGTAGACGACGGAGAGGCCGGAGAAGGTGTAGAGGTTCCAGCCGTGCTTGGTGAGGCCGAACTGCTTGGTGACCTCGCCGGAGTTGCCGAGGGTGGCGACGAACATGAACGCGAGCGGCACGCCGCCGAAGTTGGCGAGCACGCCGGAGGCGGACATCACGGCCTCGCGGAACATCCGCAGCCGGGAGGTGGCCACCGCCTGCGCCAGCGGCAGGCCGACGACGGTGGCGATCAGCGCGGTCAGCAGGGAGAGCTTCACGCTGCCCCACAGGGCGGTGAAGTAGGCGCCCTGGAGCGAGCTCGTGAGGTTGTCGGTGGTGAAGGTGCCGCCGCCGTCGGGGGCGTCGGAGGAGGTCGTGAACGCGCCGACGGCGATCGCGACGGCGGGCAGCCCGAAGCCGATCACGAAGAACAGCAGCAGGGGGAGGGCGGCCAGCCAGGCCCGGCCGCGGGGGCCGCCGCGCCTGCCGGGGCGGGGGGCCTTGGCGGTCGTGGCGGTGGTGTCGGGGGAGACGGAGCCGGGGGCGCCCCCGCCGCGCTGGGCGGCGGAGGCGGAGGCCGGCACCGGGGTGGGAGCCGTGGTCATCGTCAGGTCAGCCCGCGATCGCCTTGGCCCAGTTCTCGGTCACGACCTTCTTGGCCGCGTCCGTCTGGTCCGGGGTCGGGAAGGTGGTGAACGGCTTCTCGACCGGCGGCAGCTTCGAGGCGGCGTCGGCGTCCAGGGTGCCGGCGGCCTTCATGGCGTCGAACAGGGCCGGGGTGGCGAAGCCGCCCATGAAGCCGTTCTGGCCGGCGGCGCTGTAGAGGTACTCCTCCCACAGGCGGGCGGCGGCCGGGTGCGGCGCGTCCTTGTTGACGGCCTGGTTGTAGTACTGCGCGTAGGAGCCGTCCGACGGGATGGCGACCTGCCAGTCGATGCCCTTGTCCTTGAACTTCACCGAGTAGCCGGCGTTCAGGTACGACCAGTCGATGCTGATCGGGGTCTCGCCCTTCTCGATGGTCGCCGGGGTGACCTCGACCGGGTTGAAGTTGCCGGCCTGCTTGACCTTGCCGAAGAAGTCGATGCCGGGCTGGATGTTGTCCAGCGAGCCGCCGTTGGCGAGGGCCGCGGCGTAGACGGCGCCGAAGGCGGCACCGGCCTTGGTCGGGTTGCCGTTCAGGGCGACCATGCCCTTGTAGTCGGGCTTGAGCAGGTCGGCGAAGGTCTTCGGGCAGACGGACACCTTCTTGGCGTCGCAGCCGATCGACATGTAGCCGCCGTAGTCGTTGTAGCTCAGGCCGCCCGCGTCCTTCATGGTGGCCGGGATCTTGTCGAAGTCGGTGACCTTGTAGGGGGCCAGCAGGCCCTGCTTGCCGGCGCTGATCGCGAAGGCGGAGCCGAGGTCGACGACGTCGGGGGCGCGGTCCTGGCCCTTGCGGGAGGTGATCGCGTTGATCTCGTCCTGGCTGGAGCCGTCCGGGTTCTCGTCCTCGATCTCGATGCCGTACTTGGCCTTGAAGTCGTCCATCAGCTTGCCGTAGTTCGCCCAGTCCCGGGGCAGCGTGATGACGTGCAGCTTGCCCTCCTTCTTGGCGGCGGCGACCAGGCCGTCCATGCCGCCGAAGTCGGCGAGGGAGGCGGCGGTCTTCGCGTCCTTGCCGCCCGCGGCGCTGTTGGACTTCGCGGCGGACGAGCCGGCGGAGCCGCAGGCGGTGAGGGAGAGTGCGGCGGCGGTCAGGACGGCCGCGAAGGCGGCGGAGCGGGCGCGGTGCACGGACACTGGTCAGTCTCCTGATCGGGGGTGTACTGCGAAGGTGAGTGCGGAGCAGGGTGTCTGATCGGGGGATCGTGCGAGTGGCGGCCGCTGCGCGGGTCTGTCCGATAGCCGGGCGAGACCGTCCGAGTTGACTAGCCAACTTCGCTGACGGGGGTAAGTAACCCGGAGTCCGGTGACGGGAAGGTGAACGGACGGCCCAGAACCGGGGTCGGCTGTGGGAACGGTGGAATCCGGCCACCGGTGCGTGATCCGTTCGGTGCGATGCTTCGAAGGCGCAGCGGGATAAGGTCGGGCTGTCCGCGCCGGTACGGCTGCGCAGGACACCGCCCCAGGAGGGACATTGACTGACGTGGCAACAGAGCCCGGGCTTGAGTCGGGGCGCCCCGCCGAGCGCGCCGGTGCCCTCTACCGCAAGGTGGCCGCCGACCTGCGCGAGGCGATCACCACGGGTGCCTACGGCGAGGCGGGCCGGTTGCCCGCAGAGGGCGCGCTGGCCGAGCAGTACGGGGTCTCCCGCGGGACCGTCCGGCAGGCGCTGGCCGTGCTCCGCTCGGACGGGCTGGTCACCTCCCGGCGCGGCACCCGGCGCGTGGTGCTCGGGGGCGCGCGGGTGCAGAGCTTCTCCGAGCTCCTCAGCTTCACGCACTGGGCGTACTCGATGGGCGAGGAGCCCGGCGGCATCCTCGACTCCCTGGTGCGCCGCCCGGCCGACGCCGCCGAGCGCGAGCAGCTGCGGCTGGAGCCGGGCGCCGAGGTGTACGTGACGGTCCGCCTGCGGACGCTGTCCGGCACGCCGGTGATGGTGGAGCGCACCATCTACCCGCCGCGGGTCGGCGAGATCGTCGCCGAGCTGCCGCCGGACGTCGTCTCGCACACCGAGGTGCTGCGCGAGCACGGCATCCTCTTCTGCGACGCCGACCACACCATCGACATCGTCGCGGCCAACGCGGAGGACGCCCGCCTGCTCGGCTGCCGCCGCGGCGGCCCGCTGCTGCGCGAGCGGCGGCGCACGACCGACCCGACCGGCACGCCGGTGGAGTGGTCCCAGGACCGCTACCTGCCGGGGACGGTGGCGTTCAGCGTGCACAACTCCCTCGCGACGTCGGCGCTTTCGCGGCACGCGCGGGAGATGGACTGAGTGCGGGGAGGCCCACGGGCTTGGGCCTCCCCTCGTGTCGTCCCTACTTCATCAGCGAGGCGAGCAGCGGGCGGTAGTGCTCGAAGTCCGGTGTCGGGGCGTCGGCCACCTTCGCCCGCTCGTCCCAGCGGCGGACGGCCACCGCGTCGGCGGCGCCCGGGAGTTCGGCGAACGCGGCGGCCCGGGCGTCGTCCATCGGGCCGCCCTGGACCTTGAGCGTGTACTCGGACGCCTCGGACAGCCGCTCCCGGTAGCCCGGCTCGACCGCGCACAGGTAGCGCTTCGCGGCCACGTGCAGCCGGACGGGCTCGGTGACCTCCGGGCCGAACCACTGCGCCAGCCAGTCGGCGCCGGTGTCGCTGTGGCGAGTGTCCTGGCCCTGCATCAGGTCCCGTCCGTGCAGGGAGCTGTGGCCGTGCTCGTCGAAGAAGTGTCCGATGTCGTGCAGCAGTGCGGCGGCGACGAGGTGGTCGGGGGCGTCGGACGCCTCGGCCGCCGCAGCGGCCTGGAGCATGTGCTCGGCCATCGTGACCTCCTCGCCCAGGTACTCCCCGGCGCCCTCGCCCGCGAACAGCTCGGCGATCGCGTCCAGGGCGGCGGCGCGGCGGTACAGCACGGCGAGGGTCGAGGCGAGCGAGTCGAGGTCGGCGTAGCAGCCCTGGAGGTGGCGGTGGCCGTCCTGCTGGAAGGCCGTCCGGGCGTGCAGGAGGCGGGTGTTGTCGAAGACCAGGCAGTCGCCGGGCGCCAGGCGGAAGGTGAGCTGGAGCTCGGGGCGCAGGGTGATCGCGGCGAAGCGGCGGTAGGCGGTGTAGAAGGCGGTGAGCTCCTCGGGGGTGCCGCGCAGGGTGCTGATCGAGCGGTTGTTGAACCGGACCTCGCGGATCCGGCCGAGGGCGTCCACGTCGATCAGTGGACGGTCGGCGCGCAGCTCGGTGCGGCGGTCGCGGAAGACGAACGGGACGAGGGTGCGGGTGAGGACGGCGAAGTCCGCCGGAGCCTCCTCGCGGAGGAGTGCGGCGGCCTTGAAGCCGTCGACGAGGCCGGAGTCCCCGCCCGTCGCGGAGTTCTCCAGGCAGTGCAGGAGCTGGAGGGTCGGCACCGGGTCCCGGTACGGGTTGTCGGTGTGGGGCGTGATGGCGGCGCTGGTGAACGCGAGGTTGTTCGGGTCCGGCTCGACGCGGACGTCGAACAGCTCCCCGTAGTTGGTGGTGCGCACGTACCCGAAGCTCCGGGCGACGTCGAGCACCCGCCCCGCCACGGCCGGCACCCCGCGCAGCACCGCGAACCCGCTGCGCCGTACCGCTGCGAGGACGGCCCCCTGCTCGGCGGGGTCGGCCAGGTACGCCTCCCATTCGGCCTCCGGCAGTCCGCGCGCGAAGTCCGCGGCGACCCAGAGCCGCTTGTCGTCCTCCGTCCGCCCGTCCCCATCGCCCTCCTCGCTCAGCCAGCCAAGCGGATACCGCGACCGGTGCCCGTCCGACCACAGCAATTCGAGGTTCCCGTCCAGCTCGCACTGCGCCGCGACCGCGAGGTCTTCCGGCAGGTCGGCGATCTGGAACAACTTCTGCCCGGTGCGCGGATCGCGGCACTCGGCACACGGGCAGTTGTCGCGCAGCCAGTACGTCGGCAGCTCGGGCATGGCGAAGTTCTCCTCTGTGGCGGCATTTCGGTGGAGTTGTATAGCCAACTTCACCCCGTTCGCCGGAGCCTGCCGCTCCCCGATGAGTTCCGGGTGCCCTGCGGATGAACGTCCCGGGAACTGTCCCGGGAGATCCCGGCCGAAATCTGTTGCAATCAGGGCCCACGGCGGCGTCATGAAGTGCGGTCACGCCGGGCGCCTACTCGCCGATGGTCAGCAGCCGATCGGCGTCTGCGTCTGGGTGGACGGCAGCATGTGGGGCGTCTACCTGGAGGACATTCACAGCATCGCCCTTTCCCCCGACACCTTGGCCGACCATGCCCGCGAATTCCGCCGGACCGCCGAAGTCCCGTCTTGACCAGCGCTCCTCACAGCTCCAGCACCAACGGGTCGTGTTTCGCTGCGCCGTCCCACGGGAGCGCCGTGCCGATCCGTCGATAGCCCCATGCCCGGTACGCCGCCTGCGCTGCGATGGCCTCCGGCCGGCTGTTCAGCATCACGCGCTCGTTGGCCAGCCCGCCCACCAGGGCGCGATGCATCTCGGTGGCGACGCCCCGCCTGCGCCAGGCGGGGCGTACCGCGAGCTCGAACAATCCGAATGTCCGCTTCCCGTCCTCGCGGCGCAGGTCCTCGGGTACGGCTCCGACGAGTGTGTCCCACCAGCCGGTGTTCGCGGACAGTGGGTAGCCGTAGGCCATCCCCACCACCGTCTCGCCGTCGAACGCGACCGCCGCACGGAACTCTCGCCGTCGCACCTGCGACCGGAACCGGCGGAACGCCCGTTCCACGTCGGGCGGGCCGTCTCCGTACGGTGACTCCGCGAAGGCTTCGGCGAACACGGCCTTCAACTGCTCTTCCAGGAGCGCCGTTCGATCTCCGTCCAGAACCCTGACCACCACCGTCACGCCGCCTTTCCTCTCTTCGCCGTCACTCCGAGTTCCCGCATTCGTTCTACGAAATCCCGTGTCGCTGTCGAAGCGCAGGACGATACGCCGGTGGCGCTGCTGCGGAAGGGGGCCGGGCGGCATCGTCGGCCCATTCCTCCGAACGGCTGATGGTCGTCGGCCCCGAGAAGCCTCTCGGGGCCGACCCGGATCACGTGCGGGCCGACCGTTTGGGTGAGGGGGGCAGGCGCGGCGCGTTTCGGCGCGGGGGAGGGGGTGGGGCTGCGGCACTGTCGGGGTGGTCTTCCCCCGACGGCGAGAGGCGACCGGCCCATGGCTAACCCCACGACTGAGGCTCCGGCAGGTTCGGGGAACACCGGACTCAAGCGTGAAGTCGGCGTGATCGGGCTGCTCTGGGCCTCGGTCGGGGCGATCATCGGGTCCGGCTGGCTGTTCGGGGCGCAGAAGGCGGCGGTGGCGGCGGGGCCGGCGGCGCTGCTGTCGTGGGGGATCGGGGCGGTCGCGATCATCCTGCTGGCGATGGTGCACGCCGAGCTGGGTGGGCTGTTCCCGGTCGCGGGTGGGACGGCGCGGTATCCGCACTACGCCTTCGGCGGGTTCGCGGGGATGTCGTTCGGCTGGTTCACCTGGCTGCAGGCGGCGACGATCGCGCCGATCGAGGTGCAGGCGATGATCAACTACGCGCGGCACTGGTCATGGGCGCGTGGTCTGTTGAACAACGACCTGACGCTGTCCGGGAGCGGGTTCGTCGTCGCCGCCGTGCTGCTCGGCGTGTTCGTCGCGATCAACTTCCTCGGCGTGCGGCTGCTCGCACACACCAACAGCGCGGCCACCGTGTGGAAGGTTGCCGTTCCGGTCCTGACGATCTTCGCCCTCGCGATCACCGAGTTCCACGGCTCCAACTTCACCGTGCACGGCTTCGCGCCGGAGGGGGCCAAGGGCGTGCTCGCGGCGATCAGCACCAGCGGGGTGATCTTCGCGCTGCTCGGCTTCGAGCAGGCCATCCAGTGGGCGGGCGAGAGCCGCAACCCGCGTCGGGACATCCCCCGGGCCGTCCTCGGGTCGGTCGTGATCGGCACGATCGTCTACGTCATGCTCCAGGTGGTGTTCATCGGGGCGCTGCCGCCGTCGGCCTTCGCCGAGGGCTGGGGCAAGCTCGACTACCCGGGCATCAGCGGGCCGTTCGCGGGGCTCGCGACGCTGATCGGCCTCGGCTGGCTGGCCACCGTCCTGTTCATCGACGCGGTGATCTCGCCCGCCGGCACCGGACTGGTCTACATCACGTCCAGCTCGCGGGTCACCTACGGGCTGAGCCGCAACGGCTACGCGCCGCAGACCCTGCAGCTCACCGACCGGCGCTCGGTGCCGTGGCTCGGCCTGGTCATCGCGTGGGTCGCGGGGGTGCTCTGCTTCCTGCCGTTCCCGAGCTGGCAGCGGCTGGTCGGCTTCATCACCTCGGCGGTCGTGCTGATGTACGCGGGCGCGCCGCTGGCCTTCGGGGTGCTGCGCAAGCGGCTGCCGGGGCTGGAGCGGCCGTACCACCTGCCCGGCGGCACGATCGTCTCGCCACTGGCCTTCGCGGTCTCGAGCCTGATCATCTACTGGTCCGGCTGGGACACCCTGTGGCGGCTGGGCATGGCGATCATCATCGGGTACGTCCTGCTCGGCTCCTACTCCGCGTACGCCGCGTCGAAGGGGGTGCCGAACGCGCCCCGGATGGACTTCAGGGCCGGGCAGTGGCTGCCGGTCTACCTGGTCGGGATGGGGATCATCTCCTGGCAGGGGACCTTCGGCGAGGGCGCCCGGGGGAACCTGCCGCTCTGGTGGGACATTCTCGTCGTGGTGGTGTTCTCTCTGGTGATCTACTACTGGGCCCTGGCGATCGCCCTGCCGGCGGAGGAGATCGAGCGGAACATCCGGGGCGTCGAGGTGGTGGACGCGGGCGGGCACTGAGCGGTGACGTCATGGAGCGGCCCCCGAGGATTTCTCGGGGGCCGCTTTGCGTGTTCAGCCCTTGACGGTCGCGGTCCAGGCGGCGTCGGCGGCCAGCAGGGCCGGCTCGGCGCCGGCGCCGGTCGCGGCGGCCAGCGCGGTCAGGCAGGACCGGACCGTGTCGAGCGAAGCCGCCGGGCCGTAGTGGTTGACCCGGAGCATCTCCGCGGCCAGGGCGCCTGCGCCGGGCTGGACGGGCAGGGCCGGGTCGAGGACGGCGGCCAGTTCGGCGGCGTTCAGGCCGTCGAGCGTGCGGAGGGTGGTCGCGACGGGCGCGGCGTGGGCGTCCTCCGTGACGAACGGGGTGAGCGTGCCGAGGGCGCGGACGCCGGCCCGGGTCGCGGCGGAGGCGGCGCGGTGGCGGGCGATGACCGCCGGCAGGCCGTCGGCGGTGATGCGGTCGAGGCACGCACCGAGGGCGAGCATCTCCAACTGGGCCGGGGCGTGCGGCAGTACGGTGCGCCCGGCGTCCGTCCAGCGCTCCTTCCAGTCGAGCAGGGACAGGTAGGAGCGGCGCGGGGCGGCCGGGTTGGCGGCGATGCGCTTCCACGCGCGCTCGGAGACCGAGACGGCGGAGACGCCGGCGGGGCCGCCCATCGCCTTCTGGCCGCCGATGACGCACAGGTCGACGCCCCACTCGTCGGTGAGCAGCGGCTCGGCGGCCACCGACGCGACCGCGTCGAGCATGAGCAGGGCGCCGTGCTCGCGGACCACGGCGGCGATCTCGGCGACCGGGTTGGTGTTGCCGGTGGCGGCCTCGGCGTGGACGAGGGAGACGAAGTCGATCGCGGGGTTCGCGGCCAGGGCGTCGGCCACCTGCCGCGCGCTCACCGCGCTGTGGAAGGGGACGGCCAGGTCGACGACCCCGGCGCCGCACGAGCGCAGCCAGTTGCCGAAGGTCTGACCGTACGGGCCGGTGACGATGTTGAGCGCGGTCGAGCCCGGGTGCGCGGCGCCTCGGATCGCGGCCTCCAGGGGCAGCAGCGCCTCACCCTGGGTGACGATCACGTCTGCGGAGGTGTGCAGCAGCGCGGCCACCTGGTCCTCGATCGCCGCGAACTCGGCGGCGCTGAGCGGGGGGAGGTCGAGGAAGGGGCTCACGTCTAGGGGCCTTTCGCGCACGGGTGGTTGGGACGGGAACGAGTCTGCCGCATTCTCGCTGCTTACACGGAACCCGCCCGTCGGTAGAGTGCGGGCCATGAGCGATGGCGCGGTGCTGCACGTCCGGGGTCGGGTGCTGGTCGGTCCGGAGGACGTCCGGGACGAACTCTGGGTGGTGGACGGCCGGGTGAGCTTCACCCGCCCGCCGGGCGCCGGGGACGTCCGGACGGTGACCGGCTGGGTGCTGCCCGGCCTGGTGGACGCGCACTGCCACGTCGGCCTGGACGCGCACGGCGCCGTGGACGCCGAGACCAGCGAGAAGCAGGCGCTCACCGACCGCGACGCCGGCACCCTGCTGATCCGGGACGCTGGCTCGGCCGCCGACACCCGCTGGGTCGACGAGCGCGAGGACCTGCCGCGGATCATCCGGGCCGGGCGGCACATCGCCCGCACCCGTCGCTACATCCGCAACTACGCGCACGAGATCGAGCCGGGCGACCTCGCCGCGTACGTCCGGGCCGAGGCGCGGCGCGGGGACGGCTGGGTGAAGCTGGTCGGCGACTGGATCGACCGCGAGCGCGGCGACCTCGCCGCGTGCTGGCCCGGCGACGCGCTGGCCGAGGCGATCGCGGCGGCGCACGAGGAGGGCGCGCGGGTGACGGCGCACTGCTTCGCCGCCGAGTCGCTCCCGGACCTCCTCGCGGCCGGCATCGACTGCGTCGAGCACGCCACCGGGCTGACCGAGGAGCTGATCCCGGTCTTCGCCGAGCGCGGGGTGGCGATCGTCCCGACGCTGGTCAACATCGCGACCTTCCCGGGGCTGGCGGCGGGCGGCGAGGGCAGGTTCCCGGCCTGGGCCGCGCACATGCGCCGCCTGCACGAGCGCCGCTACGACACCGTCGGCGCCGCGCACGACGCCGGGATCCCGATCTTCGTCGGGACGGACGCGGGCGGCTCGCTCGCGCACGGGCTGGTCGCGGACGAGGTGGCCGAGCTCGTCAAGGCCGGGCTGAGCCCCGACGAGGCCCTGTCGGCGGCGAGTTGGGGCGCACGCGAGTGGCTCGGGCGCCCCGGGCTGGAGGAGGGCGCGTCGGCGGACCTCGTGGTGTACGACGAGGACCCGCGGGCGGACGTCCGGGTGCTGGCCGCGCCCGAGCTGGTGGTGCTGCGCGGCCGTCCCGTCGGCTGATCATCCGCTGAACGCGCTGTCGGTGTAGGCCGATAGGGTGGCGACCATGGCACCGCGTCCACTTCACGAGATCGTCGAGCCCGGCTGGGCGACCGCCCTGGCACCCGTCGCCGACCGGGTCGCCGCCATGGGCGACTTCCTGCGCGCCGAACTGGCCGCAGGCCGCACCTACCTGCCCTCCGGGCCGAACGTGCTGCGCGCCTTCCAGCAGCCCTTCGCCGACGTGCGGGTGCTGATCGTCGGGCAGGACCCGTACCCGACCCCCGGGCACGCCGTCGGGCTGAGCTTCTCGGTGGGGCCCGAGGTGCGGCCGATCCCGGCCAGCCTGATCAACATCTTCCAGGAGTACGGGACGGACCTCGGCCTCCCGCAGCCGTCCAACGGCGACCTCACCCCGTGGACGCAGCAGGGCGTGCTGCTGCTCAACCGCGCGCTGACCACCGCGCCGCGCAAGCCCGCCGCGCACCGCGGCAAGGGCTGGGAGGAGGTCACCGAGCAGGCGATCCGGGCACTGGTGGCGCGCGGCGGCCCGCTGGTGGCGATCCTGTGGGGCCGGGACGCCCGGAACCTGCGGCCGCTGCTCGGGGACGTCCCGGCGATCGAGTCGGCGCACCCGAGCCCGTACTCGGCGAACGGCGGCTTCTTCGGCTCGCGGCCGTTCAGCCGGGCCAACGAGCTGCTGGTGCGGCAGGGGGCGCAGCCGGTGGACTGGCGGCTGCCGTAGCAGAGGCGTCATACCGCGGGGCGCCAAACTCACTCCAACGGGTGAAATGACGCTCCGTGTGGCGCATGTGACGGATTGTTTGAGAAGACTGGCGGCTCATCGTTTCATCTGTGGGGTGCCGCCATGTCTTCTCGTTCTTCTGTCAGTCGAATCGTTCCCGCAGCCGCCGTGGTGGCGGTGTGCACGCTGCTCACCGTCCCGCCGGCCCAGGCTGCCGAGCCGACGCCGACGCCATCGCCGGCGCCCGGCTCCCCGGGCAAGGCGCGGGCCGTCACGGCCGAACTCGCCCTGGACGTCAGCCTGTTGAACAAGGCGGTGGACGTCCCCGTGGACATCGCGCTGAACAAGGTCGAGACGCCCGCCCAGCGATGGGGGTCCCCCCAGCCGGAGGTTGGGGGAGGGTCGGTGCTCACCGCCAAGGTCGACGGCGTCGACCAGCAGGGCCCGGTCACGCTCGTCAAGGCCGACGTGGGCAAGTCCGTGACGCGCTCCGACGCCAAGGGCACCGCCGCCTCCGTCCAGCTGGTCAACGCCGACGTGCACGCCCCGGGCCTGCCGGCCACCGCGCTGCTCGGTCTGGAGGCGATGAGCGCCGAGGCGACGTGCCCGGTCGACGGGCAGCCGACCGCGAACGTCGTCGCGCCCGCGAGGCTCACCGTCCTCGGCAAGCCGGTCACCGTCGGCCTGTACGCGCCGACCAAGGTGGACGTGCCGATGGTCGGCAGCGTCTCGGTGGAGTTCTCCAAGCGCACCACGACCTCGACCACGGCCGCCGCCTCGGCACTGGAGGTGCAGGTCGAGGTGAACCCGCTGAACCTGAACGTCGCCAAGGTCACCGGGAAGATCACCGTCGCCTCGGTGAGCTGCGAGAAGCCGACCGCGCCGACCGGCCCGGCGACGGCCACGCCGACCCCGGCGCCCACCGCGGACGCGCCCACCAGCGGGCCTGCCGTCCAGCCGGCGGCCGACACCACCGCGCACGCCGCCACCGCGCACGCCGCCGCCGCGCGGCCGGCCGGGGGCCTGGCCGAGACCGGCGGCAGCAGCGCCACCGGCCCGATCGCCGCCGGCGCCGCCGCCCTCGTCACGGGCGGGGCCGCCGCCCTGTGGGCCACCCGGCGCCGCCGGGCCGCGCCCGCCCGCCGCCACTGACCCGAGGCACGGGAGGGAGTGGGAGTGCCATCCCCGGCACTCCCGCACCGTGACGGTGTCAGCGCGGACGGTTGGTTCACATGCGCGTTACATGAGAGGAACAACCGGGAAACGGCGGCTTGCGACGCTACGCGGGCACCCACCACCCAGCAATGCGAGGGACACCGCCGTGGCAATCAAGGCCGAGTACATCTGGATCGACGGCACGAAGCCGACCGCGAAGCTCCGTTCCAAGACTCGCGTCCTGCCCAACGCGGACAAGATCCCGACCTGGGGCTTCGACGGCTCCTCCACCAACCAGGCCGAGGGCCACGCGTCGGACCGCGTGCTGGAGCCGGTGAAGGTCGTCAAGGACCCGATCCGCGGCGGCGACAACATCCTGGTCCTGTGCGAGGTCCTGGAGACGAACGGCACCCCGCACGAGTCCAACACCCGCGCCCTGCTGCGCGAGGTCGCCGAGAAGTACGCCGCGCAGGAGTCGATCTTCGGCATCGAGCAGGAGTACACCTTCTTCAAGGGCTCCCGCCCGCTCGGCTTCCCGGAGGGCGGCTACCCGGCCCCGCAGGGCGGCTACTACTGCGGCGTCGGCGCCGAGGAGGTCTTCGGCCGCGAGATCGTCGAGCTGCACCTGGACCGCTGCATCGACGCCGGCCTGGCCATCTGCGGCATCAACGCCGAGGTCATGCCCGGCCAGTGGGAGTTCCAGATCGGCCCGGTCGACGCCATGACCGTCTCCGACGACCTGTGGATCGCCCGCTACCTGCTGTACCGCACCGCCGAGGAGTTCGGCATCGACGCCACCCTGGACGCCAAGCCGGCCCGTGGCGACTGGAACGGCGCGGGTGCGCACACCAACTTCTCCACCAAGGCGATGCGTGAGGGCTACGACGCCATCATCACCGCCTGCGAGTCGCTCGGCGCCTCCCAGGAGAAGGTGCTGGAGCACGTCAACCAGTACGGTGACGACATCCAGTCCCGCCTGACCGGCAAGCACGAGACCGCCCCGTGGAACGTCTACAGCTACGGCGTCTCCAACCGCGGTGCCTCCGTGCGCATCCCGTGGCAGGTCGAGGTGGAGCAGAAGGGCTACATCGAGGACCGCCGCCCGAACGCGAACGTCGACCCCTACGTCGTCACCCGCCTGCTGATCAACACCTGCTGCGAGGCCCTGGAGAAGGCCGGCCAGGTCTGATCCGGCCGGCAGCGCGCGTACGGCAGCAGGCCCTTCCCCGTGGTGGGGAAGGGCCTGCTGCCGTTTCCGTGCTGCTGCCGGTCGGGCGTCAGATCAGGTTCCACCGCTGGTTGGCGGCGCCGGAGCAGGTCCACAGCGAGACCCCGGAGCCGTTGGCGGTGGCGGCCTGCGTGACGTCGATGCACAGGCCGGACTGGACACCGACGACCGTGCCGTCGGCGTTGAGCCGCCACAGCTGGTTCGCGCCGCCGTTGCAGTCGTAGATGTCGACCTTGGTGCCGGGAGCGGTCTGGTTGTTGTATGCGTCCAGGCACTTGGTGCCGCCGTAGATGGTCAGCCGGCCGGTGGGCGTGTACGTCCACTGCTGGTTCGCGCCGCCGTTGCAGTCCCAGATGTCCGGCTGCGTGCCGTTGGCCTGGCTGGAGAACGGGAGGTCCAGGCAGCGGCCGGAGCCGACCCCGCGCAGTGCGCCGGTGCGGGGCCACTGCTGGTTGGCGGCGCCGGAGCAGGTCCACAGGGCGGTGCCGGAGCCGTTGGCGGTGGCGGCCTGCGTGACGTCGATGCACAGGCCGGACTGGAGGCCGGTGACGGTGCCGTCGGCGTTGAGCCGCCACTGCTGGTTGGCGCCGCCGTTGCAGTCCCAGATGTCGATCGCCGTGCCGGGAGCGGTCTGGTTGTTGTAGGCGTCCAGGCACTTGGTGCCGCCGTAGATGGTCAGCTGGCCCCCGGGCGTGTACGTCCACTGCTGGTTGCCGCCGCCGTTGCAGTCCCAGACGTCCGGCCGGGTGCCGTTCGTCTGGCTCGCGAACGGCATGTCCAGGCAGCGGCCGGAGCCCGCCCCGCGCAGCACGCCCGCGCTCGGCGTGGGCGGCTGGGTGCACGGCCCCGCGACCTGGCCGCCCGCCACGTCGGAGGCCTTCAGGAAGGCCAGCCGGTGGTTGTAGCGGATCGGGTAGTAGGTGTCACAACCGACCACCAGCGTACGGTCGTTGGGTGCGCTGCCGTCGATGTTCTGCCCGTAGTAGAAGTCGGACTGCACCGGGGTCGCGCTCGCCGCGACGTAGGACTGCCCGGCCGGGACGGTGGCGTTCAGCGGGGCCACGGTCTGCGCGGTGATCGCGGGGTACGGCAGGTAGGCGGACGCCTCGGGGTAGCTGCGCCCGTACACCGGGATGGAGGCGGCGCCGGGCTTCGGGGTCAGCAGGGTCTGGCCGGGCCGGTTGTCGGCGGTCGCGCTCTGCCCGCCGGGGTTGTAGAACCAGGCCTTCTGGCCGTCGTACCAGATGGCCGTCCAGTCGCCGCTCAGGTCGGCGACGACGTAGGAGGCGCCGGTGACGGCCTTGTCGCTCCAGTCGGCGGCCTGGGTGGAGCCGCTGTTGAGCAGCGGGGCGCTCGGGTCCGGGCCGGTGCGCAGGTAGACGAAGTTCTCCGGGCGGTCGGCGGTGCCGCTCACCGGGGGCTGGTTGGTGGTGTCGAAGGCCGGGGTGACGGTGACCTTGCCGCCGACCGCGAGCTGGCCGCCGATGCCGGTCTTGAGCGGGGCGCCGAGCAGGTCCATGTAGTGCGACCAGTCCCAGAACGTGCCCGGGTCCCAGTGCATGCCGGCGACGTTCGCCTGGAGCGGGCCGGGGACGTCGTCGTGGCCGATGATGTGCTGGCGGTCGAGCGGGATGCCGAACCGGTTCGCCAGGTAGCCGACCAGTGCGGCCGAGGACTGGTAGAGCTGCTCCGAGTACCAGGTGGGGCGGTCGGTCGGGAACGCGTAGCCCTCGTGCTCGACGCCGATGCTGTGCATGTTGACGGTCTTGTTGCCGGCGTGCCAGGCCACGTTGTTGGTGTTGACCAGCTGGGTGACGTGGCCGTCCGAGGAGCGCACGATGTAGTGGGCGCTGGCCTGGTTGCTCGGGTTCTGGAACGCCGAGATCGAGCCGGCGAAGCCGCCTTCGGTGTCGTGGATGACGATGTACTGGATCCGGTCGCCGTCGTCCGGGCGGTTGGCCTTGGCGTAGTTGCCGAAGGACGTCGGGTCGCTCGGGTTGGTGAGCGCGTACGCGGCCGGCTGGAAGTCGCAGCCGAGCGAGGCCGGGCACTCGACCGTGCCGTCGGCGACCGTCGCCGCCGCGGTCGCCGCCGTGGTGCCGGTCGCGCCGTCGGTCGCACTGCCGGCGGCGGTCGTGACGAACGCGGCGCGGGTCGCCGTCCGCGGGGCCGCCGCGGACCGTGCCGCCGTGGACGGCACGCTCAGACCCGCGACGGGCGCGAGGGTGACGGTCTGGCCCTCGGCGGTCTGCCGGGAGACGCCCTTGCGCAGCGTGTCGAAGACCCGGTCGGCGAAGGGGTTCGCCGCGCCCGCGTCACCGGCACGGCTGAACCGGGCCACCGCCTGGTACCAGGCGCTCGGGTCCGCGGAGGCGGCCCGCCCGCTCTGCTGCAGGGACTCCTTCTGGTACTCGGCCAGCAGGGCCGCGCCGCCGCGGACGCTCTGCGCGGTGTCCCGCTTGAGGTCGTCCGCCGGGCGGCGGATCAGCGCCGCCGCCGCGTCGAGCGTGTGCAGCTCGGGGCCGTCCTGGACGGCGGGCGCGGTGGGCGTGCCGAGGACCGGCCGCGGCGGGGCGTCGTCGCCGCGCCCGTCGGCCGTGTCGGGCCCCGGCCCGGCGGCCAGCGCCGCGCCGACCGCGGCGACGTCGACCTGGGTCAGGCCCATGACGTTGTAGTTGCCGGTGGTGCTCGGCGCGCCCCGGTGGGAGTCCCAGCGGGTCTCCTGGTAGGAGAGGGCGAGCAGCACACCCTCCGGCACGTGGAACTCGGCCGCCGCCGCCCGGAACTGGTCCTGCAGCGAGCCCGACGGGGGCGTGGCCGCCGCCGGGACGATCCCGAAGGCCGTGCCGGCCAGCACGGTGGCCACGGCCGCGCCGAGGGCCCGCCGGCCGTGCGGGGCGAGCGGGCGCTGTGCCGCTCTCGGTATGTCAATCAACGGAGTCTGCCGACCTTCTGCTGTGTCCGATGGAGGGTCCCCGGATGTTCTCCCGGGCCGCCGCGACGCTAGCACCCGAGGCCGGAAAGTCGGTGGTCAACCCGCCCGGCAGCGGTCAGGATGAACTGGTATGACGCCCCTTCTGCTCATCGACGTCGACGGACCCCTGAACCCCTACGCCGCCCCCGGCGAGCGGCGCCCGGACGGCTACGACACCCACCACGTCCTGCCCGACTCCTGGGTGGCCCGCAAGGCGCCGAAACCGGGCGAGCAGGTCGAGCCGCTGCGGGTGTGGCTCAACCCGCTGCACGGGCCCGAGCTGCTGTCCCTGCCGTACGAGCTGGTCTGGGCCACCACCTGGATGGACGAGGCGAACACCCACATCGGCCCCCGCATCGGCCTGCCCGAACTCCCGTACGTCCGCTGGACGGAGGTGTTCCGTGCGGATCCGGATGGCCTGCACTGGAAGACCCGCGACCTCGTCGCGTGGGCGGACGGCCGTCCGTTCGTCTGGCTCGACGACGAGCTCGGGCCGCAGGACATCGAGTGGATCGCCGCGCACCACCCGGCCCCGGCCCTGCCGCTCTGGGTCGACCCCCGGGCGGGCCTCGGGGAGCTGCACTTCGCGGCGCTCAGGGAGTGGGCGGAGGACGGGGAGTGACGGGCGGGGGAGCGGGCGCGAACGGCGGCGGGACGGTCGTCGGCACGGTGGAGCGCCTGCGCCGGTACCCGGTGAAGTCGCTGCTGGGGGAGGAGCTGCGGCGGGCGGAGGTCACCGCGCGCGGCCTCGCGGGCGACCGGATCCGCGCCCTGCGCGACGTCGGGACGGGCCGGGTCGCCAGCGCCAAGCAGCCGCGGCTCTGGGCCGGCCTGCTCGGCTTCACGGCGCAGACCGGCCCGGACGGCGCGGTGGCGATCACCGGCCCGGACGGGCGGGGCGTGGACGAGACCGGGCTGTCGGAGGCGCTGGGCCGGAAGGTGACGCTGATCGCCGAGCGCCCGCCCGGGGCGACGATCGAACGGGCCGTGCCCGAGGAGGTGCTGGCCCGCGGGACCGAGGAGGAGGTCTCCTTCACCGTCAACGAGTTGGGCCGGGCCGCGCCGGACGGGACGTTCTTCGACTTCGCGCCGCTGCACCTGCTGACGACCTCGACGCTCGCCGCCGCGGGCGCGGCGGCCGAGCGCTACCGGCCGAACGCGGTCATCCGGACGGACGGTACCGGCTACGTCGAGAACGGCTGGGTGGGGCGGGAGCTGGGCATCGGTCCGGGCCTGCGCCTGCGCGTCCTGGCGCCGACCCCGCGCTGCGCCGTGCCGACGCTGCGGCACGGCCCGCTGCCGCGCAGCGCGGACGCCCTGCGGGTGCTCGCCGCGGAGAACCGCCTGGTGCCGCTGGAGGGCATGCCGGAGCTGCCGTGCGCGGGCGTCTACGCGCAGGTGCTGGCGCCCGGGCGGATCGCGGTGGGGGACGTCGTCACGCTGTGGTGAGAGCCGTCAGGCACCGCTGAGCACGGCCGCCAGTGCGTCCAGGAAGCGGCCCGTCGTCGGCTCGTCGCGGACGGCGATCCGCAGCCACTCCTCGCCCAGCCCCGGGAACGTGTCCCCGCGGCGGACGGCGAAGCCGTGCGCGCGCAGCCGCTCCCGGACGGCGGCCGCGCCGGGCAGCTGGACCAGGACGAACGACGCGGCCGGCTCGCCGTGCACCCGGACGGACGGGAACCCGGCCAGGCCCTTCATCAGGTTCGCCCGCCACAGCGCCAGTTCGGCGGCCGCCTCCTCGGCCTCGGCCAGCGCCGCCGGCGTGCTGCACGCCTCGGCGGCGGCCAGCGCCGGGGTGGAGACCGGCCAGAGCGGCTGCGCCGCGCCGAGCTCGGCGATCAGCGGCGCGGGCCCGAGCACGTAGCCGATCCGCAGTCCGGCCAGGCCCCAGGTCTTGGTGAGACTGCGCAGCACGACCACCCGGCCGGGCAGGTCCCGCACGGCGGAGAGGGACTCGCGCTCGCCGGGCACGGTGTCCATGAACGCCTCGTCCACCACCAGGGTGCGTCCGGGGCGGGCCAGGGCGACGACGGCGTCGGCGGGGTGCAGGACGGAGGTCGGGTTGGTCGGATTGCCGAGGACGACCAGGTCGGCCTCCTCGGGGACGGCGCCGGCGGCCAGCCGGAAGCCGTCCGCCGGCGACAGCAGCGCCCGGTGCACCGTGTGCCCGGCGTCGCGCAGGGCCGCCTCGGGCTCGGTGAACTGCGGGTGGACGACGGTGATGTGACGTGGCGTCAGCACGCGCGCGAGGAGGACGAACGCCTCGGCCGCGCCCGAGGTGAGCAGCACCTCGTCCACTGGCCGTCCGTGCCGTGCGGCGACGGCTGCGCGCGCGGTCGTCTGGTCCGGGTAGGCGGCCAGCTCGCCGAGCGTGGCGGCGAGGCGCTCGCGCAGCCAGTGCGGGGGAGTGCCGGTGCGGACGTTGACGGCGAGGTCGACCAGGCCGAGCCCGTCGGCGCGCACCTCGGCGTCGCCGTGGTGGCGGAGGTCGGGTCCGGCGGCGGTCATGCGGGGTCTCCTTGGAGCGGGAGGGGCGGCCCCGGAATGCGCAGGACGTCGTACGGGCCTGGCGGCACGCTCGACTCGGTGTCGTCGTCGGGG
The DNA here is from genome assembly GCF_053596725.1 of Kitasatospora sp. NPDC001660. Lineage (NCBI taxonomy): Bacteria > Bacillati > Actinomycetota > Actinomycetes > Kitasatosporales > Streptomycetaceae > Kitasatospora > Kitasatospora sp. NPDC001660. Next base: position 90,729 of record NZ_JBSFGU010000010.1, on the reverse strand, counting down.
GCGATCAGTACGACGGCGTGTCCGTGCCCGGCCAGCGTGACGGCGGCCTCGACGCACTCGCCGGTGGCGATCCGGCGGGTGCCCGGCCGGAGCAGCGGGGAGACCGCCTCGATCGCGCCCGGCGTGCCCACCACCGCGGAGGCGTTCTGCAGTTCCCACCGCGCGCGGGGGGTGAGCGCGCTGTTCAGATCGGTCCCGTGGGCGAGCGCGGCGAGCCGTCCGCGCACCCCGGCGCGCGCCACGGCGACCGTCGCCGTCGCCGACTTCCGCTTGGCGACGACGAGTCGGCCGTTCGGTGCGCTCGCCAGTGCCGCCGCCTCGGCGACGCTCGCGGTGCCGACGGCCGTGCCGACCGCGGCCGACGGGTTGGGGACGGGCACGGCCGCCAGGACCTGCGCCGGGTGCTCGTCCACCGGCACCCAGCCGAGGCTCCACACGGCGTGGCGGACGGCCGGATGGCTCGCCTTGCCGGTCACGGTGGCCAGCCGGGCCACCGAGGACCGGGAGAGGCCGGCCGACCTCAGGGTGTCCGCCAGCAGCGTGGCCAGCTCGGTCGTCCCGGTGCCGCTGCCGACGCCGACCCCGACGACGAGGGTGCGCGGGTGGACCACGAGGTCGTCCTCGTAGGTGTCGTCCGGGCCGGCGATCCGCAGGACCGGCTCGTCCTCGCAGGGGTGCTCGGGCCGCGGGTGCGGGTCGCCGGAGGGCACGGGGCCGTCGGAGAGCACCGGTGTGACGCCGAGGGCCACCGCCACCTCCCGGGCCAGTTCCTCGGCCCCGGTGCTGCTGCCGCTCAACGGGATCACGTACCGCCGCTGCGGGTCCACCCAGACCACGCCGCGGCCCCGGGACTCGCGGTCCAGTTCGCAGAGCAGGCGGACGAACGCCGGGAGCGGGCCGAAACAGACCACCCGCTCGGACTCGTTGAGGGCGAAGCCGAGCACCTCCAGCGGGCCGAAACAGTTGCCGCGCGAGGCCTTGAAGACCTTGCTGCTGTCCGGCCAGGCGGCGTGCAGTTCGTCGGCGAGCGGACGGACCGACCCGTCGACGGCGACCAGCCCGATCACGTCCCGCTCCTTCACCCCGCGCCCAAAAGCCCAGCTGATCCCACCACGCCTGGCCGGAACGGGTCAATCGCGGGCCGCTGTGACGTCGGCGGGGCGGTCCGCGCGCGGGCAGCAGCTGTTCGTCTGTTCTTCACCTGTCTTGTGCGGTACACGACACTGCGGCGATCCTACTGTTTTCGGCGCCCAACCCCCATCGAGCCCGAAGCACATTCAACGCCCGGAGGACCCCCATGGCCTTCGCACGACTCCGCACCCCCGGCACGCCCCGTCGCCGCACCCTGACCGCCCTCGCCGCCGCCCTCGGCCTCTCGGCCGGCTCGCTCGGCCTGTGGGCCGCGACCGGCGACGCCGCGGCCGACACCGCCGCCGCCCTGCCGACGCCCGACCACATCGTGGTCGTCGTCATGGAGAACCACGAGTACGCGCAGGTGATCGGCAGCTCCGACGCCCCGTACGTCAACAACACCCTCGTGGCCGGCGGCGCGGCCCTGACCCAGTCGTACGCGCTCACCCACCCCAGCCAGCCCAACTACTACATGCTGTTCTCGGGCAGCAGCCAGGGCATCGTCGACGACAGCTGCGTCGACGTCGGAGCCCTCCAGGCGCCCAACCTGGCCTCCGAGCTGCTGGCCGCCGGCCAGACCTTCGCCAGCTACAACGAGGACATCCCCGGCGCCGGCGCCACCGACTGTCGCGTCGGCAACTACGCGCAGAAGCACAACCCGTGGTTCGGCTTCGGCAACGTCCCCACCTCCACCGCCTACGGCATGGACGCGTTCCCGGCCGACTACACCACCCTGCCCAAGGTGTCGTTCGTCGTCCCGAACCTCTGCAACGACATGCACGACTGCGACGTCCCCACCGGCGACACCTGGATCCAGAACAACCTCGGCGCGTACGCGGCCTGGGCCAAGGACCACAACAGCCTGCTGGTCATGACCTTCGACGAGGACAACCGCCTCGCCGGCAACCGCATCCCCACCGTGATCTACGGCGGGCACGTCGCCCCGGGCAGCAGTACCGCCACCGGCTACAACCACTACGACGTGCTGCGCACCCTGGAGGACCTGACCGGCGTCAACGCGCACGCCGGCAACGCGGCCAACGCCACCGACATCACCGGCATCTGGAACTGACGCCCGTGTACGTCGCGGAGTCCCGCAGCTCGAAGGCCCCCGCCGCCCCGGCCGACGCGCCGGGGCGGCGGGGCGCCGCCCTGCGCGCCGTGCCGGGGGCGGTCCTCGCCCTCGGCACCGTCAGCCTGGTCACCGACATCTCCTCCGAGATGGTCAGCGCCGTCCTCCCGCTCTACCTGCTCACCGGGCTCGGCCTCTCGCCGCTCGGCTTCGGGTTGCTGGACGGCATCCAGAACGGCTTCAGCGCGCTCGTCCGCCTCGCCGGCGGCCACCTCGCCGACCGGCGCGGCGCCGACGGTGCGGCCCGGCACAAGGCCGTCGCGGCCGTCGGCTACGGCCTGTCGGCGCTGTGCAGGCCGCTGCTGCTGTTCGCACACACGGTGCCGCTGATCGGCGCCGTCATCGCCGTCGACCGCACCGGCAAGGGCCTGCGCACCGCCCCGCGCGACGCGATGATCTCGCTCGCCACCGAACCCGCCCACCGCGGCCGGGCGTTCGGCGTGCACCGCGCGATGGACACGGCGGGCGCGCTGCTCGGGCCGCTCACCGCGTTCCTGGTGCTCCGGCTCGCGGGCGGGCCGCTGCTCGCGGACGGCGGCGAACGGCACGGCTACGACGCGGTGTTCACCGTCAGCGCGTGCATCGCGGTGCTGGGCGTGCTGGTGCTGCTGCTGTTCGTGCCGAACCGGATGGCGGGTGACGAGCCGGCAAGTACCGCTCCCTCGCTGCGCGACGGCCTCCGGCTGCTGCGGCTGCCCGGGCTCCGGCGGCTCACCGTGTGCGCCGCCTTGCTCGGACTGACCACCGTCAGCGACTCGTTCGTCTACCTGCTCGTCCAGCGCCGCCTCGGCCTCTCCGTCAACCTGTTCCCGCTGCTGCCGCTCGGCACGGCCGCCGCCTTCCTCCTGCTCGCCGTGCCCCTGGGCCTGCTCGCCGACCGGACCGGCCGCCGGAAGCTCTTCCTCGCCGGGCACGTGCTGCTGCTCCTCGCGTACGGGGTGCTGCTCTCGCCGCTGCGCGGGCTGCCCGCGGTGATCTGCGTCCTCGTCCTGCACGGCGCCTTCTACGCCGCCACCGACGGCGTGCTCGCCGCCGCCGCGGCCGACGCCGTGCCCGCCGACCAGCGCGGCGCCGGGCTCGCCCTCGTCGGCACCGGGCAGGCGCTCGCCCGGTTCGCCTGCTCGCTGCTGTTCGGCGCGCTGTGGAGCGCGGTCGGCGGCTCCACCGCGCTCGCGTGGTCGGCGGGCGCGCTCGCGCTGTGCGTCGTCGGCGCGGCCGGCGTGCTCCGCGAACCCGCCCGCGAACCCGCCCGCGAACCCGCCCGCGAACCCGCCCGCGAACCCGCCCGTGAACCCGCCCGTGAGGTGTCCCCGTGAACCGGCTCCGGAACCGGACCAGAGTGCTCATCCTGCTGGTCGCCGTCCTGCTGCTCGGTGCGGTCGGCACCGGCGCCGTCCTCTACGCCGCCGACCGCACCGCCCGCCGCGACCAGGCGCAGCCCGGCGGCCCGGCCGTCTCGTCCGGGCGCGTGTCCCTCCAGGCCTCCTCCGCCGGACGGCAGTTGGTGTTCCGCAACATGGCGTGGGGCCCGCACCGCGACGAGCTCACCGCCGTCCCGGCCGACCGCGCCGACGGCCCGCGCACCGCCTCCGGCGTCAAGTGCCTGCGCTTCTACGCCGCCGGCGGCACCGGCATCTGTCTCCAGGCCGAGCACGGCGCCCTTGAGGACACCTACCGCGCCGTCGTCCTCGACGACCGCCTCAAGGAGAAGCGCTCCTTCCCCGCGGCCGGCATCCCCACCCGCGCCCGCGTCTCGCCCTCCGGCCACCTCGCCGCCTGGACCGTCTTCGTCAGCGGCGACTCCTACGCGGGCACCGACTTCTCCACCCGCACCTCGGTCGTCGACGTCCGCGACTGGAACCTCCGCGAGAACCTGGAGACCTTCGGCGTCATCAAGGACGGGCAGCCGTTCCAGGCGCACGACATCAACATCTGGGGCGTCACCTTCGCCGACGACAACACCTTCTACGCGACGCTCGCCTCCGGCGGAACGACCCACCTCGTCCGCGGCGACCTCGCCGCCCGCACCCTCACCACCCTCCACGACAACGTCGAGTGTCCCTCGCTCTCCCCGGACGGCACCCGCATCGCCTACAAGAAGCGCGTGCCCGGCCTGCCCGCCGACTCGCCCTGGCGGCTCTACGTCCTCGACCTCGCCACCATGACCGAGACCGCCACCGCCGAGCGGCGCAACATCGACGACCAGGCCGTCTGGACCGACGCCGGCACCCTCCTGTACGCGCTCCCCGGCGACTACGGCGCCGACCTGTGGACCGTCCCGGCCGACGGCACCGGCGCCGCCCGGAGGGTCGCCCGGGCCGCGGTCGCCCCCGCCTCCGTGGGCTGAGGAACTCTGGGCCGCGGTCCCTCGTCGAGCAGGTGACGGCTGATCGAACGGGGGAACGAGAACGGTGGACGGCATCCCGCCCGAGCGCGTGGTCACCGACTCCTGGCCGGCCCTGCACGGCCGCCCGGTGCTGCGCCGCACCGTGGCCGTGAGCCTGGTGCTGGTCGTGTCCGTCGCGGCGGCCCTGCTCGTCCGGGGCATCAACACCCTCACCCTGGGCGGCGGCGGCCGCGAGACCGACCGCGACCGCGCCGAACGCCTCGCCGGCCTCCATCCCTCCCAGCACCCCGGCGCGGGCCGCACCTTCGTCCCCGTCGGCTCCGTCTACACCCACGCGCCCGACGGTTCCGCCGTCGCGTACCTGCACTACCGCGTCGCGGGCGGCAAGGACGTCGGCCTCGCGGACTTCCTCCACACCTACGACCTCCCCGACCCCGGCCCCGCCGCCCCGCTCCCACCCGACCTCTCAACGGCCCTGGGCGGCAACGAACCCCCGACGGCCCCCGAACTCCCGGAGCCGTCGCCCTCGGCCACGGCGGCCACGGACCCGCTCCCGTCGGCCACGGACCTCCTGCCGATGGACCTGCCGGCGAGGGACCTCCCGGCGACGGACCTGCCCCCGACGGACCTCCCGGCGACGGACCTGCCGGCCGTCGACCCGAAGGACGGCATCCCGACCGCGACCCCCACCCCTGTCGCCACCGCCACCCCCACCGCGAGCCGCCGCATCTACGTCTCCACCATCCCCGGAGGCCTCCCCGGCGCCGCCGACATCTACATCCGCGCCACCGGCTGACGGCGCCGGGCTCGGCGCCGCAGGGGCCTACCGGCTGCGGGCCTTGCCGACCTCGCCGCCGACCCCCCGAACCGGCACTTCTCTCCCGCCTCGACACCGTGCCCCGCCGGAGGCACGGCGGGGCACGGCGGGGCACGGGATCTCAGCGGGCAGCGGGTGCCGGTTCGGGGACCGGGGTTGTCGTGAGGGTCGAGGGCTTCGGGGTGCGGGTGGGGGCTTGGCCGGCGACCAGGGCGGCAAGGGCGATCAGGAGGCCCAGGACCTGCCACGGAGTGAGGGTCTGGTCGAGGACGATCAGGCCGCCGACCGTCGCGACGACCGGGTTGATCAGGCCGAGGAAGGACGCCGGGCCGGCGCCCAGGCGGTCGATGCCGCGGAACCAGAGGACGTAGCCGAGTGCCGTGCCGAAGAGCCCGAGGTAGGCGAACCCGGCCAGGTTGGTGGCGGTCAGGGCGGGCGGTGCGCCCTCGACGACGGCGGCGAGCGGGACGAGGAAGACCGAGCCGGCGAGGAGCTGCCACGCGGTGAGGTCGAGCATGGTGGCGCCCTCGGGGCGGCCCCACCGGCGGGTGAGGACCGTGCCCATCGCCATCAGCCCGATTCCGGTGACCATCGCGGCGATGCCGATGCCGTCCAGCCGCGCCCCGCTCTTGAGGACGAGGAGCGCGACGCCGCCGACCCCGGCCAGTCCCGCGACGACCGCCCGCCGCCCGGGCCGTATGCCGAGCACCCCGATCGAGAGCCCGGTGACGAGCAGCGGCTGGATCGCCCCGATCGTCGCCGCGACCCCGCCGGGCAGGCGGTACGCGCCGACGAACACGAGGGGGAAGAACAGCCCGATGTTGAGCATCCCGAGCACGGCCGCGCGCCCCCACCAGCGCCCCTTCGGCAGCCTGCGCCCCATGAGCAGCAGGAGCAGCCCCGCCGGGAGGGCGCGGAAGGCGGCGAGCAGCAGGGGGCGGCCTTCGGGCAGGAGCTGCGTCGTGACGAGGTACGTCGTGCCCCAGGCGGCCGGGGCGAGGGCTGCGGTGGCGGCGACTGCGAGGCGGTTCCGGTCCATGACATCCCCTCAACGTTGATTATCTGAACGTTGAGATAAATTGTGCGCCGAGATTCTATGAGCGTCAAGTATGTGAAGGTTAAGATAAGTGGTGTCCCGACCACGCCCAGGGAGACGGTGGCCATGCAAGAGCAGGTGCAGCAGCGCGACACCGTGGACGACATCGTCGACCAGTGGGCCCGGGCCCGTCCCGAGATCGACAGCGGGCCGATGGCCCTGATCGGCCGACTGCGCCGCCTCAACCTCCGCGTCGACTCCGCCCTGCGCGAGTACTTCGCCCAACATGGCCTGGACACCTCCGAGTTCGACGTCCTCGCGACGCTCCGCCGGTCCGGCGAGCCGTACGAGCTGAACGCCCGCGCGCTGCTCAAGGCCGCGATGGTGACGTCGGGCGCGATCACCAACCGCGTCGACCGGCTGTCCGCGAAGGGCCTCGTCGAGCGACGCCCCTGCCCGAACGACCGTCGGGCGGTCCTGGTCCGGCTCACCCCGGAGGGCAGGGAGACCGTCGACGCGTTGCTGCTCGGCCACGTCCAGAACGAGGAGCGTCTCCTCGCCGCCCTCGACCGGGGTGAGCGCGCCCAGTTGGACGGGCTGCTGAAGAAGCTGCTCGTCGCCCACGGGGACACCGAGCGGCTGTAGGCGGATCCTGACGGCACTGCTCGATCCGCAGTACTAGGAACGGCCGGGCCGCCCATGCTCCTGTGCCCGAACGGCCGGTGTGCAAGGGAAGGGGGCGCCGTGGGGTCGATCGGACTGTTCGTGATCGTCGTGGCATTGCTGCTGCCGCGGCCGGTGACACTCCCGGTGCTGCTACGGACCCAAAGGTCCACGCCGAAGGGCATGGGCGGCCAGGGGCGGACGGTCGTCAGCTCGCGACCGTCACCACCGGCTCGTGCCGGACCGGGAAGTTGACCGAGTTGGCGATGAAGCAGGCCCGGTGCGCCTCGCCGTGCAGGGCGAGCGCCTTCTCGACCATGCCCTCCGACGCGACCTCGATCCGCGGGTGCAGCACCGTCGAGGTGAAGTGCCCGCCCTCGGGCGTCTCGGCCATCGTGCCGACCGGGTTGTCGACGTACGAGGTCACGACGATGCCGTTGACGGCGCACAGGTGCAGGTACCAGAGCAGGTGGCACTGCGAGATCGACGCGAGGAGCAGCTGCTCGGGGTTCCAGCGGGCCGGGTCGCCGCGGAAGGCGGGGTCGGAGGAGCCGGGGACGGTCGGCCGGCCCTCGGCGGTGACGTCGTGGTCGCGGCTGTAGGAGCGGTAGTCGCTGGTGCCGGTGCCCTGGTTGCCGGTCCAGGTGATCTCGGTGGTGTACGTGTGCAGCTTGGCCATGTGCGAGCCTCTCGGGACGGTCCTGGCGGACAGTCAACCGCACCGCGCGAGGTGGTCGAGGACGATCCGGGCACAACTGACCGCATCGGTCCGGGACGTGTCCACTTCCACGTCGTACGCCACACCCACGTGCACCGCCTGCGCCTGCGCCGCGGCCATCCCGGTGGCGCGGTCGCCGCGCGCCGCCTCCCGGGCGCCCGCGACGGCCGGGTCGCAGCGCACGCCGACCCAGAGCACGTCCAGGCCGTCCAGCGCCGCCCGCCACCGCGACTGCGAGGCCGCGCCCCCGAGGAACACCTCGTCGACGACGATCCTGGCCCCGGCCCGCGCCATCGCCGCGACCCCGACCGTCCAGGCCGCGTCGAGCGCCGCGAACACCGGACCGACGCTCACCGTGCCGTCGCCGTCCCCGTCGGCCAGGCCGCCGATGCCGTCGCCGCCCTCGCGCAGCCGCGGCGGCAGCGCGTCGACGAGGGTGTCCGTGCCGAGGTGCAGCCACGGCTCGGGCAGCAGCTCCTGCAGGCGGTGCGCGATGCTCGACTTGCCGGAGCTGGAGCCCCCGTTGAGCACGATGACGTTCACCGCGGACCCCCGTACGCCGCCGCGGCAGCTGCGAAGGACGAGGCCAGCTCCGGCGTTCCCGCCCAGTGCAGGTGCAGGTACGACGCGTGGACGTTGCCGCCCGCGAAGCCCTCGGTGCGCGGGCCGGCGGGCAGCCGCCAGCCCCAGGCGGGCAGTTCACCCGCGCCGGGCTCGCAGACCGTCCGGTGGAACTCGTGCCCGCGCAGCCGGGTGCCGGCCGGGCCGAGCGGGGAGTCGTGCAGGGCGACGGCCTCCCGGTAGCCGAGGGTGAGCCGTTCGGTCATCCGGGCGGTGGTGTCGAGCACGCCGCACATCGGCTTGCCGTCCAACTCCCGACCCAGGTAGAGCAGTCCGGCGCACTCGGCCGCGATCGGCCCGCCGGAGGCGGCGAACTCGCGGACCGCCGAACGCAGTCGGGTGTTCCCGCTCAACTCCCGGACGTACAGCTCGGGGAAGCCGCCGCCGATGACGAGCCCGGCCGTGCCCTGCGGCAGGGCGCAGGCGTGCAGCGGGTCGAACGGGAGGACCTCCGCCCCTGCCGCGCCCAGGAGTTCGGCGTTCTCGGCGTACGAGAACGAGAACGCGGCGCCGCCCGCCACCGCGATCCGGGGCCGGCCCGCGACCGGCGCGACCTCGGCCGTCGGGTCCCACGGCTCGGCGTCCAGTTCCGGCGCCGTCCGGGCCAGCGCCAGCACCGCATCCAGGTCCACTGATGCCGCGACGAGTTCACCCATGTCCGCGACGGCCTTCAGGGCCTCCGCCGACCGCTCCACGGCGGGGATCAGCCCGAGGTGGCGCGAGGGCGTCGCGACCGCCGTCGAGCGGCGCAGCGCGCCCAGCACCGGGACGCCGGAGCCCTCCTCCAGCGCCTCGCGCAGGAGTTGCTCGTGCCGGTCGGACGCGACCCGGTTGAGGATCACCCCGGCGAGCCGCACCTGCGGGTCCCAGGAGGCGAAGCCGTGCACCAGCGCGGCCACCGACCGCGACTGCGAGCTGCCGTCCACCACGAGCACCACCGGCGCCCGCAGCAGCTTGGCGACGTGCGCCGTGGACGCGAGCTCCCCGCGCCCGGAGGCCCCGTCGAACAGCCCCATGACGCCCTCGACGACGGCGACGTCCGCCCCGGCCGAGCCGTGCAGGAACAGCGGCGCGATCCGCTCCGGACCGCACAGGAAGGCGTCCAGGTTGCGGCCCGGACGCCCGGCGGCCAGCGCGTGGTAGCCGGGGTCGATGTAGTCCGGGCCGACCTTGTGCGGGGAGACCGCCAGCCCGCGCGCGGCGAGCGCGGCGATCAGACCGGTGGCGACGGTGGTCTTGCCCGCGCCCGAGGAGGGCGCGGCGACGACGAGGCGCGGGATGTTCACGGGAGGAGGCTCACCACTCGATGCCGCGCTGGCCCTTGCGGCCGGCGTCCATGGGGTGCTTGACCTTGGTCATCTCGGTGACGAGGTCGGCGAACGCGGTCAGCGGCTCGGGCGCGTATCGGCCGGTGATGACGACGTGCTGGCTGCCCGGACGGTCCTTGAGCACCGACACCACCTCCTCCGGGTCGACCCAGCCCCAGTGCATCGGATAGGTGAACTCGTCCAGCACGTAGAAGCGGTAGGTCTCGGCCGCGAGGTCGCGCTTGACCTGCTCCCAGCCCTCCTTGGCGGCTGCCTCGCTGTCCATCTCCATCGCGGAGGAGCGCTGGATCCACGACCAGCCGGAGCCCATCTTGTGCCAGTCGACCGTGCCGCCCTCGCCGGAGGCGCCGAGGACGCGCAGCGCGTTCTCCTCGCCGACCTTCCACTTGGCGGACTTCACGAACTGGAACACCCCGACCGGCCAGCCCTGGTTCCAGGCCCGCAGCGCCATGCCGAACGCGGCCGTGGACTTGCCCTTGCCGGGGCCGGTGTGCACGGCGGTGATCGGCAACGTGCGGCGCTGGCGGGTCGTCAGGCCGTCGTCGGGAACGCTCTCGGGAACACCCTTGGGCATGCTGCTCAGGCCGCCTTTCGCAGATGGGTTGCACGGTTGGTCGCGGACCGGTTCTCACGGACGAGCGAGGCGACGCCCTCGGCGCGCAGCTCGTCCAGGGTGACGGCGGTGCCGCCGAGGTGCCCGGCCAGGGTACGGGCGAGGCCGAGCCGGACGGGTCCCGACTCGCAGTCCAGGACCACGCTCGCGACGCCCTGCGCGGCGAACAGCCCGGCCGCGCGGTGGGACTGCGCGAGCGCGTCGCGGCCGCCGGTGGCCCGTCCGTCGGTGACGACGACGACCAGCGGGCGGCGGTCGGGGTCGCGCAGCCGCTCGACCCGCAGCACCTCGTGGGCGCGCAGCAGTCCGGCGGCCAGCGGGGTCCTTCCGCCGGTGGGCAGCGACTCCAGCCGGGCCGCGCCGACCTCGACGGACGAGGTGGGCGGGAGCGCCAGCTCGGCGCCCGCGCCGCGGAAGGTGATCATGCCGATCTTGTCGCGCCGCTGGTAGGCGTCCATCAGCAGCGACAGCACGGCACCCTTCACGGCGGTCATCCGCTGCCGGGCCGCCATCGAGCCGGAGGCGTCGACGACGAACAGCACCAGGTTGGACTCCCGCCCCTTGCGGACCTGCTCGCGGAAGTCGTCCTTGCGCAGCACGAGCGCGGCGCCGGAGCGCCCGCGCGCCACCTGGTGCGGCGCGGCGGCCTGGAGGGTGGCGGTCAGGTGCAGCCGGCTGAGCGTGCCCTGCGGGCGCCGCGCGCGGACGGCGTGCCCGCTGTCGGTCTCGGCGGGGGAGCGGCGGCCCTGGGCGCCGTGGCCGGTGCCGCGCACGGCGAACAGCCGCGTGCGGTACGGATCGCCGGCCGTGACCGGCGCCGACTCCCGCGCGGGGGCGGGCCGCCCGGCCGGGACGGGCTGCTCGCCGGCGTCCGGGCCGGCGTCCGGGGCCGCGGCCTGCGGCGTCTGCGGGCCGCTGTCGGACGGCTCGGGAGCCCCACCACCGTCCGGGCCGGGGCCGCCGCCGTCGTCCGGGCCCGGACCGTCATCATCCGGTCCGTCGCCGTCGCCCCCGGGAGAGCCGCCGCCCTCGGGCTCCGGCTCCCCGTGTTCCTCCAGCGTCCGGTCCAGCTGCTCCTCGTCCAGCCCGGGCGCGTCGAACGGGTTGCGGCGGCGCCGGTGCGGCAGTGCCAGCTGGGCGGCCTTGCGGACGTCCTCCTCCAGCACCTCCGTCCGCCCGTCCCACGCCGCCAGCGCGACGGCCGTCCGCGCCATGACGATGTCCGCGCGCAGCCCGTCCACCTCGAACGCCGCGCACACGGCGGTGATCTGGCGGAGCGCCACATCGGTCAGCTCGACCTTCGGCAGCAACTCCCGTGCCGTGGTGATCCGTTCGGCGAGCGCCCGCTCCTCGTCCGCGAACCGCGCCGCGAAGGCGACCGGGTCCGCGTCGTACGCGAGCCGCCGCCGCACGACCTCGGCGCGCTCGGCCGGATCCCGCGTCGCGGCGATCTCCACGGTCAGCCCGAACCGGTCGAGCAGCTGCGGCCGCAGCTCGCCCTCCTCCGGGTTCATCGTGCCGACCAGCAGGAACCGGGCCGCGTGCCGCACCGAGACGCCCTCGCGCTCGACGTAGGAGCGGCCCATCGCGGCGGCGTCCAGCAGCAGGTCCACGACGTGGTCCTGGAGCAGGTTCACCTCGTCGATGTAGAGCACCCCGCGGTGCGCCCTGGCGAGCAGCCCGGGCTCGTACGCCTTGACGCCCTCGGCGAGCGCCCGCTCCAGGTCGAGCGAGCCGACGATCCGGTCCTCGGCCACACCGACCGGCAACTCGACCAGCTGGGAGGGGCGTTCGGAAGCGGACGGACCGACGTGCGGCCCGTCCGGGCACTGCGGGTCGGGCGTGGCCGGGGCGCAGGCGAAGCGGCAGCCGTCGACGGTGGCGATGGGCGGCAGCAGGCCGGCCAGCGCGCGGACCATCGTCGACTTCGCGGTGCCCTTCTCGCCGCGCACCAGCACGCCGCCCACGGCCGGGGAGACCGCGTTGAGCAGCAGCCCGAGCCGCAGGTCGGCCATCCCGACGACCGCGGTGAACGGGTAGCGGACGTCACTCATGCCTTGCCAGCCTCCTCAGGCGCCCCGGGCGGCAGGAACGGCAGCGATCCGGCCGCCGGCACCCCGCCCTCGATCAGCTTCCACAGCGCGTCGGTGTCCGCGTGCTCCTCGATCAGGTCCCCCAGCCGGTCCAGCCGGGCCTCGCGCGCCGCGGCGAACGAGGTGTCCGGCGCCGGTACGAACGCCCGGCCCGCCAACTCGGCCACCTCACGCAGGAACTCGCGGCGGAACCCGTCGTTCTCCAGCGCGCCGTGCCAGGTCGTGCCCCAGACCGCGCCCACCCGGCAGCCGTCCAGGCTCCGCCCGCGGTCATCGGAGACGAACGCCCGGCCGCCCTCGACCGTCACCACCCCGTGGTGGATCTCGTAGCCCTCGACCCGCTGCCCGTACGCCTCGCCGACCGGCCGCGCCAGCACCTTCTCCACGCCGAACCGCACGTGCGTCGGCAGCAGGCCGAGCCCGTCGACGGCACCCGCCTTCGACTCGACGTCGTCGACGATCGAGCCCGCCAGCATCTGGTAGCCGCCGCAGACCCCGAGGATCGGCAGCCCGGCCGCCGCCCTCGCCTTCAGCGCCGGCTCCAGCCCGCGCTCGCGCAGCCAGGCCAGGTCGGCCACGGTGGCCCGGGTGCCGGGCAGCACCACGAGGTCGGCGTCGGCCAGCTCCTCCGGCCGGGTCGCCCAGCGCACGAGCACGCCCGGCTCCTGCGCCAGCGCGTCCACGTCGGTGAAGTTCGACAGCCGGGGGAAGCGCACCACGGTCACCCGCAGCACGTCCGCCCCGAGCGGCCCGCGCCCGTCGACCCGGTCCACGACCGTCGACAGGTCCAGCGAGTCCTCGGCGTCCAGCCACAGCCCCGGCAGCATCGGCAGCGTGCCGAGCACCGGACGGCCGGTCAGGTCGTGCAGCATCTCCAGGCCGGGCGCCAGCAGCCGGGCGTCCCCGCGGAACTTGTTGACGAACCAGCCCGCCACGTGCCGCTGGTCCTGCGCGGACAGCAGCGCCAGCGTCCCGTACATCGCCGCGAACACGCCCCCGCGGTCGATGTCGCCGACCACCACGACGGGCAGCCCGGCGGCCGTCGCCAGGCCCATGTTGGCGATGTCCCGGTCCCGCAGGTTGATCTCGGCGGGCGAGCCCGCGCCCTCGCACACCACCACGTCGTACCGGCGGCGCAGGTCCGCCAGGCACTCCAGGGCGCGCTCCAGCAGGACGGGCTTGCGCTCGCGGTAGTCCAGCGCACCGACCTCGGCGACCGGCCTGCCCAGCAGCACCACCTGGCTGCGGCCGTCCGCGCCGGGCTTCAGCAGCACCGGGTTCATCGCCGCCTCCGGCTCGACCCGGGCCGCCTGCGCCTGCATCGCCTGGGCGCGGCCGATCTCGGCGCCGTCGGCCGTCACGAAGGAGTTCAGGGACATGTTCTGCGCCTTGAACGGCGCGACCCGGACGCCCTGGCGGGCCAGCCACCGGCAGATGCCCGCCGTGACGACGCTCTTGCCCGCGTCCGAGGTCGTCCCGGCGACCAGCAGCGCGTTGCTCATGCGCCCACCTCTCCCCCAGCCCCCGGCCGGGGGGACCCCCACCGCTCGCTCATGCCCTTCCCCTCCTGCCTAGGACGGCCCGGATCACGAGATGCCCCGCGACCGTCGTACCCAGCGCCAGCGCGCCCACCCGCCGCGACAGCGCGCAGGCCCGCTCGATGTCGTCCACCGCCACCGGCCGCAACTCCGCGCCCAGCACCGGCCGGTGCTCCACACGCTCCCCGTACCGCAGCGTGCCGCCGAGCCGCACGCCCACCGCGCCCGCGAACGCCGACTCCGCCTGCCCCGCGTTCGGGCTGGGGTGCGCCGAACCGTCCCGCCGCCACACCCGCCAGGCCGTCCGCGGCTCCGGCGCGGCGGCCACCGTCAGCAGCGCCGTCAACCGGGCGCCCGGCCAGCCCGCCACGTCGTCCAGCCGGGCCGAGGCCCAGCCGAACCGGGCGTGGCGCGGCGAACGGTGGCCCACCATCGCGTCCAGCGTGTTGACGGCGCGGAACGCCAGCAGCCCGGGCGTGCCGGCGAGGGCGCCCCAGGCCAGCGCGTTCACGACGGCGTCCGCGGTGTTCTCGGCCACCGACTCGACGACGGCGCGGGCGATCTGCTGCCCGTCCAGCGCGCTCGGGTCGCGCCCGCAGAGGTGCGGCAGCCGCTCCCGGGCGGCCGGGAGGTCGCCCGCGGCCAGCGACCGGCCGATCGTGCGGGCCTCCCGGGTCAGCGACGTGCCGCCGAGCACCGTCCACGTCGCGGCGGCGGCCAGCGCGGCCCGCCCCAGCGGCCGGCGGCCCACCGTCCGGTCCAGCACCACCGCGCCCGCCGCGACCGCGCCCGCGCAGAGCGCCGTGTACGCGGCCCCGGCCGCCCGGTCGTCCCGCCACATCCGCCGTTCCAGGCGCGTCGCCGCACCGCCGAAGACGGCCACCGGGTGGCCGCGGCGCGGATCGGCGTACCGGGCGTCCGCCAGGTAGCCCGCGACGGCGCCCAGCGCGAACGCGGCGGCGCGGGTCAGCGGGCGCACGACGGTGGGGGACAGGGGAGGGCTCGGCGGGTCGGGGCAGCCTGCATCGCGTGCGAGTCCTCACTCAGGGTCCGCGCCCTGGATCGACGTACCGGGGGCGAGAGTCTCCTGGCTTCCGGGTCGAACGCACCCCCGGAGCCGTCCAGCAGCCTGCCAGCAATGGCTGACGGTCCGCCTGTCGGCCCCTCCCGGCCGCTGACGGGCGAGGAGGGAAACTTCGAGCGTGCTCCCCGGTGACAGTGGCGGGACCGCGCCGGACTCGCACCGGCTTCCTCTGCATGCCTCCGTTTGGCCCTGGGATCCCATCACGCGGCCGAACCGGGAGTCAACCGAGGTCACGGAGGGGTTGATCACACCGGGGGAGCCCGCCGCGGAGCCGGATGCGGCCCCGTCAGCACCTCCGATCCGCGCCACCGCAGGGGCATGACACTCCGTGCGATCGTCCAGCGGTCCGCAGGCACCTCCGGCGGCGCTTCGTGCCGCTCGCCAGGCGTCGGGTCTGCCTGGCCCGGTCGCGGCCCCGCCCTTTCCCCGTACAGCGACTCCTCACACCCTCCCCCATACAGCCCATCCGACTGGCCGCAGGCCTTTCCCCCTAGTGAACTAGTGCCCAGGAGACTCACAGAGCGGGGAACGATATGCGTTGGGGAACCGCAGCAGTCGTGGCGGCAGCCGCCGTCGGCACCGGGGTCGCCGTCCTGGTGATCGGCCGCCGGGCGTCCGAGCGGCTCGTACGCCCGCAGACCGCCGTGCCGGAGTCCGGCCCCGTCCTGGTGCAGAGCCTCGCCGCCGACCGGATCACCTTCAACCGGACACCCGCGGTCCTGCAGCCCGGCTGCTGGGCGGTCGAGTGGGACGGTGACGGCCACGCCGTCGTCGACGACATCCTGCACAGCGACGAACAGGGCGTCACCCGCCGTCTCGTCCGCGCCGACCGGGGCACCCTCGCCCCCGGCACCGGAGTCCGCCTCACCCCGCGCGTGTACCTCGGCGACCCGACGACCGCCCTCGGCCTCCCGTTCACCGAGGCCGCCGTCACCGGCGAGCTGGGCGCCATGCCCGCCTGGCGCCTCGGCGGCAGGCGCGGCACCTGGGTGGTCCTGGTGCACGGCCCCGGCGCCGACCGCGGCCAGACCCTCCCCGTCCTGCCCCTCCTCCAGCGCCTCGCGCTGCCCGCCCTCGCCGTCACCTACCGCGGCGACCAGGGCGCGCCCGCCCCGCCGGACGGGCTCAGCCACTTCGGCGAGACCGAGTGGCGCGACGTCGAGTCGGCCGTGCGGTTCGCCCTCGACAGCGGCGCGGGCCGGGTGATCCTGTACGGCTGGTCGATCGGCGCCACGATATGCCTGCAGGCCGCGGCCCGCTCGGCCTGGTCGAGCGCCGTCGTCGGCATGGTCCTGGACTCGCCCGTCCTCGACCTCCCCGCGACCGCCCGCCGCGACGCGGTCAGGACCGGCTCCACCCGGACGGTCGCCGAGCTCGGCGCCCTCGCCGCCGAGGGCCGCACCGGGGTCGGCCTGGCCGACGTCGCCCGCCTCGCCGAGGGCGCCGGCCTGCACGTCCCGACCCTCGTCCTGCACAGCCCGGACGACCCGATCGCGCCGTTCCGCGCGGCTCAGCACCTCGCCGCGGCCCGCCCCGACGTCGTGAGCCTCCAGGCCTTCCCGGGCGCCGACCACACCGCCCTGTGGAACTCCGCCCCCGCGCACTACACGGAACTCCTCCGCCGCTGGCTCACCCCCCTCCTCTGACCACGATCATCGGGCCCTTTCCGGACATTCCAGGCGGTCATTCCTCCGCTTCACCTCTTCGCGCATTTCCCCCCACCCGCCACTCGACGCCGGCCGGGCGTCGGAAGTCGATTCCTCCGGCGCGAGAAGTCGGCCCGGTCGATTTCCCCCGCCGCCGACCTGGCCGATCCGCATCCACGCGGAGCTCGTCCGGCGATCCCGGAGGGTGAACGTTTCCCCGGCGCCGTCCGCCGGCCACCCCTCACAAGTCGGCCGGTCGCCCTTCGCCGCACCCCTTTCCGTATCCAGCCGGACACCCCCCGTGATCGCCGCAAACGGGCCTGGCATGGTCCCGCCACACGTTTCCGGCCAGGCGGTTTGCCGCTGTTGCCCGATCTTGCGGAGGTGCTGCCACAACCGGTCCGTCCGTACAACCAACCGGATGTGACAGAAGGCCGGTACAAGGGGAAGACTGCTCGACGTGACGTCTCGGAACCCGCGCGACCGTGATGCCCCGCTCCCACCGACGATCGGTACCGGTGCGACGGTGACCCGCCTCCCCGGTACGGCCCACCGGCCCGTCGGGGCCAGGCCGGGCGGGGGCGGCGTACCCCGCCGACGAGGCCCCGCACCCGCGCCCGGCCGTGGCCGGGTTCCCGTGCCGGACGGCTTCCCCGCTCCCGCCGAGCTGGCTCCGCTGGCCCGCCGGATGCTGGTGGACGCCGTCCGGATCGCCCGCTGGGCGGGGGAGCTCGACGAGGTCGACAAGCGGGGCGAGCTGCTTCCCGACGACGCCCGCACGGCGGGCCGCGCGCTGGCCATGACGGTCGGCGCCGCGGCCAAGGCCTGGGGCCAGGCGCTGCTGGTCGGCCTGGTCGAGGCCCGCGACGGCGGGGCGGGACCGGGCTGGCGGCTGCACGCCTGGGAACACGACGACGAGGCCGTGGTGCGCGGCTGGTCCGCGCTGTTCGACGCCTGGACGCTGCTCGCGCCCGTCCCGCCGGCCGCCCTGCGCGGCGTCTTCGCGGTGCTGGCCGGACAGGCCGTGGACCAGGCCCCGCAGCTGCTCTCCTTCCTCCACCTGGTGGACGGCCCGGTCGCCGACAGCGAGCTGCTGGAGCTGCTGCGCCGGGGCCTGGACGAGCGCCGGGTCGGCGGCACCGGGGGCGCGGGCCTGTCGCCCGTCCCGCACGCCGCCTCCGCCGTGTCGGCGGTCCGCGGCACCTGCCGCGAGCCGCAGATCGACACCCCGGCCGCGCCCTCGGACGTCGCCGCCGTCCTGGACTGGATGCTGGACGGCCTGGCGGCGGTCGGCGCCGTCGTGCGCAGGAACGATGCCGCCGAGCTCTCGCCGCTCGGGCACTGGGCGGTGCGGGCGAAGCTGGAGGAGATCTGCACGGTCGCCCAGACCGCGGCCGGCCACATCGAGCAGAGCGCCTACGAGCTGCTGAACGCCTGCGCCGACTACTCGCCGGGCCCGGCCCGCGCCGAGTACCGCGCCTGGGTCGCGGCCCGTCCGGCGGACCGGGCGGTGGCGGAGCTGCTGGACGCGGCGCAGGGCGACGACGCGCTCGTGCGGGGCCTCGCCTTCGAGGCCCTGCGGGTGGCCGGCAGCACGGCCGAGCAGGCGGTGCGCGCGGCCGTGGACGAGCCGGTGCTGCGCCCGTACGCGCTGCTGTGGCTCGCGGAGCAGTCGGACGAGGGCGTGTCGCCGGCCGACGTGCTGGGCGCGGAGGACGCGGCCTGGCTCTGGGTGGACACGGCGGCCGCGGTGCTGGACCACGGCGAGACCGAGCTGCTCGTCGGGCACGTGGAGGGCGCCTCGGCGGGCGATCCGGTGCGGCTGTTCGCCCGGGCCCGGCAGTCGGGGCACCCGCGCGCGGCCTCGGTGCTGACGGCGGTGTCGGGCGTGCACCCGGACCCGGGCGTGGCCCGTGCGGCCCGCCGCTCGGCCTTCAGCGTCCACACCGGCGGGGCGTGACCCGCACAGAACGGAAGAAGGGCCCGGATCCACAGCGGATCCGGGCCCTTCTTGTGCCGATCGGGCTCAGCCGAGCCGCGACTCCGCCCGCCGGGCGCGGACGTCGCCGACCTTCTGGCCGACCTTGCGCCGGATGACCAGCAGCGGCGCCATGGCCGCGAGCGTGATCTGGGCGAAGGCGCCGACGTGCAGGAGCGCGTCGCCGCCGGGCAGGCCGGTGGCCCACGCGGCCAGGCAGCCGATGGAGACCACGATCCAGCACAGCGTGGCGGTGGCCAGCAGGCCCTGCGGCTTCGGGTACTCGATCCGGCTGACCATCAGGTACGCGGCGCCGAAGATGGCGAGCAGGCCGGGCAGGTACGGCGGGTCGAGCAGCACGATGGCGATGACCGTCATGGCGCCCATCGGGCAGGGCATGCCCTGGAACACCCCGGGTCGCATCTTGACGGCGGAGAAGCGGGCCAGCCGCAGGACCACCGCGAGCAGCACGGTCAGCGCGGTCAGCGCCGAGAGCGTTCGGTTGGAGCCCTGCGAGACCATGCCCCAGACCGCGACGAAGTAGGCCGGCGCGATGCCGAAGCTGATCAGGTCGGCCAGGTTGTCGAGCTCGGCGCCGAGGGCGGAGGAGCGCAGCTTGCGCGCCACCAGGCCGTCGAACAGGTCGCACATCGAGCCGATCAGCAGCAGCGTGACGGCCGTAGCCGCGCTGTGCCGGTCCGGAGCGACGTCCGGGTTGGTGATGTGCGGGATCAGGACCCCGGTGGTGATCGAGTAGATCGCCAGGAAGCCGCAGACGGCGTTCCCCAGGGTCAGGAAGTCGGCGGTGGACAGGTGCTGCGGCGAGCGCGGCGCGCGGAGCTCGCGGTCGCGTGCCCAGCGGCGGCGGCGCAGTGCCGTCTCCTCGTCGTCCAGGCCGACGATCGTCTCAGGATCAGTCACGGTCAAGGCGTGTCACCCCGGCTGTGGTCTTCTGGCCGACCTCGACGCCGACCTCGACGCCGGCCGGCAGGTAGGTGTCGACCCGGGACCCGAACCGGATCAGACCGATCCGGTCGCCCTGGGCGACCTTGGTGCCGGCGTCCACGTAGGGCACGATGCGGCGGGCCACGGCCCCCGCGATCTGCACCATCTCGATGTCGCCGAGCTCGGTGTCGAAGTGCCAGACGACCCGCTCGTTCTGGTCGCTGTCCTTGTTGAACGCGGGCACGAACCCGCCCGCGACGTGCTCGACCGACGTCACCGTGCCGGGCAGCGGCGCCCGGTTGACGTGGACGTTGAGCGGGCTCATGAAGATGGCGACCCGGGTGCGGCCGTCCGGCCAGGCGTCGATGCTCTGCACCACGCCGTCGGCGGGGGAGATCACTCTGCCCGTGCCGATCTCACGCTCGGGGTCGCGGAAGAACCACAGCATGCCCGCGCCGAGTGCGCAGGCCGGTACCGCCGCCAGGGCCCACTTGCCGCTGCGCCGGGTGAGGGCGGTGGTCACGGCGGCCGTGGCGAGGGTGGGGAC
This sequence comes from Kitasatospora sp. NPDC001660, assembly GCF_053596725.1. Classification (NCBI taxonomy): domain Bacteria; kingdom Bacillati; phylum Actinomycetota; class Actinomycetes; order Kitasatosporales; family Streptomycetaceae; genus Kitasatospora; species Kitasatospora sp. NPDC001660. The sequence continues at coordinate 70,492 of NZ_JBSFGU010000010.1, read as the reverse complement.
GAACCAGGGGGTGGCTCCGCGCGCGATGGTCACGCGGGGTCGCCGACCGGCCGTCGTGGGTGCGAGGGCATCGCGGTCCGTGACGGAGGTGTGAGGGGACGGGCTGATGGGCATCGAAGACCTTTGTCGCGGGGGATCATGGCCGCTGGACGGGGGCCACCGCGGGATCGGGTAAGAAAGGGACGGCTGCTGTCCCGGTGGATGCTATCGGGAGCACACGGTGGGTGGGCAACCCGCCTGCTCGTTGCCGTGGGGCGCGCGGTCGCGTCCACTGGTACGACCGTAGCTCGCCCCCGTCCGGTTCCCAAGGGCCCGAACGGGCCTGGTGACTCTTGTCTCAGCGGGTGTCGGTGCGCGGCGCCGCGTCCGCGTCGCCCGTGGGCGCACGTCCCGCAGGCCCTCACCAGAGCGCGCGGAAGCGGCCGCGGGGCGCGATTTCGCAGCTCTACGCCCTGCGGCCGCTTCCGGGGGCCGTGCCGGACCCCAGGCGGACCAGGCCGGGGCCGCGGTGGCACGGCGCGGTGCCGGGACGGGCCCGCACGCCCGTCGACCGGCCGTTCCGAGGGTCACCCGGCGAGCCGGGACGACCCGCCGTTCACTCGGCGATCCGGTACTCCTCCAGGAGCCGGCGGCCGACGATCATCTTCTGGATCTCCGCAGTTCCTTCACCGATGAGCAGCATCGGGGCCTCGCGGTAGAGGCGCTCGATCTCGTACTCCTTGGAGAAGCCGTAGCCGCCGTGGATGCGGAAGGCGTCCTCGACGACCTCCTTGCAGTACTCGGAGGCGAGGTACTTGGCCATGCCGGCCTCGAGGTCGTTGCGCTCGCCGCCGTCCTTCTTGCGGGCGGCCATGACCATCATCTGGTGCGCGGCCTCGACCTTGGTGGCCATCTCGGCGAGCTTGAACTGGATGGCCTGGTGCTCGGCGATCTTCTTGCCGAAGGTGGAGCGCTGCTGGGCGTAGGAGATGCCGAGTTCGAAGGCGCGGCGGGCGACGCCGCAGCCGCGGGCGGCGACGTTGACGCGGCCGACCTCGACGCCGTCCATCATCTGGTAGAAGCCGCGGCCGGGGACGCCGCCGAGGATCCGGTCCGCCGGGATCCGGACGTCCTGCAGGACCAGCTCGGTCGTGTCGACGCCCTTGTAGCCCATCTTCTCGATCTTCCCGGGCACGGTGAGGCCGGGGACGGTCGGGTTCGGGCCGAATCCGGCCGTCTTCTCGATCAGGAAGGTGGTCATGTTCTTGTACGGGGTGTTCCCGCCCTCGTCGGTCTTGCAGAGGACCGCGACGAGGGTGGAGGTGCCGCCGTTGGTGAGCCACATCTTCTGGCCGTTGAGGACGTAGAAGTCTCCGTCCTTGACGCCCTTGGTGGAGATGGCCGAAACGTCGGAGCCGAGGCCGGGCTCGGACATCGAGAACGCGCCGCGGATCTCGCCGGCCGCCATCTTCGGCAGGAAGTAGTCCTTCTGCTCCTGCGTGCCGTGGGCGTTGATCATGTGCGCCACGATGAAGTGCGTGTTGACGATGCCGGAGACGGACATCCAGCCGCGGGCGATCTCCTCCACCACGAGGGCGTAGGTGAGCAGCGACTCGCCGAGGCCGCCGTACTCCTCGGGGATGGTGAGGCCGAAGAGGCCGAGCTGCTTCATCCCCTCGACGATGGCGGTCGGGTACTCGTCCTTGTGCTCCAGCTCGGTCGCGACCGGAATGATCTCCTTGTCGACGAAATCCCGCACGGTGGCGAGGATGTCCCGCTGGATCTCGGTGAGGCCGTCGGTCTGTGCGAGGCGTCCCATCGTGCGGCTCCGATTTGTCGTGAAAGTCCGGGGGGGGGGATTGCCGGGGGCCCTGCCGGCGTGGCTGCGGCAGCAGGGCCCCCGTTCCGGGTGGGGGTCGGCCGATGACGGCGGCCTGCCCCTCCGGGGTATCGGGGGTGATCAGGCGGAAGGAGTGGGACGGCCGGGCTGCTCGCCGCCGCGCTCCTTGATGTACGTCTCGGTCGGCACCATCACCTTGCGGCGGAAGATGCAGACGACCGTGCCGTCCTGCTTGTACCCCTTGGTCTCGACGTAGACGATGCCGCGGTCGTCCTTCGACTTGGACGGCCACTTGTCGAGGACGGTGGTCTCGCCGTAGATCGTGTCGCCGTGGAAGGTCGGCGCGACGTGCCGCAGCGACTCGATCTCCAGGTTGGCGATCGCCTTGCCCGAGACGTCCGGGACGGACATGCCGAGCAGCAGCGAGTAGATGTAGTTGCCCACGACGACGTTCTTCCCGAAGTCCGTCGTCTTCTCCGCATAGTTGGTGTCCATGTGGAGCGGGTGGTGGTTCATGGTGAGCAGGCAGAAGAGGTGGTCGTCGTACTCGGTGACGGTCTTCCCGGGCCAGTGCTTGTAGACCGCGCCGACCTCGAACTCCTCGTAGGTGCGTCCGAACTGCATGGCTCAGGCCCTCAGCTTTCCGGGATCTCGAACTTGGTGGTGCGCTGCATGCCGGCGGCCCGGCCCTTGCCGGCGACGACCAGCGCCATCTTGCGGCTGGCCTCGTCGATCATCTCGTCGCCGAGCATCGCGGAGCCCTTGGCGCCGCCCGCCTCGGAGGTGCAGTAGTCGTAGGCGTCGAGGATCAGCTCGGCGTGGTCGTAGTCCTCCTGCGAGGGCGAGTAGATCTCGTTCGCGGCGGCGACCTGGTCGGGGTGCAGCACCCACTTGCCGTCGAAGCCGAGGGCGGCGGAGCGGCGGGCGACCTCGCGGTAGCCCTCCTGGTTGCGGATCTGCAGGTACGGGCCGTCGATCGCCTGGAGGTCGTTGGCGCGGGCGGCCATCAGGATGCGCATCAGGATGTAGTGGTAGGCGTCGGCCCCGTAGCCGGGCGGCTGCTCGCCGACGACCAGGGACTTCATGTTGATGGAGGCCATGAAGTCGGCGGGGCCGAAGATGATGGTCTCCAGCCGGGGCGAGGCCTCGGCGATGGCGTCGACGTTGATCAGGCCCTTGGCGTTCTCGATCTGCGCCTCGATGCCGATCTTGCCGACCTCGAAGCCCATGGTCTTCTCGATCTGGGTGAGCAGCAGGTCGAGCGCCTTGACCTGCTCGGCGTCCTGGACCTTGGGGAGCATGATGCAGTCCAGGTTCGGGCCGGCGCCCTCGACGACGGTGATCACGTCGCGGTAGGTCCAGTGGGTGGTCCAGTCGTTGACCCGGACCACGCGGGTCTTGTTGCCCCAGTCGCCGTTGTTGAGCGCGTCGACGATGTTGTGGCGGGCGCTCTCCTTGACCAGCGGGGCGCAGGCGTCCTCGAGGTCGAGGAAGACCTGGTCGGCGGGCAGGCCCTGGGCCTTCTCCAGGAAGCGCGGGTTGCTGCCCGGTACGGCGAGGCAGGAGCGGCGCGGGCGCAGACGGTTGGTCGAAGTGTCGCTGGCAGTGCTCATGAGGGTGGTTCTGTTCCTTCCCAGTGGTCAGCTGGTCAGCTGGTCAGTTCGTGGCCGCGGTCGGTGCGGGCGTCCACGGCTGGAGCTTGTTGGCCAGCCGGATCTCGTCCACGATCCGGCCGATGATGGTCGTGATGCCGAAGTCCTTCGGGGTGAACACGGCGGCGACGCCGGCGGCCTTGAGGGCCTCGCCGTCCGCTGCCGGGATGATGCCACCCACGATCACCGGGACATCCTCCACCCCGGCCCGGCGCAACCGCTGCAGCACGTCGGGCACCAGCTCGGAGTGCGCGCCGGAGAGGATGGACAGGCCCACGCAGTGCACGTCCTCCGCGACGGCGGCGGAGACGATCTGCTCGGGGGTGAGCCGGATGCCCTGGTAGACCACCTCGAACCCGGCGTCGCGGGCCCGGACGGCGATCTGCTCGGCGCCGTTGGAGTGCCCGTCCAGGCCGGGCTTGCCGACGAGCAGGCGCAGCTTGCCGGCGCCGAGCTCCTCGGCGGTGGCGGCCACGGCGGCGCGTACGGCGGCCAGTTCGCCGCCGGGCTCGGCCGCGACCGCGACCGGGGCGCCGCCGACGCCGGTGGGGGCGCGGTACTCGCCGAAGACCTCGCGCAGGGCGAAGGACCACTCCCCGGTGGTGACGCCGGCCCGGGCACAGGCGAGCGTGGCCGGCATCAGGTTGGCGTCGGTGGCGGCGACGGCCTTGAGCTCGGCCAGTGCCTCCTGGACCGCGGCCTCGTCGCGCTGCCCGCGCCAGGCCTCCAGGGCGGCGAGGACGGACTGCTCGGAGGCCGGGTCGACGACCATGATCGCGGTGTCGAGGTCGGCCGTGAGCGGGCTCTCCTCGGTGGTGTCGAAGCAGTTGACGCCGATGATCTTGTCCTCGCCAGACTCGATCCGGGCCCGGCGGGCGGCGTGCGAGGCGACCAGGTTGGACTTCAGGTAGCCGGACTCGACGGCCGGGATCACGCCTCCCATCTCCAGCACCTTGGCGATCTCCGCCTCGGCACCGGCGAGCAGTTCGGCGGTCTTGGCCTCGACGACCTCGGAGCCGTTGAAGATGTCCCCGTACTCCAGCAGGTCGGACTCGTAGGCGAGCACCTGCTGGATCCGCAGCGACCACTGCTGGTCCCACGGCCTGGGCAGCCCCAACGCCTCGTTCCAGGCCGGGAGTTGGACGGCCCGGGCGCGGGCGTCCTTGGAGAGCGTGACGGCCAGCATCTCCAGCACGATCCGCTGGACGTTGTTCTCCGGCTGCGCCTCGGTCAGGCCGAGGGAGTTGACCTGCACGCCGTAGCGGAACCGGCGCTGCTTCGGGTCCTCGACGCCGTAGCGCTCGCGCGTGACCTTCTCCCACAGCCGGGCGAAGGCGCGCATCTTGCACATCTCCTCGATGAAACGCACACCGGCGTTCACGAAGAAGGAGATCCGCGCGACCACGTCGCCCATGCGCTCGGCCGGCACCTGCCCGGAGTCGCGGACGGCGTCGAGCACCGAGATGGCGGTGCACATCGCGTAGGCGATCTCCTGGACGGGCGTGGCCCCGGCCTCCTGCAGGTGGTAGCTGCAGATGTTGATCGGGTTCCACTTGGGGATGTTGCCGACCGTGTAGGCGATCATGTCGGTGATCAGGCGCACCGACGGGCCGGGCGGGAAGACGTGCGTCCCGCGCGACAGGTACTCCTTGACGATGTCGTTCTGGGTGGTGCCGGTGAGCCCGGCGATGTCGGCGCCCTGCTCCTCGGCGACCACCTGGTAGAGCGCGAGCAGCCACATCGCGGTGGCGTTGATCGTCATGGAGGTGTTGGTCCGCTCGAGCGGGATGCCGTCGAACAGGGTGCGCATGTCGCCGACGTGGCCCACCGGCACGCCGACCCGGCCGACCTCGCCGCGGGCGAGGACGTGGTCGGAGTCGTAGCCGGTCTGGGTCGGCAGGTCGAAGGCGACGGAGAGGCCGGTCTGGCCCTTCGCCAGGTTCCGCCGGTAGAGCGCGTTGGAGTCGCTCGCGGTGGAGTGTCCGGCGTAGGTGCGCATCAGCCAGGGCCGGTCGCGCTTCTGAGGCTCAGTCATCGGACCCGTCTCACACGTTCCGGAAGCGGTTGATGGCGTCGATGTGCTTCGCGCGGAACTCCTCGTCGCGCACGCCGAGGCCCTCCTCGGGCGCCAGGCAGAGCACGCCGACCTTGCCCTGGTGCTTGTTGTGGTGCACGTCGAGGGCGGCCTGGCCGGTCTCCTCCAGGGAGTAGACCTTGGAGACGGTCGGGTGGATCTTGCCCTTGGCGATCAGGCGGTTGGCCTCGAAGGCCTCGCGGTAGTTGGCGAAGTGCGAGCCGACGATCCGCTTGAGCGACATCCACAGGTACCGGTTGTCGTACTGGTGCATGTAGCCGGAGGTGGAGGCGCAGGTGACGATGGTGCCGCCCTTGCGGGTGACGTACACCGAGGCGCCGAAGGTCTCCCGGCCCGGGTGCTCGAAGACGATGTCGACGTCCTCGCCGCCGGTGAACTCGCGGATCTTCGAGCCCAGGCGCTTCCACTCGCGCGGGTCCTGGGTGTTCTCGTCCTTCCAGAACCTGTAGCCCTCGGCCGAGCGGTCGATGATCGCCTCGGCGCCCATGGCGCGGCAGATCTCGGCCTTCTGCGGGCTGGAGACCACGCAGATCGGGGTGGCGCCGCCGGCCAGCGCGTACTGGGTGGCGTACGAGCCGAGGCCGCCGCTGGCGCCCCAGATCAGCACGTTGTCGCCCTGCTTCAGGCCGGCGCCGTTGCGCGACACCAGCTGGCGGTAGGCGGTGGAGTTGACCAGACCGGGGGAGGCGGCCTCCTCCCAGGTGAGGTGCTTCGGCTTGGGCAGCAGCTGGTTGGTCTTCACCAGCGCCAGCTGGGCCAGGCCGCCGAAGTTGGTCTCGAAGCCCCAGATGCGCTGCTCCGGGTCCATCATCGTGTCGTTGTGGCCGTCCGGGGACTCCAGCTCGACCGAGAGGCAGTGGGCGACGACCTCGTCGCCGGGCTTCCAGGCGTTGACGCCCGCGCCGGTGCGCAGGACGACACCGGCCAGGTCGGAGCCGACCACGTGGTACGGCAGGTCGTGGCGCTTGGTGAGCGGCGACAGGCGGCCGTAGCGCTCCAGGAAGCCGAAGGTGGAGACCGGCTCGAAGATCGAGCTCCACACGGTGTTGTAGTTCACCGCGCTCGCCATGACGGCGACCAGGGCCTCGCCCGGGCCCAGTTCGGGCAGGGCGACGTCGTCGAGGTGGAGGGACTTGCGGGGGTCCTTGTCGCGGCTGTCGAGGCCGGCGAACATCTGCTCTTCGTCCTTGTGGAGCGTGACCGCCCGGTAGGACTCGGGGAGCGGGATCGCCGCGTAGTCCTCCGACGTGGCGTCGTTGCTGAGGATCGCGTCGAGGATTTGCTGCATGGCTCTGCCTCCGGAGGCGTACCTGTGTGAGGGCGCACAGGGCGTCTGGGGAAGGCCGGGAGCGGACACCGGCTTCACTGAGGTGGGTGGTGGGCGGGTCAGGCTGGTCGGCCCGGCCGTGGGCCGGGTGGTACTGGCACTGCTCCCGGGGTGTGGGAACGCCGGACGACGGCGCGCCGAGGTGGGGAGCCGCGGCGCCGCGACTGGTGAGTAACAAGGTAGTGGCACCCTGTGCCAGCCGTAAAGACACCGGGTGTCAGGAATTTGGGCGACTTCGGGCCGATGTTTCGGGCGCTCGAACGGGGACGAAAAGGGCCCGCCGCCGATTCCTCGGCGCGGGCCCTTGGCGACCTTCGATTCCTGTGTGACCTGCGGAAACGCCCCCGTCAGGCGGGACTGGAGCCGCTCAGCGCGGCCCGGATGCTGTCCACCACGACGTCCAGCGGAGCATCCGTCCGGGCGACTGTGATGAGCACCTCACCTCCAGGGCTGGCACTCAGTGCGCTCTCGGCGAGCACCTCCCCAGGAGCCACACTGGCACCGGGTGCCACCAGGGAGCCGCGGCGCCGGACACCCGGCGCGTTGGACGCCCAGAAGGTCCGCCGGATCACCTCGAAGGAGTGGTCCAGCTGCGCCTCCACGTCCCCCCGGCCGCCGGCCCGCAGCCAGCGCCGCAGCACGTGGTTGTGCGCCGCGACGACGGCCGCCGCCGACACCTCGGCCAGCATCGAGTCGTCCTCGCCGCCGCGCTGCCAGCCCGACGGGATGTCCTCGCCGGTGTCGAAACGGCCCAGCAGGTACCGGGTGAACAGCCGCTCGTACCGGGCCACCACGGCGATCTCCCGCTCGCGCAGCGCCGGGACCTGACGGATCAGCTGGTACCGCGCGACCGACACCCCCGGGGTGGAGGCGTACATCCGCAGCACCTCCTTGATGCCCCGGCAGACCACGTCCAGCGGGTGCTCCTCGGGCTCGGCGCTGGCCAGCAGGTCGGCCACCCGGACGAGTGTGTCGTCGTGGTCCGGGAAGATCGCCTCCTCCTTCGACCGGAAGTACCGGAAGAAGGTGCGCCGGGCCACCCCGGCCGCCGCCGCGATCTGGTCGACGGTGGTCTCCTCGTAGCCCTGCGAGGCGAACAGGTCCATCGCGGCCGTGGCCAGGTCCTGGCGCATCTGCTGGCGCTGCGCGGCTGCCCGGCGGCTGCCCGGCCCGCCGTCCGGCCCGGTGCCCCCGGCCGACGTGGCCGGTCGGTCGGCGCCGCGCGGTGCGGCGGACTGCTGCGGGGTGGCTGACTGAACCCGATCCATGTCCGGAACGCTACACGGCCCCGGCGGCGCCCCGGCGGTCCTTCCCCGGCGGACCGGCGCGACCGGACCGGTCACGGCCGGCCTGGGCCAGCGGGCGGACACCGCCCCGGGGGTCCAGGCCGACCGCGGCTGCCCGGCCGTGGCCCCCGGCGCGATCCCGGCCGGCGCCGCCCCGCGCGGGGCGGCGCCGCCGGGCTGCGGCGTGGTCACCGGCGCGCGTGGTCGCGGAACCCGCGGCCGGTCTTGCGGCCCAGACAGCCCGCCGCCACCAGGTGCTCCAGCAGCGGCGCGGCGGCCAGGCCCGGCTCGCGGAACTCCTGGTGCAGCACCTGCTCGATGGTCAGCGAGACGTCCAGGCCGACCACGTCCAGCAGCTCGAACGGGCCCATCGGGTAGCCGCAGCCGAGCTTCATGGCGGTGTCGATGTCGTCCACCGTCGCGTAGTGCTCCTGGAGCATCCGCACCGCGTCGTTCAGGTAGGGGAAGAGCAGCGCGTTGACGATGAACCCGGCCCGGTCCCCGCACTCCACCGGGTGCTTGCGCACCTTCGCGCACAGCTCCAGGACGGTCGCGGTGACGTCCGGCGCGGTCAGCACGGTGGAGACCACCTCGACCAGCTTCATCGCCGGCGCCGGGTTGAAGAAGTGCATGCCGACGACGTCCTGCGGCCGCGAGGTGGCGGTCGCGCAGCTGATCACCGGCAGCGAGGAGGTGGTGGTGGCGAGCACCGCGCCCGGCTTGACGATCTTGTCCAGGGTCGCGAACAGCTCCCGCTTGACCACCAGGTCCTCGGCCACCGCCTCGACCACCAGGTCGGCCTCGGCCAGCTCCGCGTACTGCCCGACCGGCGTCACCAGGGCCAGCGCCGCGTCCCGCTGCTCGGCGCTCAGTCGCCCCTTGGCGACCGAGCGCTCCAGCGACTTCGCCAGCTGCGCCTTGGCCCGGTCCGCCTTCTCCTGGCTGCGCGCGGCCAGCAGCACGGCGTACCCGGACTTGGCGAACACCTCGGCGATGCCGGTCGCCATCGTGCCCGAGCCGCACACGCCGACCGTCCGCACCTCGCGGCCCGCGATCTTCGGCTGCGCCGGCCCGGTCGCCGCGTCGACGGCCCGGGACGAGCCCGGCGCCTCGTACGTGTAGAAGCCGCGGCCGGACTTGCGGCCCAGCAGCCCGGCCGACACCAGCTGGCCGAGGATCGGCGCGGGCGCGTGCAGCCGGTCCCGCGACTGCTCGTACATCGCCTCCAGGACGGTCCGCGCGGTGTCCACGCCGATCAGGTCGAGCAGTGCCAACGGGCCCATCGGCAGGCCGCAGCCGAGCCGCATCGCGGCGTCGATGTCCTCGCGCGAGGCGTACTTGGACTCGTACATCGCGGCGGCCTGGTTCAGGTACGCGAACAGCAGGCCGTTCACCACGAAGCCGGCCCGGTCGCCGGCCGCGACCGGCTCCTTGCCGAGGTCCCGGGCGAACGCCGCGGCGTCCTCGGCGACCTGCGGGGCGGTCAGCACCGTGCGGACCACCTCGACCAGCTTCATGGAGTGCACCGGGTTGAAGAAGTGCAGGCCGAGCACCCGGTCCGGACGGGCGGTGGCGGCGGCGATCCGGGTCACCGAGAGCGCGGTGGTGCCGGTGGCGAGCACCGTCCCGGGCGGGCAGATCCGGTCCAGTTCGGCGAAGACCTCCCGCTTCAGCTCCAGCTGCTCGGGCACCTCCTCGATCACGAGGTCGGCGCCGGCGGCGGCGGAGAGCTCGTGGCCGACCGTGATCTGCGCGAGCAGCGCCGCGCGCTCCTCGGCGGTGATCCGCGCCCGCTCGACGGCGTGCGCGGTGGCCTCCTCGATCCGGGCCAGCGCCCGGGCGGCCGAGTCCTCGGTGGCCTCGATGCCGATCACCCGGCGGCCGCTCTTGGCGACCGCCACCGCGACACCGGCACCCATCGTGCCGAGGCCGACCACGGCGACCGTGGGAAAGGGACGCTGCATGGTCCTGACTCCTAGTCATGAAGGGCCCGCGCGCGCTCCGGCGGGCGGGCCGCCGCGCCCGTGCGTGCGCAGGGGGCGGCCGCCGCCGGAGGAGGGTCCGCGCGCGGGGGCTGGAGGGTTGACGGATGCGGCCCACCCGTGCAGCGGCCGGTCCGCTCCGGCCGAACTGCGGGTGTGCCGTGGTGCTCAGGCGCTCGGGGATGAACGGAGCGGCGCTGGTGCGAGGAGAGAATCCGGCCCGCCGCGGTTCGCGGCACCGGCCGGTGAAGGACGCACGGCACCCGTCGGTGCGGCTCCCGAAGCCCGACGGCGGTGCGTGCGGCCACTGTAGCGAAGCTACTGCCCAGTAGGAAGGGGGCGGGTGGCGGCGGAGCGCCCCAACCCGAACGAGTGAACGGGAGGACGTGCTTGCGTTCCGACCACTCGATCGAGGAGTTACGCGGGCGCACCGGGAGGGGCAGCATGAAGGCATGACTGCTGACACCGTCGCCGTCGGCGTCGACGCCCCCGCCGCCGTCGAACTGCCCCCGCGCGCCGAACGGGCCGCGCGGGCCGAGGCCGTCGCCGACCGGCTGCGCACGGCCGCCGTCGAGGCGGTCGCCGTCACCTGGGTGGACAACGCCGGCATCACCCGGGTCAAGGCCGTCCCGCTCGGCGCCCTGGTGCACGCCGCCCAGTGGGGCGTCGGCGCCGCGCCCTGCTTCGACGTGTTCCTCGCCGACGACACGATCACCACCAGCCCGATCATCGGCGGCCCCACCGGGGATCTGCGCCTCTACCCCGACCTCGACCGGCTCGTCCCGCTCTGCGCCCAGCCCGGCTGGGCCTGGGCTCCCGCGGACCGGTACACCCAGGCCGGCACCCCGCACCCCGGCTGCCAGCGGCTGTTCGCCCGCCGGATGGAGGCCGCGGCCGCCGCGCGCGGGCTGAGCCTCAAGGCCGGCATCGAGGTCGAGTGGGTGGTCGCCCTCGCCGGCGCGCCCGAGGACGAGCCGCAGTACCCCACCCACGGCCCCGCGTACGGGATGCACCGCCTCACCGACCTCTCCGACTACCTGCGGGACGTCCTGCGCGCCCTCGGCGAGCAGGGGCTGGGCGTCCTGCAGATCCACCCCGAGTACGCGCCGGGCCAGTTCGAGGTCTCGGTCGCCCCAGAGGGCCCGGTCGGCGCCGCCGACACCTCCGTCCTGGTCCGGCAGACCATCCGCGCCGTCTCCGCCCGGCATGGCCTGCGGGTCTCCTTCGCGCCCGTGGTCGAGCCCGGCGCGGTCGGCAACGGCGGCCACCTCCACCTGAGCCTCTGGCGGGACGGGCGCAACCTCGGCCGCGGCGGCTCCGGCCCGCACGGCCTGACCACCGAGGCCGAGGGCTTCCTCGCCGGCGTGCTCGCCGCGCTGCCCGAGCTGCTCGTGCTCGGCTGCTCCAGCCCCGCCGGGTACCTGCGGCTCGTGCCCTCGCAATGGGCCGGCGCCTACCAGTGCTGGGGCCTGGAGAACCGCGAGGCCGCACTGCGCCTGGTCACCGGCTCGGCCGGGGAGCGCTCCACCGCGGCCAACGCCGAGGTCAAGTGCTTCGACGCCAGCGCCAACCCCTACCTCGCGGTCGGCGCGGTGCTCGCCGCCGGCCTCGCCGGGCTGGACCGATGCCTCGCCCTGCCGGCGGAGTTCACCGAGGATCCGGCCGCCGCCGCGCCCGGCACGGTGCCCCGGCTGCCGGCGAGCCCGGCCGAGTCGATCGCCGCCTACGAGCGTTCGGCGGTGCTCCGCGAGGCGCTCGGCGAGCCGCTGTACCAGGCGGTGCTGGCGGTCCGCCGGGCCGAGGCCGAGCAGTACGCCGAAGCCGCCCCCGAACAGGTGGTGGCCGCCACCCGCTGGCGGTACTGACCGGTGCCCCTCCTGGACGTCCACGCGCTGGTCGACCACCACTGCCACAGTGTGGTGGCGGCCGACCTCGCGGACGACGCCCTGGCCGGGCTGCTCACCGAGTCGGACCGCCCGCCCGCGCCCGGCACCTCGCCGTTCGACAGCGCCCTCGGCCTCGCCGTCCGGCGCTGGTGCCCGCCCGCGCTCGGCCTGCCCGTCCACGCCCCGGCCGTCGAATACCTGTCCCGCAGGCGGGAGTTGGGCGCCGCCGAGGCCACCGGCCGGCTGCTGGCCGCAGCCGCGTTGGACACCTGCCTGATCGACACCGGGCTCACCGCCGCCGCCGGTCGCCCGCTGCTCCCGCTCACCGAATTCGCCGAGGCCGCCCGCGCCCGGGTGCGCGAGGTGGTCCGGCTGGAGACGGTCGCCGAGGCGGTGCCCGCGACGGCCGGGGCCTGGCCGCGGGCCGTCCGCGACGCCCTGGCCGGGGCCGCCGCCGGGGCCGTCGCCGTCAAGTCGGTCATCGCCTACCGGCACGGCCTCGCCGTCCCGCCCGAACGGCCCGTGCCGGCCGCCGTGGTGGCTGCGGCGGGGGCCTGGCAGCGCTCCGGGCGCGGCCGGCTGACGGACCCGGTGCTCCTGCACCACCTGCTCTGGACGGCCGTGGACGTGTGCGCCGAGCTCGGCCTGCCGCTCCAGCTCCACACCGGCTTCGGCGATCCCGACCTCACCCTGCACCTGGCCGACCCGTCGCTGCTGACCGGCTTCGTCCGTGCCGCCGAGCCGAGCGGCGTCCCGCTCGTGCTGCTGCACGGCTACCCGTACCACCGGCAGGCCGCCTTCCTCGCGCATGCCTTCCCCACCGTGTACGCCGACCTCGGGCTGACGGCCTCCTACACCGGCCCCCGGGTGGCGGCGGTGCTCGGCGAGATGCTGGAGCTGGCGCCGTTCGGCAAGCTCCTGTTCTCCACCGACGCGTACGGCCTGCCCGAGCTGTACCTGGTCGGCGCCGCCCAGTTCCGGTACGGGCTGGGCGAGTTGCTCGGGCGGTGGCGGGCGGACGGCGCCTGCTCGGCGGCGGACGCGGAGCGGCTGGCCCGCATGGTCGCCGCGGACAACGCGCGGCGGTTGTACGCCCTTTAGGTGGTAGGCGGTTCAACCCGTCGATGCACCATCACTTTTTAACACTATGACTCACTGTTTGCCCGTTGACCTGCGGACTCCCGGGCTCCGGTGTTGGTCGAGATGTGACGATCAGATGACTACCTCTTGCGTTTTTAAGTGAAAACTCATTAGCGTCCCGATCATTCCATCGCACCTGCCTACCGCAGCTGCTGCATGACGACTCGGGAGGGCCACCCCTATGCGTAATTCTCGGACCAGCCGGACCCGGTACGCGGCGGTGGGCCTCGTGCTCGCCACCGCGGGCGCCCTCGCGCTCCCGGCAGGCACCGCCGTCGCGGCGCCCGCGGCCGGCTCGACGACCGGTCCGCTGCTCAGCTACGTGGTCAACACCAAGGCCAACCACGGCCAGGTGCAGAACGTCGAGAAGGCGATCACCACCCTGGGCGGCACGGTGGTGTACTCCTACGAGCAGATCGGCGTCGTGATCGCCCGCTCGAACGACACCGCGTTCGCCGAGAAGCTGCGCCAGGCCAAGGGCGTCGACTCGGTCGGCGCGAGCCGCACCAAGGGCATCACCGCCGCCGACCAGGCCAGGGCCGACGTCGCCGCCGACCCGACCACCCCGCCCGCCCCCGGCCAGGAGCCGCGCGAGGCCAACCAGTGGGACATGCGCCAGATCGGCGTCGACAAGGCGCACAAGATCTCGCTCGGCAGCCGCAACGTCACCGTCGGCGTGCTGGACTCCGGCGTCGACGCGACGCACCCGAACCTCGCGCCCAACGTGGACGCCTCGCAGTCGGTCTCCTGCATCGACGGCGGCAAGCCGAACACCGACTGGAAGGCCTGGCAGCCGACCACCAGCGACCACGGCACCCACGTGGCCGGCACCATCGCCGCCGCCAAGAACGGCACCGGCATCGTCGGCATCGCGCCGAACGTCAAGCTGGCCTCGGTCAAGGTCGTCGACGACGGCGGGTTCATCTACCCGGAGTACGCGATCTGCGGCTTCGTCTGGGCCGGTGAGCACGGCTTCAAGGTGACCAACAACAGCTACTACGTCGACCCGTGGATGTTCAACTGCCCGAACGACAAGGACCAGGCGGCCATCACCGCCGCCGTCCGCAAGGCGGTCGCGTTCTCGCAGCGCAAGGGTGTCCTCAACGTGGCCGCGGCCGGCAACGAGAACATCGACCTGGCCCACAAGACCACCGACGTCAGCAGCCCGGACGACACCACCCCCGGCACCCGCCCGGTCACCAACGACTGCCTGTCGCTGCCGACCGAGCTGCCGGGCGTCATCGCCGTCTCCTCCGTGGGCGTCAAGGGCGAGAAGGCGTACTACTCCAGCTACGGCAAGGGCGTCGTGACCGTCGCCGCCCCCGGTGGCGACCGCCGCTACCAGATCCCGGACACCCCGGACAAGGACGGCCGGATCCTGTCCACCATCCCGGGCGGCAAGTACGGCTACATGCAGGGCACCTCGATGGCCACCCCGCACACCACCGGCGTGGTCGCCCTGCTCGCCAGCACCTTCCCGTGGGCCAGCCCCGACGAGCTGACCGAGCTGCTGACCAACCAGGCCGAGTCGCACGCCTGCCCGACCGGGGACTTCAACCCGGGCGGCGCCGGCCAGTGGAAGGCCACCTGCGAGGGCGACGAGAACGACAACGGCTTCTACGGCGCGGGCATCATCAACGCCGAGAAGGCGGTCCAGTGGTGGCGCTGACGCGCCGGCCGCGTGGAACCACTGAGCACGTGAGCACGTGAGCACGTGACACCGAGCCGGGGAGCGGGCCCACCGGGTCCCGCTCCCCGGTCGTTTTTGAGTACCCGTACTCAGGCCCGCCCGCGGCCCGCTCGCCAGGATGGATCCGTACCGAACGGAACCATCAAGGGAGTTGAGCACCATGGCGCACACCGACAGCGGCTGGCAGGTGGCCCCGGCCCGGTCGGCCGGCGGCGGGTGCAGCTGGCCCTGGCTCGTCCTGGGCGTGGCCGAACTCCTCGTCGCGGGAACGATGCTGGCGCAGTTCGCGCTCATCGGCCTGGTGGCCGGTGTGATGGGGCTCGCGGCCGGCTCCTCCGTCGGCGCGGTGGTGGGGCTGGTCGCGATGCTCGCCGCCGGCCCGCTCGCGGGCCTGCTCGTGGCGGGCCTCGGCGCGGCCCTGATCCCCCGGCAGGTCCGCCGGACGAACGGCTCCGCGGTCTTCACCCTGCTCATGGGCGGCGTGCTGGCCGGCACCGCGATCGAGTACGTCGGCTGGATCCACCCGGCACTCCACTAACTCTCGACGTGGTGCTCCCACACCGTCTCGACGGACGGCTTGCCGTGCAGGTCCGGCACCTCCTGGAGCCAGGCCGGCCGTCCGGCCCTCGTGCGGGCGGCGCGCCGCCGCTCGGCCTCGCGCAGCTGCTCGGGCGTGGCGAAGCCCTCCGGCAGCCACTCGCCGGAGAGCACCGCGCGGGCGGCCAGGTGCGTGACGTACGCGTGCCGTACCGCCTCCACCGAGTCGAACCCGGGCTCGTCGGCCAGCCACTCGTCCGGGACGAGCGCCAGCACCTCCTCCAGCAGCCCGACGGTGACCAGCGGTCCGAGCTCCTCGTCGGCCAGCCGGACGTCCGGGGCGCAGCCGCCGAGCGCGTGCGCGCTGAGGTCGTAGCGCCTGCCGACGGCCGCCTCGGCGGTGGCCCAGCGGTGGTGGAAGATCAGCGCGGCGCCGTTGTCGATCAGCCAGAGCCGCCCGTGCCAGACCACCAGGTTGGGGTTGTGCACGGTGCGGTCGACGTTGCCGGTGAGGGCGTCCAGCCAGACCACCCGGCCGGCCTCGGTGGCGTCGACGGCGACGAGGCCGGGCCGGTAGTCCCGCGCACCGGGCAGCAGGTCCATCCCGAGGTTGAGCCCGCCGCTGGCCTTGAGCATGTCCTGGATCTCGGCGTCCGGCTCGTCCGCGGCGACCGCCGGGTCGAAGTCCACCAGCCGCAGTTCCGGCACGCGCAGGCCGAGCCGCCGGGCGAGCTCGCCGACGATGACCTCGGCGACCAGCGCCTTGCGCCCCTGCGCGGCGCCGGTGAACTTGACGACGTAGGTGCCGAGGTCGTCGGTCTCCACGACGCCGGGCACGGAGCCGCCGGCCCGCAGCGGGTCCACGTAGCGCACTGCTGTCACCAGTTCGAGCACATCCGCCACCCTACGGCCTCCGCGCCCGGGCGCGGGCCCCGGAAGGCCCGGTCCGCGGCCCTGTGGTTGGCTTGCCGCTGAGAACGGAACCACCACACGAGGAGTACAAGGTCATGGGACAGGTGCTGGCCACCACCGAGCGGGTCTACGACGCCGCCCCGGAGCGGGTGTACGAGGCGCTGGCCGACTACCAGGTGACCCGCCCGAAGCTGCTGCCCGCGCAGTACAGCGAGTACGAGGTCCGGGTCGGCGGCACCGGGGCCGGTACCCAGGTGCACTGGAAGCTCCAGGCCACCGAGAAGCGCGTGCGGGACTGCCTGTTCACCGTCTCGGCCCCGAAGCCGGACCAGCTGGTGGAGAAGGACGCCAACTCCAGCATGGTGATCACCTGGACCGTCGCGGCGGCCGGCGAGGGCCGGTCGAAGGTGACGGTCTCGGCCACCTGGCAGGGCGCGGGCGGCATCGGCGGCTTCTTCGAGCGCACCTTCGCCCCGAAGGGCCTGAACCGGATCCACGACCAGGTGCTCGCCAACCTGGCCGCCGAGGTCCGCTGAACCACCCCCGGAGCCCCGGGGAATCGCCCGGGATTTCGACGGCTCCGACCACCCGTGCGAGCCGCGCACCGTACGGGTGGACGATCCGCCACCTGCGGGTGACGAGGGCCGCCCGGCGCGGGGGAGCCACCCTAGGCTCGCCGCCGTGCATATGACGATCCTTCACATTTCGCAGCCGGTGGACGGCGGGGTGGCCCGCGTCGTCGTCGATCTGGTCCGGGGCCAGCGGGAGGCCGGCCACCGGGTGCTGGTGGCCTGTCCGCGCGGCGGCCGGCTGGCCGAGGAGGCCGCCGCGGTGGGCGCGCTGGTCCAGAACTGGCCCGCCGAGCGCTCGCCCGGGCCGGGGACCGCCG
Source organism: Kitasatospora sp. NPDC001660 (assembly GCF_053596725.1). Lineage (NCBI taxonomy): Bacteria > Bacillati > Actinomycetota > Actinomycetes > Kitasatosporales > Streptomycetaceae > Kitasatospora > Kitasatospora sp. NPDC001660. The sequence goes on along the minus strand of NZ_JBSFGU010000010.1, from coordinate 53,277 downwards.
CGGAGGCCTGGCGGCTGCGCCGGATCGTCCGGGCCGCCGCGCCCGACGTGGTCCACCTGCACAGCGCCAAGGCCGGACTGGCGGGCCGGCTGGCCGTCCGGGGCGCGGTGCCGACCGTCTTCCAACCGCACGCCTGGTCCTTCGCCGCCGTGGACGGCGCGCTGGCGGCCGCCACCCTGCGCTGGGAGCGGTTCGCGGCCCGCTGGGCGCACCGGCTGCTCTGCGTCAGCGTCCAGGAGCGGGCCGACGGCGTCGCCGCCGGGGTGCACGCCGACTGGGCGGTGGTGCCCAACGGCGTGGACGTCCGCCGCTACGCGCCCGCCGACCGCCGGGCCGCCCGGATCGCGCTCGGCCTGGACCTGGACGCCCCGTTGGTCGTCTGCGTGGGGCGGCTGTGCCGGCAGAAGGGCCAGGACGTGCTGCTGGCGGCCTGGCCGCAGGTGCTGGGCCGGGTGCCGCGGGCCCGGCTGGCGCTGGTCGGCGGCGGGCCGCAGGAGCAGCACCTCGCGGAGGCGGTGCGGGCGTCGGCCGAGCCGTCCCGGGTGCGGATGGCGGGGGACGTGCCGGATCCGCGGCCGTGGCTGGCGGCGGCCGACCTGGTGGTGCTGCCCTCGCGCTGGGAGGGGATGGCACTGGCTCCGCTGGAGGCGATGGCGGCGGGCCGTCCGGTGCTGCTGACCGACGTGCCCGGGGCGCGCGAGTGCCTGCCGCCCGCGGAGCGCGAGCAGGCCGTCGTCCCGCCGCAGGACGCGCAGGCGCTGGCCACCCGAATGGCGCAGGCGCTGTCGGATCCGATCGAGTGCGAGCGCCGTGGTGCCCGACTGCGTGATCACGTGGTCGCCCGTCATGACGTCCGCACGGTGGTCGAACAGGTGGACGACCTGTACCGCCACCTGTTGGGCGCCGGTCCGGCGGCCGGGCGCCGCCGCGCCCGTGTCCCGGAGCGGATCTGATCGTTTCACATGCCGTGAATGCCCGCCGCTCAGGCGCTGTCGTATTCGCGCCCTCAGCCGGACAAGGATGAGGCGGCAAATCCGAAATACCTATCAATGGGTGGCTGGAATGAAATGGCACGTCACCTTCCGGCCGGTGAGTCCAAGTTCGGCATTGTCTGATTTTGCCTGCATTGTTTCGATTTCGCGCCGGGAATTCGCGAGAGAGCAGAGAGCCGCCGGCGGCAGCAGGAGCTGTCAGGACCGCGCCCACCGGGCCGGGACGGCCGCCCCGCGCCATCCGGCGCGGGGCGCCGTCACCCCGGGCACACAGCAGGGGAGTTCGTGCGCTGATGACCATTGATCACGACAGCGTGCCGCGCTCCGGCCGGCCCCTGCCCGGCCCGCGGCGGCCCGGCACCGGGCTGCTCGACCGGCCGGCCCGAGCGGTGCAGGCCCGGGCGGTGGCGCCGCAGCGCCCGTACCGCAGGGCGGTCCGCTCCCGGTTCGCCCTGCCGCTCGCGCTGCTCCAGGTCGACGTGATCGCGCTGTGCGCCGCCGCCGGCATCGCCAACCGGCTCCTCGCCCCGGCCGTGCGGGTCGCTCCGCTGCTCGGCGTCGCCGCCGTCCTGCCCCTCCTGCTCACCCTCAACCTGGCCGGCGGCCTCTACCGCACCCGGCTCACCCTGTCCGTCCTGGACGAACTCCCCGCGCTGGCCGTCCGCGCGGTGGTCGCCACCGCCTTCGCCGTCACCCTCACCGGCTGTCTGGACGGCCGCTGGCCCGACTGCGGCCCGGCCACCCCGGCCCGGCTCACCGCCCTGCTCGGCGCCCAGCTGCTGATCACCCTCGCCGGCCGCACCGTCCTCTACCACCTCGTCCGACGGATCCGCCGCAGCCGCCCCAGCCCCGTCCTGGTGCTCGGCGCCGGCCTGCTCGGCCGCCGGGTCGCCGCCGCCCTCACCGAACGCGGCGAGTACGGGATGCGCCCGGTCGGCTTCCTCGACGCCGACCCGCCGCTGCTGGCCGGCGACACCGACCTGCCCGTCCTCGGCGGCCGCGAGGTCCTGGAGCGCGAGATCCGCCGCCACCGCGTCCAGCACGTCGTGGCCACCGCCGGCGCCGCCGACGAGGCCGAGACCGCCGCCACCCTGCGCGCCGCCGCCCGGCTCGGCTGCCAGGTCTGGCTGGTGCCCGCCCTGCGCGAGTTCGGCTCGCTGCCCACCGCGCCGCTGGCCGCCCGCGACCACCTCTGGGGCTTCCCCTGCCTCCGGGTCGGCCGCCCCGCGATGCGCCGCCCCGGCTGGGCCGCCAAGCGCACCCTGGACGTCACCGCCGCCGGCTTCGGCCTGCTGCTGCTCGCCCCGGTCCTCGCGCTGTGCGCGCTCGCCGTCCGCTTCGACACCGGCCGCGGCGTGCTCTTCCGCCAGCAGCGCACCGGCCTGGACGGCCGGGTCTTCACCGTCCTCAAGTTCCGCACCCTGCGCCCCAGCAACGAACACGAGTCGGCCACCCGCTGGAACATCTCCCAGGACCACCGGATGGGCGCCGTCGGCCGGCTGCTGCGCAAGAGCTCGCTGGACGAGCTGCCGCAGCTGTGGAACGTCCTGCGCGGCGACATGAGCCTCGTCGGGCCGCGCCCCGAACGCCCTTATTTCGTCATGCGGTTCAGCCAGGCCCACCCCGAGTACGCGGACCGCCATCGCGTCCCGGTCGGCCTCACCGGCCTCGCCCAGGTCAACGGCCTGCGCGGGGACACCTCGATCGAGGACCGGGCCCGCTTCGACAACCGCTACATCGAGAGCTGGAGCCTCTGGCAGGACGTCAAGATCCTGTGCCGCACCGCGGCCCTGATGCTCCACCCGGACGGGAGCTGACCTTTCGTGGCCCTCACCCTCCCCGCCGCGGCCCCTGACGCCTGTCGTCACACTCCCGCCCGCCCGGCGGGCGACGGGGGTGTGACGACAGGCCTCAGGTCAGCCTTTCGGAAGGCGCTGCCCGCGCTCGCCGACCGGCCGAACCTGCTCGCCGCGGCGACCGTGCTGCTGGTGTGCGTGCCCACCGGCGAGAAGGACGTCACCGCGGCCGTCCACATCACCGCCGCCGACCTCGCCTCGCTCGCGCTCGTCGCCCTCACGGCCCGCAACCTGCTCCGCGGGCGGCTGCCCGCCGTCGGCCGCGCCACCTGCGTGCAGTTCGCCGGGATCGTGGTCGCCGCCGCCGTCGCCACCGTCGGCTCGATCGACCCGGCCGGCAGCGTCACTGGCTTCGTCCGGCTCGTCCAGGTCTTCGTCCTGGTGCCGGCCGCGGTGCTCTGCTCGCTGCGCGACCGCACCGACCAGCGCCTCATCCTCGGCTCCTTCGTGGCCGCCGCGCTGATCGAGGGCGCCGTCGGTGCGAACCAGTACCTGACCCGCACCGGCGCCTCGTACACCGGCCGGCCGATCCGGGCCGTCGGCACGTTCGGTGCGCTCGACATCATGGCGATGTCCACCGTCGTCAGTTACGGCCTGCTCGCCGCCCTCGCCCTCGCCCTCGGCGAGCGCGGATCCGGCGGCAACGCCCGGCTGCGCCGCGCGATGTCCGCCGCCGCCGCCTTCCTCGCCTTCCCGCTCGCCGTCTCCTTCAGCCGCGGCAGCTGGATCGCCACCGGCGCCGCCGCCACCGTGCTGCTGCTGCGCGCCGACGCCAGGCTGTTCGTCCGCGGCGTCGTGCTCGGCGCGGCCGCCGCCGTCGTCCTGGTCGGCGGACTCGGCCCCGGTGCCTCCGGCGTCACCGAGCGGCTCCGTTCGATCGGCTCCGTCGAGGCCGCCCCCGACCAGTCCGTCTCCGACCGCTACGACCTGTGGGCCACCGCCACCCGGATCTGGCAGGACCACCCCGTCCACGGCGCCGGCCCCAAGGCCTTCCAGCAGCTGCGCGACAGCCGCGCCCCGCTGCGGCTGTCCTCCGGCAGCGACACCGCCGACTCCACCATCGGGTTCCAGCGCGAGCCGCTGCTCTCCCCGCACAACATGTACTTCCTGGTGCTCAGCGAACAGGGCCTGATCGGCATCGTCGCCTACGCCGCGCTCTTCCTCGGCCTGCTGCTCGGCTGCCTGCGCCGCTCCCGGGGCCCCGGCCCCGCCGCGCCGGCCCTGCTGACCTGGGTGCTCGTCGACTTCCTCTACGCCGACATCGGCGGCACCACCACCGTGCTGACCTCCGTCGTCCTCGGCCTCGCCGCCCGCGCCGCGACCTCGGAGGCGTGACATGACGACGAACCGGCCCGCGCTCACCCCGATCCTGCCCGCGCCCCGCACCGCCCCGCCCGCCGAGACCGGGCCCGGCGGCCCCGCCCCGGCCCCCCGGCGCGGTTTCCTCGCCAAGGCGTTCGGCATCACCGCCGTCCTCAGCGCCGCCGGCTCCGCCCTCGGGCTCCTGCGCGACCTCCTGCTGGCCCGCTACTTCGGCGCCAACCAGGGCACCGACGCCTTCCTGGTCGCCTGGACGGTGCCCGAGACGGCCGCGCCGCTGCTGATCGAGGACGCCATGTCCTTCCTCATGGTGCCCGCCTTCGCCCTCGCCCTGGTACTGCGCGAGGAGCGCCCGGACGGCCCGGACCCGGTCCGCCAGCTCGTCCGGGCCACCCTGCCGTGGCTGCTGCTCGCCCTGAGCACCCTCGCCCTCGGTGTCGTGCTCGGCGCGCCCCAGCTCGTCGAACTGCTCGCCCCCGGCCTCGGCGACCCCGGGCTCGCCGTCTCCTGCACCCGGATCACCGCGATCACCGTGCTGCCGTTCGGCACGGCCGGCTACCTCGCCGCCGCGCTGCGCGCCCACCACTGCTTCACCGCCCCGGCCGGCATCTACGTCGCCTACAACGTCGGCATCCTGGCCGTGATGCTGAGCTGCCAGGCCTTCCTCGGCGTCCGCTCGGCCGCCCTCGGCGTCGCGGTCGGCGGCCTCCTGATGGCCGCCCTGCTCGTCGGCCCGTTCGTGCGCCGGCTGCGGACGGGCCGCGCGGCCCGCTCCCGCCGCTCGCGCCACGCCCTGGCCCTGATGCCGCTCGCCCTGCTGCCGGTCGCGGCCTTCACCCTGATCCGCCAGTCCCAGGTGTTCGTGGAGCGCTACCTCGGCTCCGCGCTGCCGCCCGGCACCATCTCGCACCTCAACTACGCCGCCAAGGTCTCCCAACTCGCCATGACGGCGGGCATCCTGATCTGCACCGTCACCTTCCCGCTGGTCGCCCGCGCGCTCGCCGCCGGCGACCTCACCGCCGCCCGCGACCGGGTGGAGAAGGACCTCGGCCAGGCCGCCGTCGTCGTCCTGCTCGGCACCGCCTTCGTGATGGCCTGCGCACCCGCGGTCGTCTCGCTGCTCTTCCAGCGCGGCGCCTTCGGCCCGCAGGACACCGCCGCCACCGCCGCCGTCATCCGCGTCTACAGCTTCGGCCTGCCCGCCCAGGCGCTGACCGGCGTGATGATCCGCCCGTACTTCTCGCTGCGCCCCGTCGTGCGCCGGGCCGACGAGCCGGGCACCGACGACGGCGGGCGGCGCCTGCTCGACTGGTACCCGGTCGCCGCGATGGTGCTCGGCCTCGCCGTCACCGTGGCCGTCGGCCTGCTCGCCACGCCCCGCTTCGGCGCCCTCGGCCTCGCCGCCGGGAACGCGGCCGGCATCACCACCACCGCGGCGCTGCTGCCGTACGGCCTCGTCCTGCGGGGCATCCCGCTGCGGCTGCGCCTGGTGCTCGGTGGCCACGGCCGGTTGCTGGCCGCCGCCGCCGGAGCCGCCGCGCTCGGCACCGGCGCGGCCGGCCTCACCGCCGACCCCCTGCTCTCGACTCTGCTCGGGGGCCTGACCGTGGCACTGGCCTTCGCCGCCCTCGGCACCGGTCTCGGTGCCCGGGAGGTCCGCGGCCCGGTCCTCGCCGCCGTCCGGGCCCTGAACCCGCCAACCGTCGCCGATGAAGGGAAGCTTCCCCATGGACACTGAACGGGGAGCCGTTCGTTCGGCCGCCCAGGCCGGAGTCACCGACGCCTCACCGCACCGGGCGCGACTGCCCCGCAGCCGCAGCCCGATCGGCGAACCGCCCGGCCCCGGGCCCACCTCGCCCTGGATCCTGATGTACCACTCGGTGGCGGTCGAGAAGGAGGACCCGTACCGGCTCACCGTCAGCCCCGAGCGCTTCGCCGAGCAGATCGCCTGGCTGCACCGGCGCGGCCGGCGCGGCGTCTCGGTCCGCGAGCTGATGCGGGCCCGCGCCGCCGGGCGGGACGACAAGCTCGTCGGCCTCACCTTCGACGACGGCTACGCCGACTTCGCACGGCACGCCGTCCCGATCCTGCAGGCCTACGGCTTCACCGCCAGCGCCTACGTCGTCGCCGACCTGCTCGGCCGGGCCAACGACTGGGACACCGAGGGCCCGCGCAAGAAGCTGCTCACCGTCCAGGAGGTCACCGAACTCGCCGCCGCCGGCTGGGAGATCGGCTCGCACGGCCTCGGCCACCAGTCGCTGCCCGGCCTGCCCGCCGACGTCCTCGCGACCCAGACCCGGGAGAGCCGCAGGGTGCTGGAGGAGGTCGTCGGCGGCCCGGTCACCGGCTTCTGCTACCCGTACGGCCACGTCGACCTGCCCGCCACCCTGGCCGTCCGGGACGCCGGCTACGACTACGCCGTCGCGATCGCCCACTCCCCGCTCACCGGCCGCTTCGCCCTGCCCCGCTGCTACGTCGGCGACCGTGACGGTGCCTGGCGGCTGCGCGCCAAGCGCGGCCGGCTCCGACTGCGCGACACCCTCACCGAGCTGCGCCGCGCCCGGCTCGAACGCCGGAGGACGGCGCGGTGAGGGTCCTGCACATCGTCACCGGCCTCGCCTCCGGCGGCGCCGAGCGCCAACTCCATCTGCTGCTCAGGCACTTGCCGCCGCACCAGCAGTGCGAGGTGCTCGCCCTCACCAACCCCGGCACGGTCGCCGCGGCCCTGCGCGCCGACGGCTTCACCGTCCACCACCTGGGCATGCGCGGCAACCGCGACCTCGGCGCGCTGCCCCGGCTGGTCCGGCTGGTCCGCACCGGCCGCTACGACCTCGTGCACACCCACCTCTACCGGGCGCAGCTGTACGGCCGGCTCGCGGCGCGCCTGGCCGGGGTCCGCGCGGTGGTGTCCACCGAGCACTCGCTGCACGGCGGGGTGATCGAGGGGCGCCCGGTCACCCGGGGCGTCAAGGGCCTCTACCTGGCGGCCGAGCGGCTCGGGACGACCACCGTCGCGGTCTCCCGCCAGGTCGCCCAGACGCTGCACGCGTGGGGCGTCCCGCCGGCCCGGGTGGAGCTGATCCCGAACGGCATCGACGCCGCCCGGTTCCGCCGCCCGGACGCCGAGCGGGCCGCCGCCCGGCGCCGGATGCGCGCCGGACTCGGTCTGCCGCAGGGGTGTTGGGCGGTCGGCGGGATCGGCCGCCTGGTGCCCGGCAAGCGCTTCGGCGTCCTGCTGGAAGCGCTCGTCGAACTCGACCCGGGCGCGCGGCTGGTGCTGATCGGCGAGGGCCCGGAGCGCGCCGCCCTGGAGCGGCGGGCCACCGAACTGGGCGTCCGGGAACGGCTGGTGCTCACCGGCGAGCGCGATGACGTGCCGGATCTCCTCACCGCGCTGGACGTGCTCGCCTCCCCTTCGACCGAGGAGACCTTCGGCCTCGGCGTCCTGGAGGGCCTCGCGGCGGGCCTGCCGGTGCGGCACAGTGCCTGCCCCGCCCTCGACGAACTGCCGCCCAGCGCCGCTCCGCAGGCCCGCCGCATCCCGTCCGAGCCCGCCGCGTACGCCACCGCGCTGCGCGAGCTGCGGCACCTGAACGACCACACCGCCGACCCGCTGCCGCACCCCCCGGCGGTCGGCCACTACGACATCGTCCGGGTCGCCGCCGATCTGGGCGCCCTCTACGACCGCCTGGCACGCGCTTGACCGGCCACCGGTCCGCTCACCCCCGGGCCGCCCGCGCGGCCCACATCCAAGGAGTCCCACCCATGACCACACCGCGCCGAAGCGCCCGCCGCCTGGTCCGCCGCTGGTGGCCGGTGGCGCTCGCGGTGCCGCTGGGCGCCGCGGCCGGCGCCGGGTACGCCGTCGTCTCGCACCCCTCGTACTCCGCCAGCGCCTACGTGCTCGTGGTGCCGCAGAACCCGGGGGAGGCCGCCACCGCCACCAACTTCGCCCAGGCGTACGGGCGGCTGGCCGGCCAGCCGCAGGTGCTCGCGGTGGCCGCCGCCGAGACCGGCCACACCCGCGCCGAGCTGGAGACCCTGGTGCACGGGACGACCTCGCCGGACGCCCCGATGATCGAGATCACCGGCACCGGCACGAAGCCCCAGGAGGCCGCCCGGACCGCCGACGCGGTGGCCCGCTCGCTGGTCGCCTTCGCCAACACGAGCAGCAAGGACACCGGCGTGCGGCTGGTCTCGCTGGCTCCGGCCGCCGCGCCGGACAAGCCGACCACGCCGTCCGGCACCCTGGACGTCGCGGTCGGCGGCGCGGCCGGGCTGCTGCTGGGCGCGCTGGTGATGATGACCCGCCGCCCGGCCGCCGCCCCCGAGGCCGCCGCCCCCGAGGGCCCGGAGGCGCCCGCCGCCCCGAGCACCCCGCGCCCGCGGACCGCGGAGCGGCCGGCCGCCAAGCCCGCGGACAAGGCCCTCGGGAAGGCGACCGAGAAGCCCGCCGGCAAGGAGGCCCGGGCCGAGGAGGATCCCCCCGCCCTGGAGAAGGCCGCGACGGGGAGCGGGCGATGAGCACCGAGGCACGGACCACCGGCGTACCCGCCCAGGCCGCCCCGCCGTCCGGTCCGGCGCCCGGCCGTTCGCCGGGCCCGGCCTGGACCGCCGAGCTGCGCCGCGAGGACGACGCCCTCGACACCCTCGCCGAGGAGTGGGACGACCTGGCCGCCCGCTGCCGGACCACCACCTTCTTCCAGGCCGCCGACTGGCAGCGCTCGTGGTGGCGCCACTACGGGACCCCGGGCGGCCTGCTGGTGGTGCTCGTCCGCCGGGACGGCCTGCTGGTCGGCGCGGGAGCCTTCCGGCGGCGCGCCGGCCCGCTCGGCGGGCTGACCGGTCTCGGCGGCGAGCTGGCCGACTTCACCGACGTCCTGCTCGACGACGACTGCGCCGACCGGGCCGCCGCCGAGTTCGCCGCCGCGCTCCCGCTCACCCGCCCGTGGCACACCCTGGAACTGCGCGAGGTCCACCCCGAGGCGGCTGTGCAAAGGGTGTTCGAGCACTGGCGCGGCCGGCGCCGCAGGTTCGCCGACTCGCTCTGCCAGCACCTGCCGGCCGTCTCGATGGAGCAGTTGCTCAAGCGGATGCCCGGCAGGACCGCGCAGCGCAGCCGGGTGAAGCTGCGCAAGATCGCGGAGGCGGGCGTGGAGGTCCGCTCGACGCCGGTGGCGCAGGTGCCGGCGGCGCTGGAGGACCTGCTGCGGCTGCACTTCCTGCAGTGGCAGGAGCGCGGCGTGACGCCGGAGCACCGCTCCGAGCGCTTCGCCCGGCACCTGATCGAGTCCACGACCGGGATGGTCGCTTCCGGCCGGGCCGCCGTCCACCAGTTCCGGCTGGACGGCGAGTTGATGGCGGTGAACCTGCTGCTGCTCTGCCCGTCCTTCGGCGGCCTGTACATGTACGGCGCGCACCCGGAGCTGCGCGAGCGGCTGGACATCGCCGGGCTGCTGTTCGCCGCGGCGCTGGACGAGACGGTCGGCGCCGGGATCCCGGTGCTGAGCCTGCTGCGCGGCCAGGAGCCCTACAAGCAGCGCTGGCGGCCGGACCGACTGCCCAACCAGCGGCTGCTGTTCGGCCCGGTCGGCGCGGCCCCGGCGGCCACCGCCCGGGTCGGCGCGATCCTGGCCCGGCAGGCGGCGGTGCGCCTCCTGCGGACCCGCTTCCCCCGGCTCAGGGAGGCGGTGCCGGCCCGCCGCCGCAGCTGACCAGGTGCTACCGCCGGGCCGGCGTCCCGCTCGCCGACGGGATGGGGGAGCCGGTGGGCGAGGCGCCGGCCGACCGGCTCGGGGCGACCGGGGCGGCCGGTGGCGTCGGCACGGCGGGCATGCCGGGAAGGACGGACACGGCCGGGACGCTCGGCATGGCCGGCACGGTCGGGGCCGGAGGCGCCGTCGGGACGGCCGCCGGCGCCCCCTTCGAGCCCGACATCAGCTGCTTGAACCGCGAGCTGGAGCGCGGGTTGCGGTCGCACTGGAAGAACCCGTGCGGGCAGTAGTCGGTGACGGTCTGGTAGGCGGTGTCGTGGGTGCGGATCCACTCGACCATGCGCTGCACGAAGTCCGGGTTGTCCCCGTTGCGGAACAGACCCCACTCCGGGTAGGAGACCTGCTTGCCGCGCCTGGCGGCGAACTCCACCTGGTCCTGGAGCCCGTACGGCTCGCGCACGTAGTCGTCGAAGGTGGCCCCGGCGGGCTGGTCGTAGCTGTCCATGCCGATGATGTCGACCACGTCGTCGCCGGGGTAGCACCTGGTCCACGGGATCGCGTCCAGCCCGCGGTTCGGCGCGAAGTCGAAGCGGAAGTGCTGCCCGGGCACCGAGCGCATCACCTCGACGATCCGCCGCCAGTACGCCTTCCACGCGGTCGGGTCCGGCTTGCAGCGGTGGGTGTAGGTGACGCCGTTCATCTCCCAGCCGAGGGTCAGCACGGTGTCCGCGCCGCCGAGCGTGACCAGCCGGTGCGCGAGCTTGAGGAAGTGCTGGTCGAAGTCGCCCTGCGCGCCCTGGCCGAGGAGACTCGCCACCTCGCCGTCCGGCACGTTCGCCTCGTTGGGCACCAGCATCGGCACACCGAGCACGAGCAGCCGGTGCGGGTCGGCGAGCCGCCACTGCGACCACATGTCGAGCACGACCGGTTCGCCCTCGATGTCCGCCCAGTTGTTGCCCGCCAGGTAGGTGTGCCCGACCTGGAGGTTGGCGTCGCCGAGCCAGTGCGCGTACCGGCCGATCTGCGGGATGTCGGTGTCCCAGGAGCCGACGAAGGCGCCGAAGGGAGGTTCGTGCTCGGGCCGCTGGACGGGCGGCCGGGGTGCGGCGCCGCGCGGGTCGAAGGCGTCCGACGAGAGGGTGTGCCGTTCGGCCCGGCTGAGCGGCGTCCCGGCCGGGACGCTGGCGGTGGCCGTCAGCAGCAGGACGGCGGCCAGCGTCAGGCGGCCGATGCGCATGGTCTCTCCCGGGCGTCGCTGGGCGGGGCAGGTGTGGGAGCGCGGACGGACCGTGGCGCCCCGCTCGCCGACAGTAGGCCCGGCGGGCATCGGAAAAGCCGAATGTCACCCTAAAGTGGGCGAAATTGGAAGCTGTCTGCCGCAGCGGCCTCCCGGGGACGCCCGCCGTGTATCACCTCTGTAACAGTCCGGAGCGGCCCCGGAGCCCGCCCCCGACGGGCCGCGCACAGTGGCGCCGCACCCGGGCGGCGCCGACGGCGCAGGTCGGCGGTGGGGTCCGCGCGACGGCCGCATCCGCCGGGGTGCGGGGTCCGCACTGCGGATCCCCGACGATTCCCGGCTGACTCGCGTGCCCGGCGAAAGGTACCCTCCGCAACGTGTCCTGGAAGCCGCTGCGTGTACTGACCCCCCGCTCGATCCTGCCCGCCGTCGCGGTGATGCTGGTCCTTGCGGCCGGAGCGGCGGCGCACGCCAACAAGCCGGTGCCGTTCGGCGACCGGGTGGCGGGACCGGGCGACGCGGAGGCCACGCCGGTGAACTCCCAGCCGCTGAGCGCCGCCGACCTGGAGCTGAAGGTCGTCGGCCAGGGCCTGGAGGCCTTCCACCGGGGGACCGGCGAGCAGGCCTGGTCCTACCGCCGCGAGGGCGCGACCGCGCTGTACCTGGCGATGGCCGGCGACAACGCCGTCGTGGTCTGGGACGACGGTCTGATCACCTCGGTGCGTCCGGGCGACCACGAGGTGCGCTGGCACCGCGCCGTGCCCGGCCTGGCCGACTGGCTGCGCGGCGACGGCGAGCCGGGCGCCGACAAGCGGACCGACGAGCAGCGCAGGCAGCTCGCCCAGGACCGCGCCGCGGCGGCGCTGCACACCGTCCAGAAGGCGTCCCCGTGGGTGGCGATCGTCACCCCCAACCTGACCATGGGCCTGCGCGACGCCGACGGCGACCTGCGGTACAACGGCAAGCCCCCGGGCAACTGCCTCTACGACCCGCTGCGCACGGTCGACACCGACTACGCGGTGCTCGTCCCGCGCAGCTGCCTGGGCGGCAACGGGCAGCCCGTCTCCGGCGGCATCACCGGCTACCGGCTGGACAGCACCGGGTGGGAGCTGAACGCCGGCCCGGCCGCGCAGGTCAAGGTGCTGGACCGCACCCGGGTGCAGATCACGGACGGCCCGATCGTCCCGTCCAGGGTGTTCGACACCAAGGCCGCGGCGCCCGTCGTCCCGTGCGAGAGCTCGGCCGCGCCGTTCGCCGCCGTCCGCGCGCAGAACGCCTGCGGCGACCCGGCGGCCCCACCGGCGGCGGACGCGACGCCCACCCAGGCACCCGACGCGGTGACCGGCCAGCCGACCGCCGCCGCCACCGACCAGGCCTCCGCGACGCCGCAGCCGTAGCTCCGGAGCCTCGCTCCAGCGGGCCGCAGGTACCCCTGGGCGGTAATCCCCCGGGGGTTCCCGCGCGGCCCGGTAGACTTGCCGTCATGGCTGTTCTCTCCGGGCAATAGCGGGCGAGCGGCACCGCCTCAGCGCGCCGTGCCGTCCGCCGACGAGCCCCCCTTCCCGCCCGCCCGGCCCTGTGCACCGCCCAGGCGCCCGCCCACGTCCCAGGAGTAGTACCCGGCCATGATTTCCGCGAACGCCCTTGAGCTGCGCGCCGGCGCCCGCATCCTGATCGAGTCCGCGAGCTTCAAGGTCGCCGCCGGCGACCGGATCGGCCTGGTCGGGCGCAACGGCGCCGGCAAGACCACGCTCACCAAGGTGCTGGCCGGCGAGGGCCTGCCCGCCGCCGGCACGGTGACCCGCTCGGGCGAGGTCGGCTACCTCCCGCAGGACCCGCGCACCGGTGACCTCGACGTCCTCGCCAAGGACCGCATCCTCTCCGCGCGCGGCCTCGACACCGTGCTGAAGAAGATGCGCGAGAACGAGGACCGGATGGCCAACGGCAAGGGCGCCACCCGGGACAACGCGATGAAGAAGTACGCCCGGCTGGAGACCGAGTTCCTCACCAAGGGCGGGTACGCCGCCGAGGCCGAGGCCGCCACGATCGCCGCCGCGCTGGGCCTGCCGGACCGCATCCTCGGCCAGCCGCTGCACACCCTCTCCGGTGGTCAGCGCCGCCGCGTCGAGCTCGCCCGGATCCTCTTCTCCGACTCCGACGTGCTGCTCCTCGACGAGCCCACCAACCACCTCGACGCGGACTCGATCGCCTGGCTGCGGGACTTCCTGAAGACCTACAAGGGTGGCTTCATCGTCATCTCGCACGACGTCGACCTCGTCGAGACGGTCGTCAACAAGGTCTTCTACCTGGACGCCAACCGCTCCTGCATCGACGTCTACAACATGGGCTGGAAGCAGTACCAGCAGCAGCGCGAGGACGACGAGAAGCGCCGCAAGCGCGAGCGGGTCAACGCCGAGAAGAAGGCCGCGACGCTCAACGCCCAGGCCGACAAGATGCGCGCCAAGGCGACCAAGACGGTGGCCGCGCAGAACATGGCCCGCCGCGCCGAGAAGCTGCTCTCCGGGCTGGAGCAGGTGCGCCAGAGCGACAAGGTCGCCAAGCTGCGCTTCCCGGAGCCGGCCCCCTGCGGAAAGACCCCGCTGACCGCGAACGACCTGTCCAAGTCCTACGGCTCGCTGGAGATCTTCACCGGCGTCGACCTGGCCATCGACCGCGGCTCGCGGGTCGTCGTCCTCGGCCTCAACGGCGCCGGCAAGACCACCTTGCTGCGGATGCTGGCCGGGGTGGAGCAGTCGGACACCGGCGAGGTCGTGCCGGGCCACGGCCTGAAGATCGGCTACTACGCCCAGGAGCACGAGACGCTCGACCCGGACCGCTCGGTCCTGGAGAACATGCGCTCGGCCGCGCCGGACACCGACCTGGTCCAGATCCGCAAGATCCTCGGCTCGTTCCTGTTCTCCGGCGACGACGTCGACAAGCCTGCCGGGGTGCTCTCCGGCGGTGAGAAGACCCGTCTCGCGCTCGCGACCCTGGTGGTCTCCAGTGCCAACGTGCTGCTGCTCGACGAGCCCACCAACAACCTCGACCCGGCCAGCCGCGAGGAGATCCTCGGCGCGCTGCGCGAGTTCGCGGGCGCGGTCGTGCTGGTCACCCACGACGAGGGCGCGGTCGACGCGCTCCAGCCGGAGCGGATCATCCTGCTGCCGGACGGCGTGGAGGACCTGTGGAGCCCGGCCTACGCCGATCTGGTCTCCCTCGCCTGACCGGAAGTAGACGCCACATCCTCTTTTCGGACCAGAAAATCTAGTCCTTACGGCGTGTCCGGGAATGAAGCAGTCCCGGATTCCGTTTAAGGAGCTTCCGTCGGCCCGCCACTCGATCGTGGTCGGGCCGACGCTGCTGATCAGCTCTTTTCCGGCCGCCGGCCCAATTCGGCCGGGGGCGTGCACTCTGCGTGAGCGCCCTGATGCGCTCGGATCACCACCGAAGGGCGGCGCATTCCCGACATCGACCTTGTCGAATGGGTGGCCAGGACGCGGTGGATGGGTGATCATGGGAATCTGACCGAGCAACGCTACGAGGAGGCACGGGTGGCCGAGACTCTGAAAAAGGGCAGCCGGGTGACCGGTGCCGCGCGTGAGAAGCTCGCGGCCGATCTCAAGAAGAAGTACGACTCCGGGGCGAGCATTCGCGCTCTCGCGGAGGAGACCGGTCGCTCGTACGGCTTCGTGCACCGGATGCTGAGCGAGTCCGGAGTGATCCTCCGGGGCCGCGGTGGTGCCACGCGGGGCAAGAACAAGGCGGCTGTCGGGGCCGGTTCCTGACGGTCCGTCGGTCCATGGCCGGATGACGCGGCGGCAGGGCGCCGACCGGGGAGACGAGTGGCGATCGTCGCTGAGTGTCCGACGATCGTGAGCTGATCGCGAGTCGATCGCCGGCTGATTCGTCCACCCTCGGGTCGAGTGGACCGGCCGCCGATCGTCATGCCCGCATTTCCTTCTCGTCGAATCCTCGAATCCTTCCGGGCCGGTGGGTCTGCCGTTGCGTGCCCGGGTTTGTTACTCTCCGGTAGCCAAGTCCCTCGCCACCGGAGGTCTCCGCATGACCGCCCCCGCCACCGACCCGCAGTCCCCGAGCGGGGAGCAGGACGGCGTCCGCCTGGAAATCGACGGCGAACTCGCCGTCGTCACCCTGTGTCAGCCCAAGCGGCGCAACGCCCAGTCACCCGCCATGTGGCGCGCCCTCGCCGGCGTCGGCCGCGACCTGCCCGGCACCGTCCGCGTCGTGCTGCTCCGCGCGGAGGGCGTCTCCTTCTCCGCCGGCCTGGACCGGGCCATGTTCACCCCCGAGGGCATCCCCGGCGAGCCCAGCTTCCTCCAGCTCGCGGCGGCCGGGGACGAGGAGCTCGACGACACCATCGCCACCTACCAGGAGGCCTTCACCTGGTGGCGCCGGCCCGACCTGATCTCGATCGCGGCCGTCCAGGGGCACGCCGTCGGCGCCGGGTTCCAGCTCGCGCTCGGCTGCGACCTGCGGGTCGTCGCGCTGGACGTCCAGTTCTCCATGAAGGAGACGTCGCTCGGGCTCGTCCCCGACCTCGCCGGCACCAAGCCGCTCACCGAACTCGTCGGCTACGCACGGGCGCTGGAGATCTGCGTGACCGGCCGTTGGGTCGGCGCGGAGGAGTCCGTCGCCATCGGCCTGGCCAACATCGCCGTCCCGGGTGCGGAGCTCGACGGCGCCGCGCGCGACCTGGCCGCCGCGCTGCTGGCCGCGCCGCGCAATGCCGCGATCGAGACGAAGGCCCTGCTGCAGGGGGCCTCGGGCCGGTCGTTCGACGAGCAGCGTTCCGCCGAACGGGCGGCGCAGGCCCGTCGGCTGCGGGACCTCGCGGGCATCGGGGACTGACGCTCGTTCCCGGCAGGAAGGCCCGGCCCCGGGGTTGCTCCCCGGAGCCGGGCCTCCCTCGTTCCCGGACGGTTGCCGGAAGGGCGCTCGGCGGGCGCGAAACGTGGCGAAATGCCAGAGTTGTGGGGATCTGCGATATAGCTGGAGCCGTACGACGGGAGACCCGCCCCATGCCTGACACTCCGACGCCCGCGAGCCTGCACAAGCACCCCGCCACCGCCCCGGCCTCCGCTCCCTCCAACGCGTCGGGCCACGTCGGCCCGTCCGGCCCCTCCGCCCCCGGTGGTGCCAAGCCGGTCGACGAGCGCGGCCGGACGGCGCTGGCCGTCGGCGTGATCGAGAAGATCGCCGGCATGGCGGCCCGCGAGGTCTCCGGCATCCACGCCCTCGGCTCCGGGCTCGCCCGGACCTTCGGAGCCATGCGGGACCGGGTGCCCGGCGGCAGGCCCGGCATCGGTCGCGGCATCAAGGCCGAGGTCGGCGAGAAGCAGACCGCGATCGACATCGCGCTGGTCGTCGAGTACGGCGTCGTCATCCCCGAACTCGCCCGCCAGGTACGGGAGAACATCATCAACGCGGTCGAGCGGATGACCGGCCTGGAGGTCGTCGAGGTCAACATCGCGGTCAACGACGTGCACCTCCCGGACGAGCCGGAGGCCGAGGAGGAAGAGGAGCAGGTGGTGCCGCCCGGGCAGCGGCCCAAGCTCAAGTGACGGCCAGGGCGCGCGGGGTTCCCGGCGCAGGATGAGGGAGTAGCGGATGAACCTGGCCGTGGTCGGCCTCGTGGCGGGCATGGCCCTCGGCTTCGCCGGATACTTCGGCGGGTTCGCGGCCTTCCTGCTGGTGGCGGTGCTGGGGTTGGTCGGCTTCGTGATCGGGCGGCTGCTGGAGGGCGACATCGAACTCGGGGACCTGGGCGACCTGCTCCGCGGCCGCGACCGGCGCCGCTGATGGCGGGCCCGACCGCCCCGGCCGCGACACGCGGCCGGATCCGGATCGCCGACCGCGCGTACGCCCGCATCGCGGCCCGCGCGGCCGGGGAGGCCCTGGCGGGGGTGTGGACCGGACGGTCGGTCAAGGGCGCGCCGCCCACGGTGTCGGTGTCGGTCCCCGGCAGCACGGTCCGGGTCCGGGTCGAGGTCGAGCTGCCGTTCCCCTCCGATCTGGCCGCGCTCGCCCGGGCCGTGCGGGACCGCGTCGGGGCGCAGGTCAACGGGCTGACGGGGACACGGGTTTCGGAGGTGGTCGTGGTCGTGGAGCGGCTGGTGACTGGACGGCGGCCGTGACGGCGCAGGATGAGGGGGACGCGGGGGCGGACGCGAAGACGGTGCGGCGGCCCCGGGCGTCGCGGACGCCCGAAGCGGCGTCGGTCGCGGCGGTGGTGCTGGTGATCGCGGGTGCGCTGCTGTACGACGTGGTCTCGGTGCGGACCGGGCACTCCGTCCGGCGGTGGCGGGCGGACATCGCGGACGAGCTCGCCACCCGCCACCTGGACGACCTCCGGGTGCTGGTCGGGGCGGGGGTGGCCACCGCGCTGGGGGGCCTGCTGCTCTGGCTGGCGTTCGCGCCGGGGCTGCGCAGGTGGCTGGTGCTGCGTCCGCACGGCGGCACCGGCGCGGTCATCAACCGGTCCGGGATCGGGCACCTGCTGGCCGACCGGGCGGCCGGGCTCCCCGGTGTCGAGGGCGTCAGGATCCGGATCGGCCGGCGGAGGGTGCGGGTCCATCTGGTCGGGGCGACCGATCCGGCGGCGGTGCAGCGGCAGTTGCGGGACGAGCTGGCGCGGGTGACGTTGGCGCGGCCGTTGCAACTGGACGTCCGGACGGTGCCGAGGGCGGGAGAGACGGCGGCGGGAAACGTCGGAGGTGCGGGAGGGGCGGCCGGATGAGGCGGGGGACGGTCAACCGGGCGCTGATCGGGGTGGTGGGGGCGGTGCTCGTGGTGGCCGGGGTGCTGGTGCTGGCCGGCGGGCTCGACCTGTACGGCCGGCTCGGGGCGCGTCCCCCCGGGTGGTGGCCGCTGACCTCGCCCAACCAGCCCGTGCTGAGCGCGAGTTCGCGCACCCGGTGGGTGTCGGGGGCCTGGTGGTGGCCGACCGTCATCGGCGGGCTGTCGGTGGTGGTCGTCGCGATGGTGTGGTGGATCGTGGCGCAGCTGCGGCGCACCGGGATGTCGAGCATCGCCGTGCGGACGCCCGGGGTGGCCGGGCTCCGGGTGCGGGTGAGCGCGCGTGCGCTGGAGGAGGCGCTGGAGTCGCGGACCGTCGTGCTGCCCGAGGTCGAGCGTGCGGGCGTACGCCTGGTGCGGGCGCCCGGGCACCCGCGTCTGCGGGGGGCCGTCCGGCTCACTCCCGGCGGGGACCCGGCCGCGCTGGTGGAGCACTTCGAGACGGGACCGCGGACCGACGCGCTCGGGAGCCTGGGGGTGCCGGAGCTGCCCGCGGACCTGCGGATCCGGGTGCTCCAGGAGGCCCCCGCCGAGCCGCGGCGCTGGCTGCCGCGGCGACGGCGGAGGCACCGGCGGGTGGAGTGACCGGGTGCGGGGACGCTCAGAGCGTGCGGAGCGCTCCGCCGTCCACCGGGATCATCACGCCGGTCAGGTAGGAGGCGGCGGGGGAGAGCAGGAAGGCGGCGACCCTGCCGAACTCCTCCGGGGTGCCGTAGCGGCCGAGCGGGATGCCGGCGCTGTGGCGGGCGCGGGCGCCGTCCGGGTCGCCGCTGAGGGTGTCGAGCTCGCGGACCCGGTCGGTGTCGATCCGGGCCGGGAGCAGGCCGACCACCCGGATGCCGCGCGGGCCGAGCTCGTCGGCGAGCGACTTGGCGGCCATCGCGAGGCCGGGGCGCAGGCCGTTGGAGATGCCGAGGCCCGCGATCGGCTGGCGGACGGAGGCGGAGAGGACGAAACCGATCACGCCGCCCTCGCCGAGGGCCGCGGCGGCGGTGCGGGCGATGCGCAGGGCGCCGAGGAAGACCGACTCGAACGCGCTGCGCCAGGCGTCCTCCGGGGTGGTTTCGACGGGGCCGGCCTGGGGGCCGCCGACGCTGATGAGGACGCCGTCCAGGCGGCCGAAGCGGGCGGTCGCCTCGGCGACGAGCCGTTCGGCGGTCCGCGGGTCGGCGTTGTCGGCGGTCACGCCGTGGACGGTGCCGGGGAGGGTGCCGAGTTCGGCGACGGCGGCGTCCACGGACTCCTTGGTCCGGCCGGTCACCAGTACGCGGGCGCCGTCGGCGGCGAGTTCGCGGGCGGTGGCGAGGCCGAGGCCGCGGGTGGCGCCGGTGACGATGTACGCCCTGTCCTTCAGTCCGAGATCCATGGAGGACATCCTGCCGGGTGGAGGATGCCGCGCGGCCGCGCGGGGGCGGGCCGGCGCGGCCGTTCTCAGGCCGGGACCGCTTCCGGGGCGACCTCGGGTTCGGCCTGCTGCTTGGCGCGGTCCTTGGCCTCGCGGCGGATCAGGATCCACACACCGACCGGGATCATCGAGGCGAACAGCCACCACTGGATCGCGTAGGCCATGTGCGGGCCGATGTCGGAGTGGTCGGGCTCGGGGATCAGCTGGGGCTGGTCGGCCGGGGCCGGGGTGGTGCCGGTGAGCTCCAGGTAGCCGCCGAGCAGCGTGGCGCCGGTCTCCTTGGCCTGCTGCTCGGTGTTGATCAGGTTGAACTGGCGGGCGGGGAGGCCGGCACGGTCCTTGATGCCGCTGGCGCCCGTGGTCTCGTCGGCGCGCATCCGGCCGGTGAGGGTGACCTCGCCGGTGGGGGCGGCCGGGACGGGCGGGTAGTCGGTCGCGCCGTCGCCGGAGTCGACCCAGCCGCGGTTGACCAGGACGGTGCCCCGATCGTCGGACAGCTTCAGCGGGGTCACGACGAAGTAGCCGATGGTTCCGTTGGAGTCGGTCCGCTTGCGGACCACGAACTCGTGCGCCGGGTCGTACTGGCCGGTGGCCGTCACCGCGTGCCAGACGAGGTCCGTCGGGACGGCGAAACCGGGGGCCGGCGACAGGCTGTCGAAGGGCTCCGGCTTGGCGGTGAGGGCCTTGGCGATCAGCTCGTTGCGGGCCACCCGCGCCTCGTGGCGGTGCAGCTGCCAGAAACCCAGCTTGATCGTGGTGGGGATCAGCAGCAGTGCGATCAGCATGGTGATCAGCCATTGCCGGGTCAGCAGAAAACGGTACACATGGGAACCGTACGCCGACCTCACAAGCGCCTCACGCACCGGGGTGCGGGGCGACCTCGCGCAGCAGTTGGAGGAAGGCGTCCTCGCCGACGACCGGGGTGCCGACCTCGCGGGCCTTGCGGGCCTTCCCGCTCCAGCTGTTCGGCTCGTTGGTGACGAGGAGGCTGGTGAGCCGGCTCACCGAGGTCGCGATGTGCAGGCCGGCCTCGACGGCCCGGTCCTCCAGGAGCTCACGGTCGGTGGCGGTGTCGCCGGTGAAGGCCACCCGCATGCCCTGGACCAGCGGCTTGCCGTCCTGCCAGCGGCCCGGGTTGGGGTACGGGCACGGCGGGCGCTTCCTGGCCTGGCGGTAGGCGGCGCCGGTCCAGGTGCTGCGGCCGGGGGCGGCGGGCTCGTCCTCGCCGAGGTCGGTGACCGCGACGCAGGCCTGCAGCGGCAGCGGGACGCCGCCCAGCCGGGCCAGGTGCAGGCTGGGGCGGAACGCCTCGGCGAGCACGCGGGCGTCGTCCAGGGCGTTGTGGGCGTGGCGCTGCCGGACGCCGAAGTGGGCGGCGAGCGAGGAGAGCTTGCCGTTGGGCAGCGGCAGGCGCAGGTCGCGGGAGAGGACCATGGTGCAGAGCCGCTGCTCGACCGGGGCGCGGCGGCCGGCCCGGGAGAACTCGCGGGAGATCATGTTCCAGTCGAAGAGCGCGTTGTGGGCGACCAGGACGCGGTCCGTCAGGCGCGAGGCGAACTCGTCGGCGATCTGCGGGAACGTCGGGGCGCCGGAGAGCAGATCGGCGGTGAGGCCGTGGATCCAGACCGGGCCCGGGTCCCGCTCGGGGTTGACCAGGGTGTACCAGTGGTCGGTGATCTCGCCGTCCCCGTCCAGCTGGTAGACGCCCGCGGAGATGACGCGGTCCGAGCGGCCGAGGCCGGTGGTCTCGACGTCGACCACGGCGAAGCCCCCGTCGGGGGTGGCGGTGCGCTGGGCGGGGAGATGCGCGCCGTGCGTCTCGGGCTGGATCGGTTGCATGGTCCAACAGGATAAGCGCCGATCGGGTGGTGCCCGGTCGAAATGTTCGGGCGAGGATGCCGGAATAGAGTGTTCCGCATCAGCGTCGTACATGTGGCCGACTCTGTAGATAAGGACGAAATTCCATGCGCGCCACCGTCATTCACGGCCCCAGCGACATCCGGATCGAAGAGGTGCCGGACCCGGTGATCCAGCGGCCGACGGACGTCGTGGTCCGGGTGGTGAACGCCTGCATCTGCGGCAGTGACCTGTGGGCGTACCGCGGCGTCGCGCAGCGCGTGGCCGGGCAGCGGATCGGCCACGAGTTCCTGGGCGTGGTCGAGGAGGCCGGCGCCGAGGTGAAGGGCTTCGCGAAGGGCGATCTCGTCGTGGCGCCGTTCGTCTGGTCGGACGGCACCTGCGAGTTCTGTCTCGAAGGGCTCCAGACGTCCTGCCCGCACGGCGGCTTCTGGGGCCAGGTGGGCTCGGACGGCGGCCAGGGCGAGGCGGTCCGGGTGCCGTTCGCGGACGGGACGCTGGTGAAGCTGCCGAAGGAGGCGGCCGGTGACGAGAAGCTGCTGCCCGGTCTGCTGGCACTGTCGGACGTGATGTCCACCGGGCACCACGCGGCGGTCTCGGCGCGCGTGCGTCCGGGGTCGACGGTCGCCGTGGTCGGCGACGGCGCGGTGGGCCTGTGCGGCGTGCTGGCGGCGCACCGGCTGGGCGCGGGCCGGATCATCGCGCTCGGCCGGCACACCGCCCGGACGGACCTGGCCCGGCGCTTCGGCGCGACGGACGTGGTGGCCGAGCGCGGCGAGGCGGCGATCGAGGCCGTGAAGGAGCTGACCGGCGGGCTGGGCGCGCACGCGGTGCTGGAGGCGGTCGGCACCGAGGAGTCGATGCGCACGGCCGTCTCGATCGCCCGGGACGGCGGCGCGGTGGGCTACGTCGGGGTGCCGCACGGCGGAAGCGCCGGGGTCGACATCGGCCAGATGTTCGGCCGCAACGTTTCGCTGAACGGCGGGGTGGCGCCGGCGCGCGCGTACATCCCCGAGCTGCTGCCGGACGTTCTCTCGGGCGCCATCGAGCCGGGCCTGGTGTTCGACCGGACGGTTGGCCTGGAGGACGTTCCGGACGGCTACCGCGCGATGGACGACCGCTCGGCACTGAAGGTCCGGATCGCTTTCTGACCGGCCTGAATCGCTCTGATCACATCTGATAGTCCGCCAAGAGGGGCGTCACCGTCGGCCGGTGGCGCCCCTTGCGCATGGGATGAGGCAATTCCGGTGTGACGCCAGGGATGGTTTTCGGTCAATTGGATAGTACGAGGGGGTGAACAGCAGGCTGATCGTCGCCAACCCCTTCCGGGGTGGGCGCGGCGCTCCTAGCATTGCGCGGCGCGCATGCGGACTGTGACGCCCCTCACGTCCGATCGTCCCCCTTGTGCGACCGCTACGCCGAAGGAGTGAGGAGTACAGCGTGGAATCGCCGCCGATCACCACTGCCCCTACGGATGTCCAACTCGTCGACGAGAGTCCGGAGTTCCGGACGCTGCGGCGCTCGTTCCGGAGCTTCGCCTTCCCGGTCACCATCGGCTTCGTGCTCTGGTACCTGCTCTACGTCCTGCTCTCCAGCTACGCGCCCGGTCTGATGGGCACCAAGGTCGTCGGGCACGTCAACGTCGCGCTGGTGCTGGGGCTGCTGCAGTTCGTCACCACCTTCGCCATCGCGGCGTGGTACGCCCGGTACGCGGACCGGCGGATCGACCCGCCCGCCGCCGCGATCCGCGAGGCCCACGGCGCCGTCGTCCACGCTCCCCGGGAGTCCGCCGAATGATCCTGCTCGCCAGCTCCGCCACCGAGCACCGCGGCCTCACGATGACCCTGTTCGGGTTCTTCGTGCTGCTCACGCTCGGCATCACCGTCTGGGCCGGGCGGCAGACCAAGGACGCGGCCGACTTCTACGCCGGCGGCCGCGGGTTCACCGGCTTCCAGAACGGCCTGGCCATCTCCGGCGACTACATGTCCGCCGCGTCCTTCCTCGGCATCGCCGGCGCCATCGCCCTCTCCGGGTACGACGGCTTCCTGTACTCGATCGGCTTCCTGGTCGCCTGGCTGGTCGCCCTGCTCCTGATAGCCGAGCCGCTGCGCAACTCCGGCCGCTACACCATGGCGGACGTGCTCGCGTTCCGGATGAAGCAGCGCCCGGTGCGCACCGCCGCTGGCGTCTCCACGATCGTCGTGTCGATCTTCTACCTGCTCGCCCAGATGGTCGGCGCCGGGACGCTGGTCGCCCTGCTGCTGGGCGTCAGCGGGGAGGGCGCCAAGCGCTGGACCATCGTCGCGGTCGGCGCGCTGATGGTCGTCTACGTGGTGATAGGCGGCATGAAGGGCACCACGTGGGTGCAGATCATCAAGGCGGTGCTGCTGATCGCAGGCGCCGCCCTGATGACGGTGCTCGTGCTGGCCAAGTACCACTTCAACCCGTCCGAGCTGCTGGGCGCCGCGGCGAACGCGAGCGGGAAGGGCGCGGCCTTCCTGGAGCCGGGACTGAAGTACGGGGCGAACAACACCAGCAAGCTCGACTTCATCAGCCTCGGGATCGCGCTGGTGCTCGGCACCGCGGGCCTGCCGCACATCCTGGTCCGCTTCTACACCGTCCCCACCGCCAAGGCGGCGCGGAAGTCGGTGCTCTGGGCGATCGGCATCATCGGCGTCTTCTACCTGATGACGCTGGCGCTCGGCTTCGGTGCGGCGGCGCTGGTCGGGCCCAAGGCGATCAAGGCGGCCAACGCGGCGGGCAACACCGCGGCGCCGCAGCTGGCCGAGTCGCTCGGCGGCGGCGCGGGCTCCACCGGGGGCGCGATCCTGCTCGCGGTGATCTCCGCGGTCGCCTTCGCCACCATCCTCGCCGTGGTCGCCGGCCTCACCCTGGCCTCGTCGGCCTCCTTCGCGCACGACCTCTACGCCAACGTGATCCGGCGCGGCCGGGCCACCGAGAAGGAGGAGGTGCTCTCGGCGAAGTGGGCCGCCGTCGCGATCGGCGCGGTCGCCATCGTGCTCAGCCTCTTCGCCGGCAAGCTCAACACCGCGGCCCTGGTCGCCCTGGCGTTCGCGGTGGCCGCCTCGGCCAACCTGCCGACGCTGCTCTACTCGCTGTTCTGGAAGCGGTTCACCACCGCCGGCGCGGTCGCCTCCGTCTACGCGGGCCTGATCAGCTCGGTGGTGCTGGTGGTCTTCTCGCCGGTGGTCTCCGGCGCCAAGACCTCGCTCTTCCCGGACTCCGACTTCCACTGGTTCCCGCTGGAGAACCCCGGCCTGGTCTCCATCCCGATCGGCTTCCTCGCCGGCTGGATCGGCACCCTGCTGTTCAGGGAACGCCCCGACCCGGCGAAGTACGCTGAACTCGAGGTCCGCTCGCTGACCGGACTGGGTGCCCACTGATCACCACGCGATGACTATGCTGGCCCGGCCCCGCCGCGACGGCGGGCCGGGCCGGCCGCATTTCTGGTGAAGGGACCGCCGTGCTGCTCGACACCTTCGGACGACACGCCGTCGACCTGCGCGTCTCCCTCACCGACCGGTGCAACCTGCGCTGCACGTACTGCATGCCCGAGGAGGGGCTGCAGTGGCTCGGCAAGCCCGACCTGCTCACCGACGAGGAGATCGTCCGGCTGGTCACCATCGCGGTGCGCGACCTCGGCGTGCGGGAAGTGCGCTTCACCGGCGGCGAGCCGCTGCTGCGCCCCGGGCTGGTCGCGATCGTCGCCGCGTGCAGCGAGCTGGAGCCGCGCCCGGAGCTCTCGCTCACCACCAACGGGATAGGGCTGGCCCGCACCGCGACGGCGCTGCGCGAGGCGGGGCTCGACCGGGTCAACGTCTCGCTGGACACCCTCGATCCCGAGGTGTTCTTCGCGCTCACCCGCCGCCGGCGCCACCAGGACGTCCGGGACGGGCTGGCCGCCGCCGAGGCCGCCGGGCTGACGCCGGTGAAGCTGAACGCGGTGCTGATGCGCGGTGTCAACGACCACGAGGCGCCCGACTTGCTCGCCTGGTGCCTGGAACACGGCTACGAGCTGCGGTTCATCGAGCAGATGCCGTTGGACGCCCAGCACGGCTGGGACCGCACGTCGATGATCACCGCCGAGGAGATCCTGGACCGGCTCGCGGCACGCTTCACGCTCACCCCGGAGCCCTCCGCGCGCCGGGGCGCGGCACCGGCCGAGCGCTGGCTGGTGGACGGCGGCCCGGCCCGGGTCGGCGTGATCGCCTCCGTGACGCGCCCCTTCTGCCGCGCCTGCGACCGCACCCGGCTGACCGCCGACGGACAGGTGCGCAACTGCCTCTTCGCAACCGGGGAGACGGACCTGCGCACCGCCCTGCGCGCGGGCGCGGACGACGCCGAACTCGGCGCGCTGTGGCGGGCGGCGATGTGGGGCAAGAAGGCCGGCGCCGGGATCGACGACCCGGAGTTCCACCAGCCCGACCGGCCGATGTCGGCGATCGGCGGCTGAGCCGGTCAGGCCGACGCGGGCCCCTCGGGAGTCTTGGGGTGGTCGGCGAAGGCGACGACCTCCTTGAGGAAGCCGCGCACGCCCAGGAACTGGGACAGGTGCTCGCGGTGCTCGTCGCACGCGAGCCAGGTCTTGCGGCGGTCCGGGGTGTGCAGCTTGGGGTTGTTCCACACCAGCACCCAGCGGGCGTCCGCCCGGCAGCCCTTGGCGGAGCAGATCGGGGTCTGCGGGGTGTCCATCGGGCCGTCCTCGGAAATCGGCGGGTGGTCTGCACCGCCAGTCTTTCACGCCCGGCTCCCCGGACGGATCCGGGCATGGCGACGCCGGGCAGCCACGGGGGGAGCCGCCCGGCGTCGGTCCGTCGCTCCGACGGGGGATGCGGAGCGCGTACGCAGTATGTCATGCCGGGACCCCCGCATGGGGAGGTCTTGCATGATTAATCTGAGCTTCTTTTGAGCTTTCTCCGAGTCAAACCACCGCTTATGCGGATGACCCGGACAGTCAGCCCTGGCTCTGTGAAGAATCAGTGGGAGACTTCTTTGCCTCTCCTGTACCAGCCGCCGCACCCGCCCCACCCGTACCGCCGGGGCCGAGCATCAGCGGGGTGTCGAGCGGGATGTCGAAGGTGCTCGGCAGACCCGGTGCCCGCTCCCGGCCGGCGTTGGCGATCAGCACGGCGAAGTACGGCAGCAGTACGGCGCCCGCGAGCGCGACGAACGCCAGCCAGCGCTGCACGTCCCACAGCACCACCGCCAGCAGCACGCAGACCGTCCGCAACAGCATCGAGGCCACGTAGCGGCGCTGCCGCCCGCGGACGTCCTCGGTGAGGCTGCTGCGCGCCCCCGTGATCCGGTGAACCTGCCCACCGTCGGCGCTCTTGCCCATGTCCTACCGCCCTCGTCCATGCACCCGCGCGTCTTTGCCGTGCGGCCGATTCACCGTACGCCGCGCCCCGGAGGAGGGCGAGACCGGGGCGGGGGGACACGCACGGCCGGCCGCTACGGCCGCCGGGAGAGGTACTGCGGGGGAACGGCGTCGGTGAGCCAGACTCCGTTCTCGCTGATCCGGAACTCGCGGCCGGCCGCCACCATCGCGGCGGCGTTCACGGTGAGCACGACCGGGCGGCCGTGCCGGGCACCGACCCGGGTGGCCGTCTCGGTGTCCGCCGAGAGGTGGACGTCCTGGCGGGCCATCGGGCGCAGGCCCTCGCGGAAGATCGCCGCCAGGTGGCGGTCGGCGGTGCCGTGGTAGAGCACCGGGGGCGGCACGGTGGCGGCCAGGCCGAGGTCGACCGCCACCGTGTGGCCCTGGTTGGCGCGGATCGAGAGACCGTCCGCCGAGTAGGCGAAGCGGCGCTTGTTGTTCGTCGCCACGACGTGGTCCAGATCGGCCCTGGTCAGCCGCCTGCCCGTGGCCCCGAGCGCGGCGAGGAGCGCGTCGACCCGGACCCAGCCGGACCCGTCCAGCGTGATCCCGACCAGCTCCGGCTCGTGCCGCAGGATGCGCGACAGCAACTTGCTCGTCTTGACCAGCTGCTTCTCGTTCATCATGTCTCTCGTATCCCCCCGTCGGCCGTCGGCTATGAGGCCTGGCTGACCGAACTCATGTTGAAGTCCGCGACACGCACGGGTGGCATCGCGGTGCGGGTGAACCAGTCGCTCCACTCGCGCGGCAGGCAGCGCTCGGTGCGGCCCGCCTCGGTGATCCGGCCGAGCAGGTCGACCGGGGACTCGTTGAACCGGAAGTTGTTGACCGCGCCGACCACCTCGCCGTTCTCGACCAGGTAGACGCCGTCCCGGGTGAGGCCGGTGAGCAGCAGCGTCGCCGGGTCCACCTCGCGGATGTACCAGAGGCAGGTGAGCAGCAGGCCGCGCTCGGTGCGGGCGATCATCTCGTCCAGCGTCGGTGCGGTGTCCTGGTCGGCCGTCTCCAGCACCAGGTTGTCGACGGACGGGCGCAGCGGCAGGCCGGTGAGGCCGGCCGCGTGGCGGGTGGTGACCAGGTCGGTCAGCACGCCGTCGCGGATCCACTCGGTGGCGGTGACCGGCAGGCCGTTGTCGAACACGGAGACGTCGCCGCCGGTGGCGTGCGCGAGCACGAACGGTGCGGCCTCCAGGCCGGGTTCGCGCGGGTCGGCGCGCAGCGTCAGCGGCAGCGCGGCGAGCTTGTCGCCGACGCGGGTGCCCCCGCCCGGCTTGGAGAAGACCGTGCGCCCCTCGTGGGCGTCC
The DNA here is from genome assembly GCF_053596725.1 of Kitasatospora sp. NPDC001660. Taxonomy (NCBI): domain Bacteria; kingdom Bacillati; phylum Actinomycetota; class Actinomycetes; order Kitasatosporales; family Streptomycetaceae; genus Kitasatospora; species Kitasatospora sp. NPDC001660. Next base: position 25,378 of record NZ_JBSFGU010000010.1, on the reverse strand, counting down.
CGGCCGCCGGAGGACCAGTGCAGGTAGACCATGAGGTCGGCGACGGCCGAGGGCGGCAGCAGCGTCTCGTAGCGGCCGGCCGGGAGGTCCACCTTGCGGGCGCCCCAGCCGAGGCGCCTGGTCAGCTCCGTGTGCAGGGCGGCGACGTCGACGTCGGTGAAGTCCTGGGTGGCGGCGCCGACCCAGGCCGAGCCGGACAGGTCGGCGGTCTTGGCGTTGATCTCGACCATGCCGGTCGCCTGGTCGTGGCGCAGCCGCAGGCCCGTGGAGGTGCCCAGGTAGCTGGTGGTCATTTCGTGCCGGGCGAAGCCGTAGAGCAGCTCGCCCTGGGCGGCGGCGCGGGCGAAGGCCTCGCCGAGGGCCGGGCCGAAGGCGTCGAAGACCTCGATCGAGGTCTCGGCGGGCGGCTGGGCGAAGTGCGGCGAGGGCGCCTGGTCGGTGGCCAGGGGCTGGGCGTCCTCGGCCGGTCCGGCAGCGCGGGCGGCCTCCTCGGCGGCCCGGACCAGGCCCTCGACCTCGTCCGCGGTGACGGCCTCGCGGGAGACCACGCCGGAGGCGGTGCCCTCGGTGCCGGCCACGGTGGCGATCACGGTGAGCCGGCGGCCGCGGGTGACGCCGTTGGTGGTCAGGGCGTTGCCGGCCCAGCGCAGGTTGGCGGTGGACTCCTCGTCGGCGATCACCACGCAGCCGTCGGCGCGGGAGAGGCCGAGCGCGAGCTCGACGAGTTCGTGGGGCTGCGTCGCGGTCATCAGTGACCCGCCTCCTGCTGGGTGTTGAGCACGTTGACGTTGCGGAACAGCGCGGACGGGCAGCCGTGGCTGACCGCCGCGACCTGGCCGGGCTGCGCCTTGCCGCAGTTGAAGGCGCCGCCGAGGACGTAGGTCTGCGGGCCGCCGACGGCCGCCATCGAGCCCCAGAAGTCGGTGGTGGTCGCCTGGTAGGCGAAGTCCTTGACCTGGCCGGCGAGTTCGCCGTTCTTGATGGCGTAGGCGCGCTGGCCGGTGAACTGGAAGTTGTAGCGCTGCATGTCGATCGACCAGGAGCGGTCGCCGACGATGTACAGGCCGTTCTCCACGCCCGCGAACAGGCCCTCGGTGTCGGGGCCGTCGGCGGCGGGCCGGAGCGAGACGTTGGCCATCCGCTGCACCGGGACGTGCGCGGGGGAGTCCGCGAAGGCGCACCCGTTGGAACGCTCGAAGCCCTTCAACCTGGCCATGCCGCGGTCGAGTTGGTAGCCGACCAGGATGCCGTCCCGGACCAGGTCCCAGGACTGGGTGGCGACGCCCTCGTCGTCGTAGCCGATGGTGGACAGGCCGTGCTCGGCGGTGCGGTCGCCGGTGACGTGCATCAGCTCGGAGCCGTACCTGAGCGAGCCGAGCTTGTCGAAGGTGGCGAAGGAGGTGCCGGCGTAGGCGGCCTCGTAGCCGAGCGCGCGGTCCAGCTCGGTGGCGTGGCCGATCGACTCGTGGATGGTCAGCCAGAGGTTGGACGGGTCGATGACGAGGTCGTAGCGGCCGGCCTCGACGCTCGGCGCCTTCATCTTCTCGGCCAGCAGGACGGGCAGTTCGGCGAGTTCGGCGTCCCAGTCCCAGCCGGTGCCGGGCAGGCCCTGTCCAGCGGGGGACGACCCCCGAACCCCCGTGAGATATTCGAACCCGCGGCCGACCGGCGGGGCCAGGGTGCGCATCGAGTCGAAGGCGCCCGTGCGCTCGTCCACCGAGGTGGCCTCCAGCGTCGGGTGCAGGCGGATGCGCTGCTGGGTGGTGACGGTGCCGGCGGTGTCCGCGTAGAACTTGTTCTCCTGGACGGTCAGCAGGCTCGCCTGGACGTGCGAGACGCCCTCGGCGGCCAGCAGCCGCGAGCTCCACTCGGCGAGCAGGGCGGTCTTCTCGGCGTCCGGCACCTCGAAGGGGTTGACCTCGTAGGAGGACACCCAGGTGACGTCCCGGTGGACCGGTTCCGGCGCCAGCTCGACCCGCTCGGTGGAGCCGGCCGCGCGGCTGATCCCGCCGGACAGGCGGGCCACCGCGACGGCCTGCTCGGCGACCCGCGCCGCCGCGCCGGTGGTGAGGTCCACCCCGGCGGCGAAGCCCCAGGCGCCGTCCAGCAGCACGCGGACGGCGAAGCCGAGCTGCACGCTGTCGGAGGTGCCGGCCGGGCGGGCGTCGCGCAGCCGCCAGGAGGCGCTGCGGACCCGCTCCAGGCGGAAGTCGGCGTGCTCGGCGCCGAGTTCACGGGCCCGGGTGAGCGCCGCGTCGGCGAGGGCGCGCAGCGGGAAGGCGAGGAAGAGCGGGTCGACGGCGCGGACGGGCTTGGCGCCGGCGCTGTCGGCCGGAGGGATCGGAGGCAAGCGAGCTCCCTGGTCGCGGAGGGTGGCGGTGCGGGCGCCGCACAGGGGCGCCCGCACCGCATCATTGCCCGTCCACGCACTTTCGGCCAGCGCATTTGGCCCGCGTCCGGGGGAGCGTCAGGCGACGGTCTCCCACCAGCCGTCCAGCTCGGGCGGGTTGTCGACGTCGACGCGCTCACCGGGGCGCGGCACCGCGAGCGGGACGGCCTGGGCCTTGGCCTCCTTCAGGAGCCGCTCGACCGGTTCGGCCCACGGGTGCAGACCGAGGTTGAAGGTGCACCAGTGGACGGGCACCAGCAGGCCGGCGTTCAGGTCCTGGTGGGCGAGGACGGCGTCCTCGGGCGTCATGTGGATGTCCGCCCAGGCCGCGTCGTAGGCGCCGATCTGGACGAGGGCCGCGTCGAAGGGCCCGTGCTGCTCGCCGATCCGGGCGTAGCCCTCGAAGTAGCCGGAGTCGCCGGTGTAGAAGACCTTGCGGGTGGGGCCGGCGATCACCCAGGAGCCCCACAGGGTGGTGTTGCGGGTCAGGCCGCGGCCGGAGAAGTGGTGGGCGGAGGTGAGGGTGAGCACGAGCTCGCCGAGGGTGCAGGTCTCGTCCCAGTCCAGCTCGATGATCCGGTGCTCGGGGACGCCCCAGCGGCGCAGGTGGCCGCCGATGCCGAGCGGCACCGCGAACGGCGCGGACTGGGTGCGCACCAGGCGCTTGACCGTCGCCATGTCGAGGTGGTCGTAGTGGTCGTGCGAGATCAGCACGGCGTCGACCCGGGGCAGTTCCTCCAGCTCGACCGGCACGGGGTGCAGCCGCTTGGGGCCGACGTGCGCGGAGGGGGAGCAGCGCTCGCTCCAGATCGGGTCGAGCAGGACGCGCGAGCCCTCGATCTCGACGAGCGCGGAGGCGTGCCCGTACCAGGTGATCTCGACGCCCTCGGCGGCCGGGCGCGGCCCGTGGGCCGGGCGGACGACCGGCACCGGGTGCGCGGGGACGCGGGCCTCGCGCTGGAAGATCATCCGGCGGACCGTGTCGCCGTCGAGGTCGGGGGTGGACGTCGAGCGGGCGAGGGTGGAGGGCGCGTTGTGGAAGACGCCGTCGCGGTACTGGGGCGAGTCGCGCACGCGCTCCTCGCGGTCGCCGTCCGGCCGGCGCCCGAACGCGGCCGGGAGGTCGCGCAGCGACCAGGCGGCGGCGCCCGCGGCCGCGGCCAGGGCGGTCAGGGCCAGCAGCCGTCCGCGTCGGTGGGTGCTCCCGGGCTGTGCCTTGGTCATGCGCCCTGCCTCTTCGTTCCTCGCCGGGACTGTATCGGGGAGAGGGTACGGCCGGCCCCGGGTCTTCCCGTACCAGGGGTGGCAACGAGCACCACCGGCGCGAGCGTTCCCGGCCGTGTTCCCGCCCGCCCGCCGGGCCGCCGTGCCGGGGAGGCTCCGGGGCAGGTCCGGCACAGGTCCGGCACGGATTGTCGGATTGCGACAGTTCCTCCGGTGAGGCGCTGTGGGAGACCGATTCGCCGACGACGCCGAGCGCCGGATACGGTCACACTGCGTGCGCATCCCGCCGTACGCGCACCCCCTTACGGAGAGAGGTGGATCGTTGAGCCGCTCGGTTCTCGTCACCGGAGGAAACCGGGGCATCGGCCTCGCGATCGCCCTGGCCTTCGCCGAGGCGGGCGACAAGGTCGCCATCACCAGCCGCTCGGGCGAGGTGCCCGAGGCCCTGGAGAAGTACGACGTCCTCGCGGTGCGCTGCGACATCACCGACGCCGCGCAGGTGGACGCCGCCTTCACCGAGATCGAGCAGAAGCACGGCGGGGTCGAGGTGCTGGTCGCCAACGCGGGCATCACCAACGACACCCTGCTGCTGCGCATGTCCGAGGAGGACTTCACGTCCGTCCTCGACACCAACCTCACCGGCACGTTCCGGGTGGTCAAGCGCGCCTCCAAGCTGATGATGCGCGCGCGCAAGGGCCGCGTGATCCTGATCTCGTCCGTGGTCGGCCTCTCCGGCTCGCCGGGCCAGGCCAACTACGCCGCCTCCAAGGCCGGCCTGGTCGGCTTCGCCCGGTCGCTGGCGCGCGAGCTCGGCCCGCGCAACATCACCGTCAACGTGGTCGCCCCCGGCTTCGTCGACACCGACATGACCGCCGTGCTCAGCGACGAGCGCCGCGCGGAGATCGTCTCGGGCGTGCCGCTGGGCCGCTACGCGGCGCCCGCCGAGGTCGCGTCCACCGTGCGGTTCCTCGGTTCGGACGAGGCCGCGTACATCACCGGAGCCGTCATTCCCGTCGACGGCGGATTGGGCATGGGTCACTGATCATGAGTGGAATCCTCGAGGGCAAGCGGATCCTGATCACCGGTGTGCTGATGGAGTCCTCCATCGCCTTCCACACCGCCAAGCTCGCCCAGGAGCAGGGCGCGGAGATCATCCTCACCGCCTTCCCGCGCCCGAGCCTGACCGAGCGCATCGCCAAGAAGCTGCCGAAGCCGGTCAAGGTCCTGGAGCTGGACGTCTCCAGCCCGGAGCAGCTGGCCGGCATCGCCGACCAGGTCCGCGAGCACCTGCCGACCCTGGACGGCATCGTCCACTCGATCGGTTTCGCCCCGCAGGACGCCCTGGGCGGCAACTTCCTGGACACCCCGTGGGAGTCCGTGGCCACCGCGATGCACGTCTCGGCGTACTCGCTGAAGTCGCTCACCATGGCGCTGCTGCCGCTGATGCAGGACGGCGGCTCGGTCGTCGGCCTGACCTTCGACGCGCAGTTCGCCTGGCCGCAGTACGACTGGATGGGCCCGGCCAAGGCCGCCCTGGAGTCGACCAACCGCTACCTGGCCCGCTACCTGGGCGAGCGGGACATCCGTTGCAACCTGATCTCGGCGGGCCCGATCGGCTCGATGGCCGCCAAGTCCATCCCGGGCTTCGGCGAGCTGGCCGACACCTGGAACCAGCGCTCCCCGCTGAAGTGGGACCTGAGCGACCCGGAGCCGGCCGGCCGCGGTGTCGTCGCCCTGCTGTCGGACTGGTTCCCGAAGACCACCGGCGAGATCGTCCACGTCGACGGCGGTCTGCACGCCATCGGCGCCTGACCGGCTGAAACCGCCGCTGCCCGGCACCCCGTTTCGGGGGTGCCGGGCAGCGGCGTTTCGCGAGTCCGCCGGTCAGGCGTCGGCGCTGCCGCAGGCCCCGATCGCGCGGCCGGCCTCGACGGAGGCGCGCTGGGCGTCGCCGGCCCGGATCGCGTCGAGGATCGTGGCGTGGCCGATGTAGCGCTCGGCGATCAGCTCGGGGCCGACGTCGTGCCGCAGGTGGGCGCGGGTCACCTCGCCGAGGTCGGCGTAGACGGCGGCCAGCACGTCGTTGTGGGCGGTGGCGACGACGGCCTGGTGGAAGGCGGCGTCGGCCTGGACGAAGTCCTCGGCGTCGCCGGAGCGCCAGGCGGCCTCGCGGCGGGCCAGCGCGGCGTCCAGCAGGTCGAGGTCGCGCGGGGTGCGGCGGACGGCGGCGAGGCCCGCGGCGGAGGTCTCCAGGGCCGAGCGCAGCTCGGCGACCTGGGCCTGGTCGGCGTCGGCGAAGCGGCGGTGCATGACGCCGGCCAGCTCGCTGGTGGCGAGGACGTAGGTGCCGGAGCCCTGGCGGATGTCGAGCAGCCCGTTGTGGGCGAGGGCGCGGACGGCCTCGCGGACGGTGTTGCGCGCGACGCCGAGCTGTTCGACCAGTGCGGCCTCGGTCGGGATGCGCGAGCCGACCGGCCACTCGCCGGAGGTGATCTGGGCGCGCAGCTGCGCGATCACCTGGTCGGACAGCGGGGTGCGCCTCGGCGAGGACAGCGCCACGGGGACTCCTAGCGGCTTCGGGGCGGTGGACGGGGCCCGGTGGACTCCGGCGGGCCGGTGAATGAACGGTCGGCACATCATGCCAATTCCGAGGTGCGTCAATTCATCCCATCATTCTATGATGGTGCCCATGCCTTCCGCAGCAGACACCACCGCCTCCCCGCGAACCGGGGCCCGGCCGCAGACCGAGCGGTCCTCCGGCTCCCGCAAGTACCCCGTCTGGCTGTTCGCCGTCGCGATCGCCGCCGCCGCCTTCAACCTGCGCCCCGTGGTCACCAGCCTCGGACCGCTGCTCGACCCCGTCCGCGCCGACCTCGGGATGAACCCGACCCTCGCCGGGCTGCTCACCGCCGTCCCCTCGCTGTGCTTCGCGCTGTTCGGCTTCGCCGCCCCGGCGGCGGCCCGCCGGATCGGCCCGATCGCGGTGATCACGGCCGGCATGGGCGCGATCACGGCGGGCGTGCTGGCCCGCTCCTTCGCCGGCGGCACCGTGGTGTTCCTGCTGCTCACCGCGCTCGCGCTCGCCGGGGTGGCGGTCGCCAACGTGCTGCTGCCCGTGGTGATCAAGCGGTACTTCCCGGAGAAGGTCGGTCCGATGATCGGCCTCTACTCCATGGCGCTGTCCGCCGGCACCGCACTGGCCGCGTTGGTCAGCGTGCCGCTGACCGACGAGCTCGGCGGTGACTGGCGTCACGGCCTGGGCGCCTGGGCCGCCCTGGGCGCGCTCGCTCTGGTGCTCTGGCTGCCGGTGCTGATCGCCAAGCGGGAGCGCGGCGAACGCGCCGACGGCGCCGCCGCCCCCGCCAGGCTGCCGATCGTCCGCAGCCGTACGGCCTGGGCGCTGGCCTGCTTCTTCGGCCTCCAGGCCACCGGCGCATACGTGGTGATGGGCTGGCTGCCGAAGATCTTCCAGGACTCCGGCGTCGACAAGGGCACCTCCGGGGCGCTCCTCGCGGTCACCATGGTGGTCGGCGTGCCGGTCTCCTTCGTGCTGCCCAACCTGGCCGCCCGGCGCGGCGACCAGCGGCTCTTCGTGGTGGTGCTGGCTTCCTGCGGCATCGCCGGGTACGCCGGTCTGGCGCTCGCCCCGGCCGGGGCGCCGTGGGTCTGGGCCGTCCTGGTGGGTCTGTCCAACTGCGCCTTCCCGCTGGTGCTGACCATGATCGGGCTGCGCGCCCGGACCGCGGGCGGGGTGGCCCAGCTGTCCGTCTTCGCCCAGGGCGTCGGCTACCTGATCTCCGTCCTGGGCGTGATCCTGATCGGCCCGATCTACCAGGTCACCGGCGAGTGGTACTGGCCACTGGGCTTCCTCGCGCTGCTGCTGGTGCCGCAGATGCTGTTCGGCCTGCGGGCCGCGATGGCCCGGCACATCGAGGACGAGGCGGTGGCCCCGAAGGTGCCGGCCCGGGTCGACGGGTAGCCCCGGAGAAGGTCAAGGGCCGGCCAAGGGCGAGGGGTCGGCGGCGGACGGGCGTGTTCGGGGTGGGAGAATTCCGGACATGCCCGTTCTCGAACCGAACCCGACCGACGGCCGCAAGCAGCTCGGCCGCATCGCCCTGGCGATTGCCGGCATCGTGGCGCTCGTGGCGATCATCGCCTCGGTCGCCGCGGTGATGGGCTGACCCCCGCCGAACGGCCGTCCCGCCGGAGAGCGCCCGGTGAGCGGCGCATGATGGCACCCGCCACCCCTGCGGGTGGCGGCGTCAGGGAGCGCCGCGCCCCCGGACGGCTTTTCTGCCAAGCTTGCTGGGTATGAGCGCCGACACGCCCCGCAGGATCATCGTTCTCCGCCACGCCAAGGCCGACTGGCCGAACGGCGTCGACGACCACGAGCGGCCGCTGGCCGACCGGGGCCGCAACCAGGCCCCGGACGCCGGCCGCTGGCTCGCCGATTCCGGGATCAACCCCGACTTCGTGCTCTGCTCCACCGCCTTGCGCACCCGCGAGACCTGGAAGCTGGCGGCGCACGAGCTGCCCAAGCGGACCCGCAAGACCGTGTACGAGGAGCGGATCTACGAGGCCAGTCCGGGCGAGATCATCGCCGTCCTCCACGAGACCCCGGAGGAGTACGCGGACGTGGTACTGGTCGGGCACAACCCGGGTGTGCTGGGCCTGACCCAGGTGCTGGCCGGCGACGCGGGCGACGCGGACGCGCTGGACCGGCTGCGGCTCGGCGGCTTCCCCACGGCGGCGATCGCGGTGCTCAGCTTCACCGGCTCCTGGAAGAGCGTCGAGCCGGGCGTGGCCAAGCTGGTCTCGTACCACACGCCGCAGGACTGACATCCCGAACGTGAGGGACGCGCGGACCAGGTCTGCGCGCCCCCCACGTGTGTTCGTGGCTCCTGCCGGGTCGTCCGGGACCCTATTCGGTCGGGCTGCCGTCGACGGCGTCCGCCGCCTCGACCTCCTCGCGGGTGATGCCGAGCAGGTACAGCACGGTGTCCAGGAACGGCACGTTCACCGCGGTGTCGGCGGCCTCGCGCACCACCGGCTTGGCGTTGAACGCCACCCCGAGGCCGGCCGCGTTCAGCATGTCCAGGTCGTTGGCACCGTCGCCGATCGCGACCGTCTGCTCCAGCGGCACCTTGGCCTGCTCGGCGAACCGGGCCAGCCAGCGGGCCTTGCCCGCCCGGTCCACGATCTCGCCGACCACCCGGCCGGTGAACTTCCCGTCCACCACCTCCAGGGTGTTGGCCGCCGCGAAGTCCAGCCCCAGCTGCTCCACCAGGTGGTCGGTGACCTGGGTGAACCCGCCGGACACCACCGCCACCTGGAAGCCGAGGCGCTGCAGCGTGCGGATCAGGGTGCGCGCCCCCGGCGTGAAGCGGACCTCCGCGCGCACCTTCTCCGTCACCGAGGCGTCCAGCCCGGCCAGCAGCGCCACGCGGGCGCGCAGCGACTCGGCGAAGTCCAGCTCGCCGCGCATCGCCGCCGCCGTCACCTCGGCGACCTTCTCCTCGCAGCCCGCGTGGGCCGCGAACAGCTCGATGACCTCGTCCTGGATGAGCGTGGAGTCGACGTCCATCACCACCAGGCGCTTGGCACGGCGCTCCAGGCCGGCCGCGACCACGGCGACGTCGACCCGCTGGGTCGCCGCCTCCTGGGCCAGCTCGCCGCGCAGCTCGTCGGTGGCGACGCCGGACACGGCCAGCTCGACCGCCGTCACCGGGTACTTGGCGAGACGGAAGACGCGGTCGATGTTGCCGCCGGCGGCGGTGATCCGCGAGGTGAGCGCGGAGACCGCGGCGGCGGTCAGCGGGTGGCCCAGCACGGTCACGTGCGAACGGCCCTCGCGGCGCGGCCGGTTGTCTCCGATGCCGGAGATGATCTCGGCCTGGAGCTTCTGCTCCTCCGCCCAGCGGTGCACGGTGGCCCGCAGGCCGCCTTCGGCACCGGGCGCGGTGGGCGGGGTGACCAGGGCGCAGAGCGTGATCCGGCCACGCGTCACGACCTGCTCGATGTCGATCACGTCGACGCCGAAACCGGCCAGCGTGGCGAAGAGCCCGGCCGTGATGCCGGGGCGGTCCTTGCCGAACACCTTGACGAGCAGGGTGCGCTCGTCCTCGGTCCGGGGCTGCGAGGCGGGGGAAGGCTCAGCGGCCAAGGGCGATGCGTTCATGGTGAGTCCCACGCTACCCGCCGGGCGGTGGCCGCAGGGCACCCGTCCACCCCGCGGACGCCCGGGTCCCGGGTGCACGACCGTGTGCGCGGGAACCGGCCGACGTGCAGGTGACGGGGAGGTGGCGTGGCGGTGCGGCGAACCCCGGGCCACCAGGCAGTCCGCGAATCGTTGCCGCCTGGTCACAGTCCCCAGGGGCGACTTTCGTCAGCGGTCCGTCGGCTGGAATGATTCCCCCCGTCAGTTCAGCAAGTACGCACCCCCGGCCGGGGGACACAATCGGGGGACCGAGAGAGCGGGGCAGGCGAGCAGTGCCGCAACTCGTCATTGAGATCAACGGACAGCAGCGGACTCTGGAGCCGGGGCGGTCCTACACCATCGGGCGCAATCCGCAGTCGGACTTCCCGTTCGACGACGCGCGGGTCTCCTGGCACCACGGGACCATCTCCTTCAACGGAGCCGGCTGGCAGCTGGACGACCACGGCAGCACCAACGGCACGTACGTCGCCGGTGCCCGCACCCAGCAGGCCCAGCTGTTCCCGGGCGCCGTCGTCAACCTCGGCAACCCGGAGAACGGCCCGCGGCTCACCTTCTCCGCGCCCGTCCAGGCCGCCGCCCCGCAGGCGCCCGAGTGGCACGAGGCCGCCACCAGCCGCAGCCACGCCCCGGCGCCGCAGCCCGCGCAGCAGGGGTGGGGGCAGCAGGCCCAGGCTCCGGTCCAGCAGCAGCCGAACGCCTTCCCGCAGCAGCAGGCCGTGCAGCCGCCGTTCCCGCAGCAGCAGAGCTTCCCTCCGCAGCAGCAGGGCTTCACCCCGCCGCCGCAGCAGGGCGGTGGCGGCAGCCCGCAGCCGACGATGATCCGCAGCCTGGCGGAGATGACCCGCACACTGCGGATCGGCCGTGCGCTCGACAACGACATCGTCGTGTCGGACCTCCAGGTCTCCCGCCACCACGCCGAACTGCGCCAGCTGCCCGACGGCCGCTGGGAGATCGTCGACCTCGGCAGCCACAACGGCATCTTCCTCAACGGCCAGCAGGTCCAGCGCCAGCTGATGGGCCCGCAGGACCGACTGACCGTCGGCCACTCCACCTTCGTCCTGGTCGGCGACCAGCTGCAGGAGTTCGTCGACACCGGCGCGGTCTCCTTCTCGGCCCGCCACCTGACCGTCGAGGTCGAGCACAAGGGCGCCAAGAAGGTCCTGCTCAACGACGTCAGCTTCGGCGTCCCGGAGAAGTCCCTGGTCGCGGTCATCGGCCCGTCCGGCTCCGGCAAGTCGACCCTGCTGCGCGCCCTCACCGGCTACCGCCCGGCCGACCGCGGCGAGGTGCTGTACGACGGTCGCAACCTCTACAAGCAGTTCGCCGAACTCCGCTCCCGCATCGGCCTGGTGCCGCAGTCGGAGATCCTGCACCGCGAGCTCACCGTCCGAAAGGGCCTCAAGTACGCGGCCCGGCTGCGCTTCCCCGGCGACACCGAGGCCAAGGAGCGCGACGCCCGGATCGACGAGGTGCTGTACGAGCTGCGCCTGGACAAGCGCGCCGACAACAAGATCACCGCGCTCTCCGGCGGCCAGCAGAAGCGCGTCTCGGTCGCCCTGGAGCTGCTCACCAAGCCTTCGCTGATCTTCCTGGACGAGCCCACCTCGGGCCTCGACCCGGGCATGGACCGCGAGGTCATGCAGATGCTGCGCGGCCTGGCCGACGACGGCCGCACGATCCTGGTCGTCACCCACTCGGTGGCCGAACTGGCGCTCTGCGACCGACTGTTGGTGATGGCGCCGGGAGGCTCGGTGGCCTACTTCGGTCCGCCGGACGAGGCGCTGCACTTCTTCGGGTACGAGACCTGGGCGGACGTCTTCCAGGCCTTCGAGAACTACCCGGACCACGACTGGGCCGGCCGCTACCGCGGTTCCGTGCACTACCAGCAGTACTCCGCCCCGACCGTCGAGGCGGGCGAGGTGCAGCACGTGCAGGTGGCCCAGGAGGCCATCAAGCCGCCGAAGCCGCAGAGCTGGGGCTCGCAGCTGTGGACGCTGATGCGCCGCTACATGTCGGTGCTCGCCTCGGACCGCGGCTTCCTGGCGCTGTCGGTGCTGCTGCCCGCGGTCATCGGCGCGGTCAGCGTACTGATCCCCAACGCACCGGGGCTCGCACCCAACCCGAATACGCAGCTCCACCTCAACAACGGGGCTGCGACGATCATGCTGATCCTGGCGATCGGCGCCTGCTTCTCCGGTGCGGCCAACTCGGTCCGCGAGCTGATCAAGGAGCGGGCGATCTACGAGCGAGAACGGGCCACCGGCCTGTCCCGCTCGGCGTACATGATGTCCAAGATCATCGTGCTGGGCATCTTCAGCGTGATCCAGGGCGCGATCATCTCCGCCGTCGGCTTCCTGCCGCGCAAGCTCCCCGAGCACGGCCTGATCGTCAAGAACCTGCCGATGATCGAGATGACCATCGGCATGATCCTGCTGAGCTTCGCCGCGATGATGTTCGGCCTGATGATCTCGGCCCTGGTGAAGACCTCCGAGAAGACCATGCCGCTGCTGGTCATGTTCGCCATCGTCCAGGTCGTCTTCACCGGCTGCCTCTTCCAGATCTTCGGCAAGCCCGGTCTGGAGCAGGTCGCCTGGCTGATGCCGGCCCGCTGGGGCACCGGCATCGTCTCCACCACGCTCGACCTGTCCCACCTCATGGGCCCGTGGAACAAGGACTTCCAGCACCCGAACTACGACCCGCTGTGGGACCACAGCATCGCCCAGTGGTCGATCGACGCGGGCGTGCTGGTCGCCATCTCGGTCGTGATCGGCGTGATCGTGACCCGGCTCCAGCGCCGGCACGAGCCCGAGGTCATGCAGAAGGGCTGACGCAGAAGGGCTGACGATGCGGAAGGGCTGACGGCCCTCGCCTCAAGGGCGGCTCTCCCGGCTGGGGAGGGCCGCCCTTCGGCGTTGCGGTGGGTCCATCGGCCTAGGTCCCCGGACCTGGGCCCGGGGCGGCTGCGGACGGACGCGGGGGCCGGGGCGCGGCGGTAGGTTGGCGGTATGCCCAGCGCGCCCAGCGACCACCGCCCGGCGGTCGGTCCCTTCCCCGGCGGTCCCCTCCCCGGGGGTCCTCTCCTCGACGGTCGGATACCGGTCGGCCACCCGCACCCCGACCGGCTCCCGGCCTGCGACCCCTGCCTGGCCGGCATCGAGGCGGTGAGCCAGGCGCTGCTCGCGATGAGCCGGCACCTGGAGGTCCGCGAGGTGCTGCGCCGCATCACCGCCTCCGCCCGGGAGCTGCTCGGTGCCGAGTACGCGGCCCTCGGTGTGCCCGACGACCACGGCGGCTTCGCCCAGTTCGTCGTCGACGGCGTCACCGACGAACAGTGGCACGCCATCGGACCGCTGCCCCGGCAGCACGGGGTGCTCGCCAAGATGCTCCACGAGACCGGCCCCACCCGGCTCGCCGACGTGCGCAAGGCCCCCGCGTTCGGCGGCTGGCCCGCCGCGCACCCCGAGATGGACGCCTTCCTCGGCATGCCCATCCTCGACACCGACGCGACCGAGGACGAGCCGCAGGTCATGGGCGTCATCTTCCTCGCCAACAAGCGCGGCGGCGGCCTGTTCACCGACCACGACGAGGAACTGCTGCGGATACTCGCCGCCCACGCCGCCCTCGCCCTCTCCAACGCCCGCCTCTACGAGCGCAGTCGGGAACTCACCCTGGCCGGCGAGCGCGCCCGCATCGCCCACGACCTGCACGACGCCGTCTCGCAGAAGCTCTTCTCGCTGCGGCTCACCGCCAAGGCGGCCGCCAAGCTCGTCGACCGCGACCCGGCCCGGGCCCGCGCCGAACTCGCCGAGGTCGCCCGGCTCGCCGCCGAGGCCGCCGACGAACTCCGCGCCGTCGTCGTCGAACTGCGGCCCGCCGCGCTGGAGGAGGACGGGCTCAGCGCCACCCTCGCCTCGCAGGTCCAGGTGCTGGACCGCGCCCACACCGCCGACGTCGCCTTCGCCGCCGACGGCGTCCGCGCCCTGCCGCCCGCCCAGGAGGCCGCGCTGCTGCGGGTCGCCCAGGAGGCGCTGCACAACGCGCTGCGCCACTCCGGCGCCCGCCGCGTCACCGTCACGCTGCTCGGGACGCCGACGCGCGGGGCCGTCCTGCGGGTGCGGGACGACGGGCGCGGGTTCGACCCGGAGTCCGTCCGCCGGGCCGGCAAGCACCTCGGGCTGGCGTCGATGCGTGACCGCGCGGCCGCCGTCGGCGGCCGGCTCGCCCTGGAATCCGCCCCCGGCCGGGGCACGCTCGTCGAGATGGAGGTCCCCGGTGCCTGACAGCACGCCGCCGATCCGCGTCCTGCTCGTCGACGACCACCAGGTCGTGCGGCGCGGCCTGCGCACCTTCCTGGAGGTGCAGGACGACATCGAGGTGGTCGGCGAGGCCGCCGACGGCGCGGAGGGCGTCGAGCGCGCCCGGGAGCTCGACCCGGACGTCGTCCTGATGGACCTCAAGATGCCGGGCGTCGACGGGATCGAGGCGCTGCGGACGCTGAAGGGAGAGGGCAGCAGGGCCCGGATCCTGATCGTCACCAGCTTCACCGAGCACCGCACGATGGTTCCCGCGCTGCGGGCGGGCGCCGCCGGGTACGTGTACAAGGACGTCGACCCGGAGGCGCTGGCCGGGGCCATCCGCTCGGTACACGCCGGCCACGTCCTGCTCCAGCCCGAGCTCGCCGAGGCGCTCCTCTCCGACGACGGCGCCCGCGCCCCGCAGGGCCGCGGCGGGACGCTCACCGAGCGCGAGCGGGAGGTGCTGGGGCACATCGCGGACGGGCGTTCCAACCGGGAGATCGCGCGCAGCCTGCACCTGTCGGAGAAGACGGTGAAGACGCACGTGTCGAACATCCTGATGAAGCTGGACCTCGCCGACCGCACCCAGGCCGCGCTCTGGGCCGTCCGGCACGGGGAGAGCCGCGAGGCGTAGGGCGTGCGGCGGGTGCGGGGGCGCTGTGCCGGATGGGGGGTATTCCGGGGGAACCGGTGTCAGGTACGCCTTTGACGTGTGCCGTTCGGCAGGGAACGGGCGGTGTTGGGGTGACGTTACGTCAGATGGGTGTGCCAGGCTGAGCGCCGACATCGATCTCGGGGGAGGACCTGATGAACACGCCACGCAGTGAGTACGGGCCGGTCGTGCTCGCCAACGAACTGGAGTTGACGTACCGCCAGTTCGAGCGGGCCAGGCACCTCGGCCTGGTGCCGCCGCCGGACATCGAGGACCGGCGCTGGTCCCGGGCGGTGGTGGAACCCCTGCTGGAGCGCCGCGGTGACATCGCCGCCGCGCTGGCGGCGGACGCGGCGGAGCGGGCCGCGAAGCTGGCCCAGGAGACGGCCCGGGAGCGCGAGGCCTACGGCCCGGAGGTCCTGCGCCGCCGGCTCGGGCTGGTGCGCTGGCAGTTCGACGAGGCGCGGGAGCGCGGGCTGATCCCCGAACCGGACGTCGACGGCCGGGCCTGGTCGGCCGCGGTGGAGGCCGAGCTGCGGGCCCGCGCCGCCGAGACCACGGCCGCGCTGGGCGCCGTCCCCCGGGTGGGCGCGGGCAAGGCCGCCGTCGCCCTGGGCCACACCACCGGACTGCCGGTGACGGCCGATGACATCCGCCGGCTCGCCGAGGCGGGGGCGCTCCGGGCCTCCGGCGAGTTCCGGGGCCATCCCACCTACAGCCGCGAGGCGTTGGCGGCGGTGCCCGAGGCCGCCGTCGAGGAGGTCGTCACCAGCCGCCTCCGCCGCGCCGAGGCCGAGGCGGAGGCTGCCGCGGAGCTGGTGCGGCACCGGCTGGCGGAGAGCCTCTCGGCGGCGGAGGCGGCCGAGGAGCTCGGCTGGTCGGCCGCCCGCCTGGAGGCCGTCGTGGCGAAGGGCGGCCTGACGCGGGCGCAGGACGGTCGGTACGACCGGGCGGAGGTGATGGCGCTGGCGGCGGCTGATCCCTGGCGGTAGCTCGGGCGGGCGCCGGCCCGCCGGGTGGTGGTCGGTGCTCGGGTCCCGCCCGGCGGCGGCTGGGCCGGGCGGCGGTGCGGGGCTTGGGCGGCGGCGTCCCGTCGGTGCCGGGCCAGGTGCGGTGCATGGGAGGTCGGCCCAGCCGGCTTCCTGGGCGACACGCCACCGCCGCCGCGGCGTCAGCTGTCCTGGGGCTCGTCGACGAGGGCGTTGTAGGCGGCCACCTGGGCGCGGCGGGCGGTGCGGCGCAGCGGGGCGAGGACGGACCGGCGGGCGGCCATCTCCGAGGCGCTGACGGCGGCGCCGTGGCCTTCGGCGGCGATCGTCAGGAGGGCGGACACCTGGCGGGCGGACTCCAGGACGCGCACGGCGCGGGCCGGGTAGCCGGGCGCGAGCAGCTCCGTGTGGCCGCGGCGGCGGTAGGCGTCCAGGGCCCGCAGGGCCTCCGGGCCGGCGCCGGCCACGTCGAGGCGGGTGAGCAGGACCGTCGCCTCGCGCAGGCCGTCGGCGAGCTCGCGCTCGGCCTCGTGCAGCGACGGCACGTCGGCCGGCGGCCCGTCGCTGACCGTCGAGCAGTGCCACAGCACCATCGCCGAGCGGTCCCCGGCCGGGCCGAAGACCTCGACCTCGGGCACCAGCCCGAGCGGCGCGCCCACGGCGAGGACGGCCTCGCCCGCGCCCATGGCCTGCTCGTTGAACGCTGCCGGGCCGGTCAGTCCGAGGGGGTGCCCGGCGGAGGGGAGCGCCAGTCGAAGGCCCCGCACGCCGAGCACCCTCAGTCGGCCCAGCGCCCACGTGAGCCCGTGCTGCTCGCCGGGGGCGTCGCCGGGCAGGCCGGTCACCCGGTGGCTCTCGTCCTCGCCGAGGACGGCCGCGGCGGCGTTGTCGGGCGGGACCAGCCCGGCGAGCAGGGCGTTGCCCCAGGCGGTCAGCCGCCCCGAACGGGGCTCTTCGTACGGATTGTCGGCAGGAGTCGCGAGCATCGGGCCAGCCTACGGAATCGGCGGTCATCCGCGTGGCGTAGGTTTGCCCATGCGCGTGCGGCGCACCCACCCCGTGCCCACCGGCCGCCGGAGTAGGCTCGCCGCCCGCACCGACGGCCGAAAATCTTGTATTGGGGAAGGCGTAGGCATGAGCGACGTGCTGGAGCTGGTGGACGTATCCGTGGTCCGGGAGGGGCGCGCGCTGGTCGATCAGGTCTCGTGGTCCATCTCCGAGGGTGAGCGCTGGGTCATCCTGGGCCCGAACGGTGCCGGCAAGACCACGCTGCTGCAGATCGCCTCGTCGTACCTGTTCCCGACCTCGGGCAAGGTCTCGGTCCTCGGCGAGAAGCTCGGCGAGATCGACGTCTTCGAGCTGCGCTCCCGGATCGGCCTGGCCGGCGCCGCGATGTTCGACAAGCTTCCGGCCGAGCAGACGGTGCTGCAGACCGTGCTCACCGCCGCCTACGGCATGACGGTCAGCTGGCAGGAGACCTACGAGCAGTCGGACGAGTCCCGCGCGCTCGCGCTGCTGGACCGCCTCGGCATGTCCAGCCTCACCGACCGCAAGTTCGGCACCCTGTCGGAGGGCGAGCGCAAGCGCACCCTCATCGCCCGCGCGCTGATGACCGACCCCGAGCTGCTGCTGCTCGACGAGCCGGCCGCCGGCCTGGACCTCGGGGGGCGCGAGGACCTCATCCGCCGCCTCGGCGCGCTGGCCCAGGACGAGTTCGCGCCGGCGATGGCGATGGTGACCCACCACGTCGAGGAGATCGCCCCGGGGTTCACCCACGTCCTGATGATCCGTCAGGGCAAGGTGCTCGCCGCAGGGCCGATCGACACCGAGCTGACCGCCCGCAACCTGTCGAAGTGCTTCGGCCTGCCGCTGACCCTGGAGCGCCACGGCGACCGCTGGTCGGCGCAGGGCCTGCCGCTGGGCTGAGCCCCCGTCCGACAACCGCTCGGCACGCCACGGGAACCGGTCGCACGCGCGACCGGTTTCCGCCCCTCGACCTGCGGGAACTGTCCGCCACGAAGGCCCTTCGCTCCCTAGGATGGATTCGTGGACAGCTGGATGTGGTGGCTCCTGGCCGCCGTCGGGCTCGGCATACCGCTGGTGCTCACCGCGATGCCGGAGTTCGCCATGTTCGCGGTCGGCGGGCTGGCCGCGGCCGGGGTGGCCGGACTGGGCGCGGGGGTGGTCTGGCAGACCCTGACCTTCGTCGTGGTCTCGGTCGCCCTGCTGGTGGTGGTCCGTCCGATCGCCTACCGGGAGCTCAGGAAGGGCCCGAACATCAAGATGGGCATCGAGGCGCTCCAGGGCGCCACCGCGGTCGTCGCGGAAACCGTCGACGGGGAGGGCGGACGGATCAAGTTGAACGGCGAGATCTGGTCGGCCCGCGCGCTCCACCCGGACTCGGTGTACCAGCCGGGGCAGCAGGTCGACGTCGTCGAAATCCAGGGCGCGACCGCCCTGGTCGTCTAGGGGAGAGTCCGTGGAACCCGTCCTTATCGTTTTGGTCGTCCTGGTCGTGGTGGCCTTCATCGCGCTGATCAAGACGATCCAGGTCATCCCGCAGGCCAGCGCCGCGATCGTGGAGCGCTTCGGCCGCTACACCCGGACCCTCAACGCAGGCCTGAACATCGTCGTCCCGTTCATCGACCGGGTCCGCAACCGCATCGACCTGCGCGAGCAGGTCGTGCCGTTCCCGCCGCAGCCGGTGATCACCCAGGACAACCTGGTCGTCAACATCGACACGGTGATCTACTACCAGGTCACCGACCCCCGCGCGGCCACCTACGAGGTCGCCAGCTACATCCAGGCGATCGAGCAGCTGACCGTCACCACGCTGCGCAACATCATCGGCTCGATGGACCTGGAGTCCACCCTGACCTCCCGCGAGGTCATCAACGCCGGCCTGCGCGGCGTCCTGGACGAGGCCACCGGCAAGTGGGGCATCCGGGTCAACCGCGTCGAGCTGAAGGCGATCGAGCCGCCGACCTCCATCCAGGACTCGATGGAGAAGCAGATGCGCGCCGACCGTGACAAGCGCGCCGCGATCCTCACCGCCGAGGGCCAGCGCCAGGCGCAGATCCTCAAGGCCGAGGGTGAGAAGCAGGCCGAGGTGCTCAAGGCCGAGGGTGAGGCGCAGGCCGCGGTCCTTCGCGCCGACGGTGAGGCGGCCGCGATCCGGACGGTCTTCGAGGCGATCCACGACGGCGACGCCGACCAGAAGCTGCTCGCCTACCAGTACCTGCAGACCCTGCCCGAACTGGCCAAGGGCGACTCCAACAAGCTGTGGATCATCCCGAGCGAGGTCGGCGACGCGCTCAAGGGCCTCGGCGGCGCGTTCAACGGCCTGGCAGGCAACGGCGGCGTGAACGGCGGCGCGGTCGCGGCCGCGAGCGCCCCGGCGGCCGCGCCGGCGGCCCCGGCCGCCACCCAGGTCCCGATCGACCCGGCGGCGGGCCCGCGGCCGGTGGACATCGACAAGGGCTCGGCCCGCCCGCGGGTGGACCCGGCGCGCGAGTACCGCAAGATCGACCCGGAGTGACCGGGCGAGTCGTGTGGACGAGTCGCGCGGTCGTGCGGCCGCGCGGCTTTGACGCCGTGACGCCGTGACATTGTGACGTTGTGACGCGGGAGGGCCCGCCGTCGTACCGACGAGGTGCGGGGTGGGCCCTCGGCGTCGTCCGGCGGGTGTTGCGCGGTGTTCCGCATCGTGGTCGGGGCTGGTCGGTTCGGCGGACCGTCCGGCATGATCCCTTCGGACCCGGACGAGAGGATGGGGTGGGCCGTGACGCTCTGGGAGGCGATAGCCGTCCTGGTGGCGGGCGTCGGTGCCGGGATGATCAACGTGATCGTCGGCTCCGGCACCCTGATCACCTTCCCCGTCCTGCTCGCCGTCGGCATCCCGCCGGTCACCGCCAACGTGTCCAACACCTTCGGCCTGGTGCCCGGCTCGCTCAGCGGCGTGATCGGCTACCGCCGCGAGCTGGCCGACCAGGGCCGCCGCCTGGTGCGCCTCGGCACCGCCTCCCTGCTCGGCGGGTTGCTCGGCGCGGCGCTGCTGATCACCCTGCCGAGCGGCGCCTTCGACGCGATCGTCCCGGTGCTCATCCTGCTGGCCCTCGTCCTGGTGGTGGTCCAGCCCCGGGTGGCCAAGGCCGTCGCCGCCCGCCGCCGCTCCGACGGGGATCCGGACGGCAGCCTCGTCCTGCTCGGCGGCGTCTTCCTCACCGGCATCTACGGCGGCTACTTCGGCGCCGCGCAGGGCGTCCTGTTGATGGCGCTGATGGGCATGCTCCTCCAGGAGGACCTCCAGCGCATCAACGCGGTGAAGAACGCGCTCGCCATGATCGTCAACGGTGTGGCCGCGCTGTTCTTCCTCTTCACCTCGACGGTCGACTGGACGGCCGCCGGGCTCATCGCGGTCGGATCGCTGCTCGGCGGCCTGCTCGGCGCCAAGGTCGGCCGTCGTCTCCCGCCGACGGCGCTGCGTGCGGTCATCGTGGTCGTCGGCCTGGCAGCCGTCACCAAGCTGCTGGTGAGCTGAACCCGGCTTCGTGGCAGCGGGCCGGCTACCCGGCGCGGGCGTATGTTCGTCGGAGTGCACGCCGATCCGCCCAGGCGCGGATCCGACCAGGCTTGGAGCGCTTCGATGAGCAGCAGAGCACGGCTGACCGAGGACGAGATCACGGCGGCCCTGGCCGACGTGCCGCACTGGTCCCGCGAGGGCGACGGCATCGTCCGCACCGCCGACGCCCCGGACTTCCCGGCGGCGATCCGCGTCGTCGACGCCGTCGCCGAACAGGCCGAGGCCCTGGACCACCACCCCGACATCGACATCCGCTGGCGCACCCTGCGCTTCGTCCTCTCCACCCACAGCGCGGGCGGTCTCACCGGCCTGGACTTCGCCCTCGCCGCCCGGATCGACGAGGCCCTGCGCGCCGAGTCCGCCGCCTGACGGAGGCCGGAGCGGGGCGCTCCGGTAGGCGTGAGATGCTGACTGCCGCAGTGCAGGCGGCTCGGGAGGGACGGAACGGATGGCGCAGGAGCCCTTCGGAGACGCCCGGCAGCAGGCGTGGTACCCCCAGCAGCACGAGTGGCAGGGTGGCGGCCACCCCGATCAGCAGCACGTCCAGCAGGTGCAGCAGGGGCACTGGCAGACGACCACCGGCTATGGGCAGGCCGAGTACGAGCAGGGCGCCGGATACGGCCAGTTCGGCCAGTTCGGCCAGGACGGTCACCAGGGTCAGCAGGGTTATCCCGACCAGCAGGGCTACTCCGGCCAGCACGGCCAGCACGGCCAGCACGGCCATCCCGACCAGCACGGCCAGACGGCGTACGGGCAGGGCGGCTACGTCCAGGAGCCGTACCAGCCCTACCAGCCCTACCAGCCCTCCTACCAGTACACCGACTACGAGCAGCAGTACGCCGCGTACACCGTCCCGCAGCAGCCCGCCGGGGACGGCCTGTACGTGCCGGCGGGCGCGGAGTACTCGGCCGACGGCTATGGGCACATCGAGCCCGAGCCCGAGCCCGAGTCCGAGCCCGAGCCCGAGTCCGAGCCCGAGTCCGAGCCCGAGTCCGAGCCCGTCGCGCCGGGGGAGCCGCAGTCACCGGCCGCCCCCGAGCCCGCAGCGTCGTCCCGCTCGGCCGCGCGCCGGGGCGGCGACGGTGGCGGCGGCTCCGAGCTCGCGGACAAGGCCCGGGCCGCCGCCGACGCGGTGTTGACCGGCGAACACGTGCCCAGCCGCAAGGCGCTCCTGATCCGCACCGGCGCCGGAGTCGCCGCGCTGGGCGTCCTGATAGCGGCCGGTCTGACGGTGGGCGCCGAGGACAGCGGCAGCGCGTCCACGTCGGGCGGCGAGCCCGGCTTCACCGTCGCCCACACCAAGGCGTGGTCCGCGCAGCCGGCCGCGGCCGCGCAGCCCGGGACGGACGACACGCTGGTCGGGAGCTGGTTGCTGGCCGACACGGTGGTCCGGGCCGACGCCGCCGGCGTACGCGCGTACGACCTGGCGGCGGGCAAGCCCGTCTGGTCGGTCGAGCCCCCGGCCGCCGGGGCCGTCCCGTGCGGGCTGTCGCCGAGCGTCAACCCGTCCGGCGTGGGCGCCGTGCTGTTCCGGCCACAGGCGGATCCGAACAGCCCGTGCACGCTGCTCGCGGCCGTGGACACCAAGACCGGCAAGACCGCGTGGACGAAGACCGTTTCGGACGCCAAGGGTGCCTACACCGCGCACGTCGGCGTCACCGAGGACAAGGTCGTGGCGGTCGGCGACGACCGGGCGATCGCCTGGGACGCGGCCGACGGCAAGGACGTCTGGCAGTACACCGGGCAGGGCAAGTTCTGCACGCTCTCCGGCGGCGTCACCGGCAAGACCGTGCTGGTCGCCTCCTCGTGCGCCGACTCGACCCCGGCCGGCCAGGCCGTCGAGCTCAACACGGCAGACGGCAAGGTCAGTTGGTGGCGCGGACTGAACAACAACCCGAAGACGGTGACGGTCCTCTCCGCCGAGCCCGCCGTCGTCCTCACCACCGGTGAGAAGCCGACCGACGACCGGGTGTTCGCGTGGGGCGCGAGCGGCGACCCGGCGGCCGAGATCCCGGTGAGCAGCGACGCCGGTCGGCTGGACGTCGCCCACGGCACGTTCTCGGCCACGCCCGGGGTCTTCTTCCAGGACCGGACGATGGTCACCACGCTGGTGCCGGCGAACGGCAACGGCGCCGTCGTCGCGGTCGGCTACGACCTCGACAGCGGCAAGCAGAGCTGGAAGGCCCCGACCGCCGAGAAGGGCGTGCTGCGGGCGGTCGCCCTCGACGGCGGCTCCCTGGTGCTCGCCGCCGACGAGCGCCGCGACCAGCCCGCCCACCTCAGCCGCTTCGCGGTGACCGGCGGCCACGAGTCGACCGGCGGCAACTTCCCGCCGGGCACCGGCTCGCTGCTGATCTCGGGCCGGGTGCTGATCGGCGGCGGCAAGGTCGTCGTGGTGCCCGAGCACTCGGCCAACTTCGGGACGGCGGCCGGCTACCAGGCGAAGGGCTAGCCGGCAGCCGACGCCCGTGCACCGGGTGTCGGGCCGGTGGGGCTACGCCGCGGGCACGGCCGGCAGCCAGTCGGCGAGCTCCCGGGCGTCCGAGTCGCGCAGGCCGAGCGCCATCATCAGGGTCGCCTGCGGGGTGGGCACGAACGGGCGGCGCAGCAGCCTCATCCCCGCCTGCTCCGGCGTCCGGTCGGCCTTGCGCTGGTTGTCCTCGGCACACGCGGCCACGGTGTTCAGCCAGCTGTCCTCACCACCGCGCGACCGCGGCTGGAGGTGGTCCACCGTGGTGGCCCGCCGCCCGCAGTACGCGCACAGGTGCTGGTCCCGGACCAGGACACCCCGCCGCGACCACGGCGCCTGTTGTCGGAACGGCACCCGTACGTACCGTTGCAGTCTGATCACCCGGGGCACCGGTACGGTGACGCCCGTGCCCCGGACCGTGCGCAGCGGATGCGCCTGCTCCACCACCGCCTTGTCCTGGAGCACCAGGACGACGGCGCGCTGGAGCGACACCGTCGTCAGGGGCTCGTAGCTCGCGTTCAGAACCAGCGTGTTGCGCACCTCGGCACACCCTTCCCGCGGGCGTGCCACGGCGGCACGACCGTCTCCACACACGTCACTGCCGCCGCACGGCGGTGGGACCACTCTGAATGGGCCCGCGGCCGACGAACAACGGAATTTCCGGTGTCGGAGAGGCACCCGGGAACGCGTGACCGGGCCTCGGCAGGCAAGGAGAGGTGCTGGGCGCGGGTCCTCGGGAAAACTCGCTGGCCGGGACCGCGTAGGCTCTATCAGGCTGGAGTCGTACCGACCCGGGGCCCGACCGAACCGGGCCGGCACCGGGCGGACGCCCGATCGAAGGAGAAGCGTGACCGTGACGGACATCGTCGACGAGCTGCAGTGGCGTGGGCTGATCGCCCTGTCTACTGACGAGGACGCACTGCGCAAGGCGTTCGCGGACGGCCCGGTCACGTTCTATTGCGGCTTCGACCCGACGGCCCCCAGCCTGCACCTCGGCAACCTGGTGCAGATCCTCACCATGCGCCGCATCCAGCAGGCGGGGAACCTCCCGCTCGGCCTGGTCGGCGGCGCGACGGGCCTGATCGGCGACCCCAAGCCCACCGCCGAGCGCGTCCTCAACGACCCCGAGACGGTGGCCGGCTGGGTCGAGCGTCTGCGTGGCCAGATCGCGCGCTTCCTCGACTTCGACGGCCCGTACGCGGCGCGCATGGTCAACAACCTGGACTGGACGTCCGGGATGTCGGCCATCAGCCTGCTGCGCGACGTGGGCAAGTACTTCCGCGTCAACAACATGATCGCCAAGGAGGCCGTCGCCCGGCGGCTCAACTCCGACGCGGGCATCAGCTACACCGAGTTCAGCTACCAGATCCTCCAGGGCATGGACTACCTGGAGCTGAACCGCCGCTACGGCTGCACGCTGCAGACCGGCGGCAGCGACCAGTGGGGCAACCTGACCGCCGGCACGGACCTGATCCGCAAGGCCGACAGCAAGTCCGTGCACGCGCTGGCCACGCCGCTGATCGTCAAGGCCGACGGCACCAAGTTCGGCAAGACCGAGTCCGGCACGGTCTGGCTCGACCCCGAGCTGACCACCCCGTACGCCTTCTACCAGTTCTGGCTCAACGCGGACGACCGGGACGTCTCCAACTTCCTGCGGATCTTCAGCTTCCGCTCGAAGGAGGAGATCGAGGAGCTGGAGCGCGAGACCGCCGAGCGCCCCGCCGCCCGTCTGGCCCAGCGCGCCCTGGCCGAGGAGCTCACCACCCTCGTCCACGGCGCCGACCAGTACGAGCGTGCGGTCGCCGCGTCCAAGGCGCTGTTCGGCCAGGGCGACCTCGCCGACCTGGAGGCCCCGACCCTGGCCGCGGCCCTGGCCGAGGTCCCGAAGGCCGAGGTCGCCGAACTCCAGCCGGTGGTCGACCTGTTGGTCGCCGTCGGCCTGGCGCCGAGCCGCTCGGCCGCCCGCCGGACGATCAAGGAGGGCGGTGCCTACCTCAACAACGTCAAGGTGACGGACGAGGAGGCCGTGCCGACCGAGGCCGACCTGCTGCACGGCCGCTGGCTCGTGCTGCGCCGCGGAAAGCGCAACCTGGCGGCGGCCGAGCTGACCGCGCCGGCGACGGCGTGACGCGGGCGGCGTGACCGAAACCCGACGCCGCTGAGCTGCGGCTTCGACGACCGAGGGCGGGATCCAGCCGGATCCCGCCCTCGACGTTTGACGATGCCCTCCAGGTGGCCTAGTGTTGAACGAGTCGCTGAAGCGGCCACCCCACTCAGCAGTCCCACTCTCTCCTCGAAGCCCATTTGGTTGGGTCGTTCGGCGTCTCCGCCGACAGGGTGAGCGTGAATTTCGGGTAACACCCGGAATACGCTAATGTGGAGGCCGCCGCGGAAAGCGGCCCCGGCCAGTTCGGGAAATCGGATGAATGAAACTCCGGAAAACGGAGCGGAAAACATCTGATAAACTGGAAACACGAAAGAACGAAGCGCCCGGAGGGCCCGCTGGAAGGCGGTCCGAAGGAAGTGTCCGTTCCTTGAGAACTCAACAGCGTGCCAAAAG